>CP046178.1:715004-1037507 GCA_014075255.1 Gammaproteobacteria bacterium
TTTTTCATTTGCTTGGGCGCTACTATCTGTAGCGAGGTAGGCAGGCAAGAAAAATAGACTGCCAAAAAATCCAATAGTTTGATTAGAATCTCGCTTATCACCTATTTCTTGGCTTTGTATAACGTGCTCGCTATTAAGTTCCACTAATTCTTGCTTTATTTCTTCACAAGTTAAGTTTGCAGTCTCAGGGTCAAAATCATCTACACTTAGCCTATGTTTTGAGTGCACAGAGCCATAATCTGGAGGTAGATCTGGTGCACTTGTGGCGCATCCGTATAAAGCTAGTAAAAATACGATGATTAGTAAGAACTTATTCAATGTACTCAACCGCTCTACCTTTACCTTCAAGCGCCCCCCCCCAACTCATTAACGAAATCCCTACTTCTCCATATCGTACTAGTATCACTGCGTCCGCTCCTAACTCTGCAGCTTTTACTTTTAACTTTTCGTCTACCAATACTGGAGTAGGATCTTTGTGAAATATAGTAGTCTTTCGAACAGTCACCGAGATATCTCCTAGTATTTTATATTTCTTATTTGAGATATCTTCTTTAGTTACAAGAATTGAATCGGGAGACTTAACCGCTTTTGCTGATTCAGTAGCAATTTCGGAATCAGCAGTATTCTCAACATTCTTAACCTTGGATGTACTCCATGTGCTACTACAACTACTCAGAATAACGATTAAAAAACCTATATATGCTAAACGCATAACGCACCTCTCATAAAATTAATAAAGATATTCTGGGAACCTAAGAACAATTCACAACCAACCTGTTTCTAATTGGTTGTGATTATATAACTTATAATATTAACTTGGCTATAGAAGCCAGTTTATTACTACCGTTACTGATGTCTGCTTTAGGTTAATAGTAATTAATTTAATTTTTATTTGTTTCATTTCTCCACTTCCATGGTGGAATAGGATTTTCTGTTTTCCATAAACCTACCTTTTTTGATTTCGCCCAATATTCTTTGCTGTTTAAATCTTTCTGCCTTTCTTTTGGCAAATGTTTATAAAATCTTCGCATCACCCAAGCGTGTCCGCAGACGACCATTTTTGCATTCACATTAATCCATTCATTATCTACATTATTTTTGACATAAACAGTTGCCACCATACGATCATATTTATCGTAACCATGCGGTTCTAATCGAATTTTCTGGCCACCAATAAATCGAATCAAGCCGTATTTAGCCGTATCTCCCCAAGGTTGGCCATCTTCTGGGCAATCGATTGAATCTAAACGCACTCGAAAATTACTCCAAGCATCTCCAACTATAATCGTATCTCCATCAATCACATGATGAACTTTTTTAATTACAACATTTTTTCTATCTAAACTTGATCCTCTCTTATTGGAAACTCCTTTATCAACATAATTTTCTGATTCTGGCTTTGTGCCTTCATCTGACTTAAGTCTAAATACTATGGCTAGAGCAATTAATATAACTACAATTAAAAGTACTCCTACTTCCATTATTTTGCTTGCATTACTTTACTCGATCTCATTTAGTCATCTCGTATTGCCATTTAAGTATGGCGTGGTCCTCACCTGAAATAATGCCGGTTACTTCATACATATCTGAACTAAGCATGCGGGCGTGTTCGCAAGAACCGTAGCCGACATCTGTCATTTCGTAATTTAAAAAGATGCAATCCCCTGCAAATGCTATTTTTCCGGTTACATCACCAAAGGTAGAGCAGTTTGCTACACAGCGTACTATTTCAGATTCACTCGTTACAATTGGCATGTGTATATTAAATATTCCTGTAGCTTCACCGGGCTCATCAAAGTTAATTTCTCGTAGAATATTCCAGATCTTATCTTCGTGAGTTACCGTTTGTTTGCCGCTTATGCCAATAGCATCCGCTCCGTATTTTTGAACGGTACCAGTAAATTTCCATTCTGCTGGTTCTAACAAGTAAGTATGCGTACATAGATTTAATGATGATGTTTTAAGATCGGACGGGTCGAACAAGCTATCTAAGAAGCTACACCCGTTATATTCACGAACCGGATTTGTATGCGCCTGCATGAAGTCTAGTGTTCTTTTTATAGCGGCAATATCTGCTAACCGCTGGCCAATTTCTTTACTTTTACGACGAATCAAAAACATAACATCCTGGTATGAATTACCGAGGTAATCGAAATCGAGTAGCTGTTTAATTTCGCCTAAACTGAAACCAAGATCTTTGGCTCGTTCGATGAACGTGAGTTCTTTTATAGAATTATCGTTATATATGCGATAGCCGCTTCTTTTCCGATGCGTAGGTTGCAGCAGCCCTTGCCGTTCGTAGTATCTGATTGTGTCGACATTCACCCCAGTTTCTGCCGATAACTTGCCTATTTTGAATTCCATATTTGTGTCCTCCAATTGGTGCTGGAACTTTAAACTCTGACCCTACTCCAGAGTCAAGTGGTTACGGAATTTAATTATTTAATACTGTAACTATTCTTCTATAATTATATTTATGGGCTTTTTTAAGGAAGCCTGTAGAGAATGACTGTTAAACAATGACTTAGCAGATTTTTAGAAGGCACATTCGAGCATTGAATGAAGGGTTCATCTGTGACGATTTATCGCAGTAAACTATGAGGCCACCCTCTTAAGTTAGCGGTAAGTAGTAGAATGTTATGTGCAATTGGAAGTGCTGCACCACCGATTGAAAATGGATTAATGCATTCTATTTCCACTCATCCATTTGGGAATTATTATGAAAAAGAAAATTATTATTGCCATTATCTTAGTGTTGATCATTGGGTTATTAGCCTTTGCTAACATGAATAAGATAAGTTCTGTCTCATGGATCCCATGGGGAGACATTAATAATACAAATGGAATAGCAATGAGTGGTTATGACCCGGTTGCCTATTTTACTTTAAACCGAGCCACTGTAGGTGATGAGACGATTTCCTATAACTGGAAAAACGTTGAGTGGCAATTTGCATCAACAGAACATTTAGCACTGTTTAAAGAAACTCCAGAAAAATATGCTCCTCAGTATGGTGGATATTGTGCAACGGCCATCAGCATTGGATTAACCGCGGACGTTGACCCTAGAAGTTGGCATATAGAAGACGGAAAATTGTATTTATTTTTCAATGGTGACCCTAAAAATGATTATATAGCTGATATCGGAGATGGCATTATTCAAAAATCAGAGTCTAAGTGGAACAATAGATAACGCGTAGGGTTTATTTAAAATATTCGAACCTGTTCAAGTGATATGGAGAATGAGTTATGAAAAATAATATCGTCTCGCATAATGAGTGGATTGAGGCACGAAAAGCATTCTTAACTAAAGAAAAGGAATTTACTAAATTACGTGATGAACTCAGTCAGCAGCGTCGAGAATTACCTTGGGAGAAAGTAGATAAGGAATATATTTTTGAAGGCCTCAATGGACCCATTTCTTTGTCTGATTTATTTGATGGTCGCACCCAGCTAATTATTTATCATTTTATGTATGGCGCTGACTGGGAAGCGGGTTGCCCCAGTTGCTCGCTACTCACTGATCATTTTAATCCCGCCATTATTCATCTTAACCATCGAGATGTTTCCATGGCAGTGATTTCCAAAGCGCCTTATACAAAATTAGCAGAATACAAAAAGCGTATGAATTGGGGCCTTAATTGGGTGTCTTCATTTAAAAACGACTTCAATCGTGACTATCATGTTTTCATTTACACAAGATGAAATCGATAATAATAAAATTTATTATAATTATCAGAAGGATGCATTTCCCAGCACAGAAGCGCCAGGGGTAAGTGTCTTCATTAAAGAAGATGACGGAAGCATTTATCACACGTATTCTACTTACGCACGTGGCCTAGATATGTTTATTACGGCCTATCATTACTTAGACTTGGCACCAAAAGGACGCGACGAAGACGACCTGTCTTTTACGATGGAGTGGGTGCGTCGACACGACGAATACGAACGTTAACCCATCAAAATTATATTCGTTTATTAGGCATGTAACTAAGAGGTTATCTGCAAAAATAGCCTCTTAGTTTTTATATGTAAAACTTAGTGATTCGCTATAGAACTCCAAACTTACGTTGCCCTACATAAAAAGCAGTACCTGAAGACTCTGAAGAAAACGTAATGGTGGTACCTGCATCAAAATAAACCACGTCGCCTGGTTTCATTTGAACGGTTTCGCCACCCTTCTCAGTTAAAGACATCTCTCCTTCTAGCATGATCTTACATTCATCATAACTGTAGGTGTATTCCAATGGATTGCCGGCTTCCATTCGGAAAAAGCCGCCACTAATAGGTGCTGCTTCATTTTCAGAAGCTACCGTATCCTGCAAAAATGCATTTATACCATCAATATTTAATGATGAAATTTCTTTAGACTGTGCTTTATTAAAATATTTCATTGCCATTTTTAGATTCCTTTTTTATTGAAAATTTCCAAATTAATTTTAACCAGCGCTCATAATAAATGATTATGGCTAATATAATCATGGGTGCTTAAATTATATTCTATGAAATGTGTGTGATTATCTTTATAAAAAAATAAGCGTCCTTGCTAAACACTGAAGAATTCCTGTTCGTCCAGATAGGAGGTGACTATTTATTCATCGTAAGGAGGAGTTTTAATCGATAATTATCAGCCACCACTGCCAGTATCAGCAAAATGCCGATTACCACCATTTGTAAATAAGAATTAAGCTGCAAAAGATTCATACCGTTTTGCACAAGAATGATAAATATTGCCCCCAAAACTACGCCACTTAATTTTCCTATACCGCCAAAAATACTTACGCCACCAATTGCACACGCCGCAATGGACATAAGAGGATATTCGACCCCTATATTAGATTCCCCGCTCTCTAATCTTGCTGTGAGTAATAATGTTGCAATGCCTGTTATTAAGCCTGCTATCACATAGGTAAAAAATATGACTCGTTTTGTATTTATGCCTGACAATTCAGCGGCTTTAGGATTTCCACCAATTGCATAAAAGTAACGTCCTAGACGGGTCCAGTTAATTAAAAAGTACATGCCGATAATAATAAGAACGGTTATACATACCGGAACAGAAATGCCAAATACTTTTCCATATCCAAAGAAATCTGAAAAACCTCCTGGCATTCCATAAACCGGTGTTCCTCCCGTCACGTAAAAAGCAAGCCCTGCTACAATTGAAGATACAGCTAACGTCATTACAAACGGTGGCACATCAAATACTGCAATACCAATGCCATTAAACGCACCAATGGCCATCGTTGTTGCCATTCCTGCTAAGCAACCCATGGCAATCACTAGCGCTGGAGACATGCCACTTGATGCAAGTGCCACCATCGTCATAGAGGTGGTCACCGAGCTCATGGCAAACATCGTGCCTATGGATAAGTCCAGGCCACGCGTTAATAAGACAATCATCTGAGCCATTGCGGCCAGTACCAAATAAGTTGATTGGCGTGCTACGGTAGAAAGATTAGATTCTGTAAGAAAAGTATCTGTAGTACTGGTTAGAAAAATAACGGCAATGACTAAAAACCAAGGTAGCACTCCCGCTTTAACAAAGACTATTTTTAGTAAATTGATGGCTTTCTCAACTACGCCTGTTTCTATAAACCCTTCATGGATACTTTCAGCCTGATTCGAACTCATTGTGAACACCCTTCCTTTTCAAAGAAATACTTGAGTACATTTTGTTCTGATAATTGTTCTTTTGGTAATTCCGTCTGCAGCGCACCACGATGCATTACGTATGCACGATGCGCTAGATTTAAAATTTCTGGTAAATCAGACGATATGAGTAATACACCCGCACCTTTTTCACATAGCTCTGCAATAAATTTGTAAATTAACATTCGTGCACCCACATCTACACCCACCGTGGGCTCATCGAATATAAAAAGTTTGACGTCTCGAACTAACGCCTTACCTATTAATGCTTTTTGTTGATTGCCACCTGAAAAATGTTCGACATCGCGTTCAATATTGGGTGGATTTATATCTAATTTTTTAGATACATCTTCGATTTTTTTCTTTTCTTCTGATCTTCGTAGAAACCAATTATAGGAAAAGGCTTTTAACCCAAGAGAAGCTAAAGATACATTTTCTCTAACATTTTGAACCATCACTAACCCTTCTTCTCGTCTATCCGATGGCACGTAATACATGCCGCGGTCTAGCATCACGCGAGGCTTTAAGGTGTTTATATGACGCTTACTGCAGTAAACTGTGTCGCCACAAAATTTTATTTTTCCACTTGTAATATTTTCTATCCCAAATACAGCACGCCCTACTTGTGATTTTCCTGACCCCACAAGTCCCGCAATTCCAACCACTTCCCCGCTTTTAATTTGCATAGATACATCTTGTAAAACATTATTTTGAAGTGTTAAATTTTCAATTGTTAATAATGCTTTATCCGGTTTTGCTTGAATGTCTGGAAAGACTTGATCAATTATCCGGCCGGTCATCAATTCAACTAATTTTTGCTCACTGGCTTCTTTAACGGGTATGGTTGATACAAATTTACCGTCGCGAAGAACCGTAATACGATCACCAATTCTCTGAATTTCATTAATTCTATGCGTGATGTAAATGATTCCAATTCCTTCTTGCTTAAGTTCTTCAATTTTTGAAAAAAGCTGATCTGTTTCACGCTCAGTGAGTGAAGCTGTAGGCTCATCTAGAATTACAATTGAAGGTTTGGTGCGAAATGCTTTTGCTATTTCTACCATCTGCTGTTCTGCACGAGATAAATACATCACTAAACTATCAGGATCGAGAGGAAATCCTAATCGGCCTAGTGTTTCATTAGCTTTTTCGCGTAATTGGTTTTTATTTAGGAATGGTCCTCTGGTCATCTCTGAACCCAGAAATAAATTTTCTCCTACCGTTAATTGCGGAATAATAGAAAATTCTTGAAAAACCGCACTGATACCGAGATTTCGCGCTTGATGCACAGATTGCAGTTCTACCTCCTGCCCATTTAGTAAGATCTTGCCTTTTGTTGGAAGATGCACACCCGCAATGGCTTGAACAAGTGTTGACTTGCCTGCGCCATTCTCACCAAATAACACGTGCACTTCACCACTTCTTACATCAAGGCTTACATTATCTAGCGCTAATGTGCCTGGAAATTGTTTAGAGATATTCTCTACACGTAGCAGTACTGAATTTTCAACTGCTTTCATTACTTTATCCTTGTCAAAAGGAGTCGACTTCAAACCATTAATCGACTCCCTTACTGCAGTTTCTTCAACACGAATTTTAAATTGAGCAGACATTTTTAATATTCGCCTACTTAATTAACTTATGTGTTACATAGAGGTCAGTCCACACGGAACACAGGCTTCCATCCATCTGGCGCTAAGGTAGATGCTGGATCGAAATCGTTGTAATTTTCTTTCGTTACAACGGTTGGTACGGGTTGAACATGCTCAGTAATGCGGTCTGGGTTTTTGTATTCTGGTGAACCACCCGTTGACATTGGAAGACCTTCAAGAATACGTACGGCTTGATCGATAGCAATTTGACCTTGTAGCACCATGTGATCGGTTGGCGCCATATCCATACGACCTTGCTTTAAGAGAATGTGTGATCCGGTATTGTAGTAATAAGCTACCAATCTGGTGGTGTCTTGAATTCCGCGATCACGTACTACGCCTACTGCAGCTTCAATTGTGGGTGTTGCACCTACAATATAGTTTAGATCTGTAGTGCCACCTTTTGTTCGAGAAGCAACAACATCTTCTACAAGTTTTAACTGGATACTTTTCCCTGTATCGCCCCATTTCGTGGCAATGATTTCAACATCACTACCTTTAACCGCATCATGACAACCCTTATCACCGGCTACTGACCATGCTGCACCCGGAGGACCTGGGAACCATGCCGCTGAAGTTTTACCGCTTCCTTCAGGATGTTTCTGAGCAATCCAATCGCATGCAAGATATCCAAGTAAATACCAGCTTTCTAAAATTTTTGCATCGACTTGTGTGCCAATACCATTTACAAGATCTACAACCGGAATTCCTTTGCCTCGAATTTCATCGACTTGATTGATATTACCTTTACCTGAAATAGCCGATAGAATTAACGCATCAGCCCCCGCCGATATACAATCTTCTACTTGGCGAAGTTGTCGTTCAAGATTTGTGTAACCGCCCGCTTCTAATAACGTGACTTTTTGACCCAGTCTTTTGCCTTCAGAAATAATTCCATAAGCCACACCTACCCAGTAAGAATCTTTCAAATGGGGAAAAGACACACATATGTTGTGTTTCTTTTTAATTTGATCAGGGCTAAGGGGGACATATTTAGCACCGGGTAGTTTTGCAGCATTGTTTTCTGGCAATGCCCAACATTCATCCGTTCCACCCGAACAAGATGGGTTATAGGGGTTTACATCTGCTGGCCACCAATCTTTTGCATTCAGTGACGAGGTAACCATTATGACTGCTGCGAATAGTACAGCATACATAACTGAGTTTAATAATACTTTCATAAACACTTCTCCTTCGATTTTGTTTTCAATTATTGTTATCTAAATTTAAAATTTTTATGTTTCTTAAATCATTTACGGACATCTCAAAATTATTTGATTTAATTCTTTGATTAAAGAACACCTTCTTTACGTTGCCCAACATAAAAAGCCAATCCAGATGATTTCGATTCGAAAGTCACCGATGTGCCTTTATCAAAATAAACAACATCACCTGGTTTTAACGTGCACGTCACACCGCTTTCGGTAATCGTCATTTCCCCTTCCAGCATAATTTTGCATTCGTCATAGCTGTACGTGTAATCAAGCGGATTACCCAAATCCATGCGAAACATTCCACATGTAATGGGTGCACTTTTATTATTGGACGACACGACGTCTTGAAGAAACACATTAATTCCATCCATGTTTAAAGACTCAATATCCATCGATTGAGTTTTTTCAAAATATTTCATTCCCATAATTTTTCCTTATCTTTCTTATTGGAAATACAATGTGTATTTATTTGACTAAATCTAATTGAGTGCTGAAATTACTTTTTTTGTATATAAATATTTATAATTCTTATGAGTTTAGTATTGCGAGTTATATTTGGAATGGATATGACAAAATACTCCTAAAATTACAAAATAATTTATTCGCATATGACAATAAATACTCATATCAATGCGAATCAGATCAAGTATATTTATATTCTTTATTATTATTTAGGATGCCAATTTGCTTGTGACTGAAATTCAATCAAGCACATTTGAGAATGAGCCTCCAACAACGAAAGATCTCAAAAAGTATTTTGTTGATAAAAATTTAAACAATACGACGAGAGAATCGATTGATTGTGCAGCGCACATGATTCTAGTTATAGAGAGCCCCAGAGACACTGTTCATGTGGGACTTGCGCATATGGTAAATAGACTCAAAGTTTGTCGTGCAGATGCAGGGTTTGCTACTCCTGAAACTGAGATATACACACCTATTTCTGAGTTCTGCAGCGAAGATACTATTCCTCCATCAATCGTTGGATGCGTATTACCAAATCAGCATGAAACAATGCAGAGAGTTTGGAATAGCTCATCGCCTGTTAAATATGAGGATGTTGAAAATAATCCACAGTTAGCACTTATCAAAAATAAACTTCTAGAATTGAAATGTAAGTCAATGTTAATGCAACGGTTAGTCTGGAACGATAAGTTAATAGGAATAGCTTGTGTGGATCACACCACCAGTAACCATATATGGAACCAAACAGAAATAGATTTTATGGAAAGGTTTTGCACAAAGTTTTTAGCCCCTTTAGCAGGTATAAGTAACTACTGGCACAACCCAAAAATGCATCATATGTTTAAAAAACCATCTGATTCGGAATTAGTTGCAATTCAATTAGCCGCTAAAGGTATGAGCAGCAAACTGATCGCTATTGAATTAAATAAATCTGTTAGAACAGTAGAAAATCAGTTACGCCATGCACGCAAGCGACTAAATGCACACAACCTCGCTGAGCTTATTAAGAAATGTGAACCATGGTTGTAATTCTATAGTAAAAGTGCTCTTGCTTTAAATCAATTCAAAATATTCATTGGCTATTAACTTAACCATGTATATGGATATTTAAATAATCAATACTTTCATATTTAAATTTAACTTAAAAGTAAATTAACAAGCAATGATAAAAATTAAATCACATTTATATTTTATAATAGTAATTATATTACTTGGTTCTTCATTAGTGTTCGCAAGTTCTAATAATCAAGAAACAAATACTGAAAGATATAAAGGGTCTGGTGATCGTAAGCAAGGTTACGACAAAGACTCCTATGTAACTAATTCCCTAAGTCTCGAAAAGAGAACTGGTAAGGAAGCCAATCTATTGCAGTTTGCGCAAGAAGCGCCACTTGGGTTGCCAAATTTAAAGATACCTCTTGATAACCCTATTGACGCAAATAAAATAAATTTAGGGCGACGTCTTTTTTTCGACAGACGATTATCGCTGAATGATACTTTTTCTTGCGCTATTTGCCACGTTCCTGAACAAGGATTCACAAGCAATGAGTTATCTACCGCAATTGGCGTTGAAGGTCGAAGCATCAAACGTAATAGCCCAACCATGTATAACGTTGCTTACTACTCTGTTTTTTTTCACGATGGCAGAGAAACAACGCTAGAACAACAAGCTTGGTCACCTTTATTAGCTCAAAATGAAATGGCAAATCCTTCAATTGGCTATGTCCTTAAAAAACTCAAAGCGATTAAAGATTATGAAGGCTTATTTGAGAATGCATTCGCTGGCAAAGGCCCTACGATGGAAACTGTAGGCATGGCCTTAGCAAGTTATCAACGCACATTGAATTCTGGAGAGTCTAAATTTGATCAATGGTATTTTGGTAAAAAAGATGCTGCCTTAAGCGCAGATGAAAAAGCCGGCTTCGAGCTATTTACAGGTAAAGGTAGTTGCTCTTCCTGCCATATCATTAATGATCAGTATGCATTGTTTACTGATAATCAATTTCATAACACAGGACATGGATACGCTGTATCAATGGCTCCTAAACCAGAAAAAGTGAATGTTCAATTAGCACCTGGTGTATTTGTAGATGTTGATTATGAAATTATAAAATCCGTATCACAAAGAACTAAAGCAAATGATGTTGGCCTATATGAAGTAACACAAAATCCTAATGATCGCTGGAAATTTAGAACTGCAAGTTTGCGAAATATAGAATTAACCGCTCCATATATGCATGACGGAGCTTTCAAGTCTATTAGAGAAGTAGTCGAGTTTTATAACCATGGAGGTGTGTCTAACGAGTTATTAAGTCCATTGATCAAACCTTTAAACCTCACCGAGAAAGAAATAGATAATTTAGTAGCTTTCTTACATGCGCTCACAGGTAACAACATACAAACGATTGTTGCAGATGCATTTTCTGCTCCAATCGGTGATTTAAAAACGGAAGACCCAAACTGGGCACATGAAGCAGAATTAACAAATTAATTAACATATCCGCTTTTGGTCGTTAGCATTTTTGCACTCCCATTAGGTTTGAAAGAACCGCCTACAGCCGAAAGTTAATGGGATATATGGGGATTCAAGTAAATCTAGTTATTTATATAATTCAATCATTTATGAAATAAAGGATAGTCGCAGCTTTAATTAATTTAGTAAATTTGTATGGACGACCTTAGTTTGTATAAAGCTGAGAATTTCATTGGTAGAATAAGCTCTCAATAGACATTGTTTATTCATTGGAAGCAAGATATGGCTAGCGGGTGGTCTCGTGATGGAGCGGTTCAAGATCAGATAGATGCCAGTGTAGAGGATGCGATAAAGCTGGCACGTAGTCGATTACCTGATGGCGAGAGCTTACATAATTGTGAGGAATGCGAGAACGTAATTCCAGACGCACGCCGTAAAGCCATTCCTGGCGTTCGATTATGTGTAGACTGTCAGTCTGAGCACGACAAAGAGCAGACTACATTCACTGGTGTCAATCGACGTGGCAGCAAAGACAGTCAACTGCGGTAAACGAGTTACCCTGCTCTTCTCTAATTAGTTCAATTGAGTTTTGCTGGGATAGAATAAGCAATTAACAGCTCTTATAGCTCTTCTCCTTACACTCGGCGTATAATTTTTCCGCTGCTTCGATTTGAGTGGGAGTCATTTGCTTTACAAGTTCGCTTTTATATTCGCTTGCAGAATCGCCTAACCCTTGAATGTCGGCAGCATTAACCCACATATAGGCATATAACTTATCCTCTGGCACTCCTTCACCACTTGCATACATCTTACCTAGTTTGAATTGCGCTAAAGCCGCACCCTGCTCTGCAGACAATAGTGCTTTGTTTGCAGCTTTTTCTTCTTTTGTTTTACAACCCTGAATTACAAATACTAAAGCAAACAATGCTATACAAATAGGTAATGTAGATTTCATGCAAGTAACTCCCGCGTAAAAAGTGTGATATTCATTTGCTGTAAGGATTACATCAAACCATCACTACTTAATTTAATACCATTAATCCAACGCACACATCTTTCGTTACTCATAACAAGAAACGAAGTATTTGCGCAAGTCTGTCTACCAAAATTCTGTCAACACTATCATAGAAACAACCTAGGCATTTTTGTGGAAGGATATTTAACATTCTTAGAGATTTAAATACTAAATAGACTATATAATTGAATGAGATACGTTACCTATATTGAAATTGCCGCATCCTTTTACACTATCACATCATAATTTAAGATAATGCCTTCTACTTCTAATACATTTATAAATTAGATAATTATTAGGATGAATAATTCGCCAGAATCTATACAGAATGATGTGATACACAGTTGGCATATTCGCGCGCACGCTTACGTTCAACTCATCGAACGATGGCCTATTTTTACCCATATGGTCGCACGGCTTTTGGCTTTTATACCTAAAGAATTTGATGGGCATGCACTGGATATCGCTGGCGGGAGTGGTCTAGTTTCGGAACATTTGCTTAGAAGAAGCCCAAAGTCGCGTGTAACTCTAATAGAACCGGCGCAAGGAATGCGCGAACTAGCTTCACATCGTCTTGGCAAACAAGTTGAAATCAAGGACACCACTAGCGACAACATAGATAAACTTGAGCTTACTGCTGATGCTGCATTATGTAGTGCTTCATTTCATTTAATAAACGAAGAAACAACGCTGCCTTCAATAGCTTCAGCACTTAAGAAAGACTCTATATTTGCTGTTAATCTGTGGGGACATTCCTTCGATGAAACCATAAATTTGCAGAAAAATACTGATTGGACTCAATTTGTGGATCAAGCACTACATGAATTCTATCTGCCACCGATGAAACCGCCCAACAAAATATCGTCCAGAATAAAAAGCAAGGAGAGATTAGAAATAATTGGGAACAATTGTGGTCTTCAATTGAATGAAATGAACATCGTAACCACGAATATCGATACTCGATTCAGTATCGAATTTGCCGCTATGGACTATAAATTTCTTAATCAGGTTGAGAAAGGAATACGAGAAAAAGTAATAGCTCGAGCGCTGGAGTTATGTCGCGGTATAGATACAATTTCTACTGTTGATTTTAAATTTGAGAAAATTTGAATTTGCTCATAGAATTCTAAATTATTTTTTGTTCCTAGCTATTTGTAATGTTAGAGCTGGGACAAAATAAGCTTTCTTAAGTCTTACGCTAATTCAATCATTTTCAAATCTCTCTCTATATTTTCCCAACTCGGTATAAAACTATCTAATAGCCTTCGAAAATGCTTGTTATGATTACGTTCTATTAAGTGTGTCATTTCATGTACTACAACATACTCTAAACATGCTTCTGGTTGTTTCGCTAACTCAAGATTCAACCAAATTCTCTTCTTATTAATATTACATGTACCCCATCGGGTTTTCATTTTTTTTACACTCCACTCAGATACCTTTTTACCAATTATAGGTTGCCATTTTTCAATTAAAACTGGAATACGCATTTTTAATTCAGCTCGATACCATTCGTTCAATACTCTTTCTCTATTAACTAATTTTGTATTTGGGCGAATACACATTTTCAATGTGCCAGATGATTGCAGCTGCATTTGTGGTTTACCAGATTGTTCGACGACTTCTAATGTATATTGCTTTCCCATGAAATCATGAGTCTCACTGGTAACGTATTTTTTAACTTGCAGTATTGGCAGGCTTTTAATAGTTTGTATTCTTTTGTGTATCCAGCCCATTCTAGATAGCACAGCTGCCTCTAAAGCTTCATCTGTAATATATTTTGGTGCCGAAATACGGACCTGACCATTGGCCGCACGAACCGAAAAATTGATATTTTTTATATTTTTTCTTACGACCTGAATATTAATGCCAGAAACAATCAGATTTTCACCCGAAACAAGCATCGTTAATACTTCTGAATTGAGATCAAGATGTTAAATAACCAGCTTGTTGATTATGCTAAGAATCAATATTTAATTACAAGTATTTACTTAATATTTTTTTCAGCCATTTCATCTTTTACTAAGCTGATATTTATACTAATTTGCCCTTGAATAAACTCGCTAATAATTGAATCGTATTTTTCTGAAGATTTTTTTGCAGCTTGCTCTGGTACTTTTTGTGAAAACTCAATGGTTTTTTTGCCAAGAGGTGAGCTGTAAAATTTCACGAGTTCTATAACTTCATCATGTGTATATGTTTCTTTATATATAGGCATATAGATATCTTTTTCTACAGCAGCATAAGGCATTTTTTCAGCAACAAAGTCTTGGTAACCTTTTACCATTTCACTAAATCTATTTTTTAGAATTTCCCCTACCTGTTTCTTCTGCTCTACTGTCAAGGATTCAGAGCTAATATCTCGATCTGCAGCTTGGAAAAAACCGCCTTGCATTTGATTTATGATCACATTATTCAGACTAGAATAATTATTTTTCACGCCTGTTAGCTCAAATAACGTTTTTAGATCATTATCATAGCTATCTGCCAAAGCGGGAAAGCTAGCAAAAAGTAATGTGGCAGCAAAAAATATTTTCATGATTAATTATTCCTGGTGGTAAACAAAATTATAACTAAGTGTTTAATTATCTTCATAGTAGTCGATTAAAATTCGCCTTACTGCATGGGTAGCCTCATCAACTTTTAGATTATATTGCTTGGCAACTAATTTGCCAATTTCCTCAATGCTTCATCCCCATCGATGGCGCCTAATACTTGTGCTTGAAGCAAATGTTCTGATGAACTAATTTCATTTTCATATTGCTTTGGTATGGATTTTGATGTGCTGCGAACCCATTCAGGAAGATATTCGTATTTTGTGGGGACTACAGCATCTTTAATTTTTTTTGCATGAAAAGTAAATACAGCCTCTGTACGCCCATGAGCACTTAAGGGTGAATGCATATACCGAATTGTGTTTCTCTTAGTTGAAACAATTTCAAATCCATTTTTCTCAATCAACTCTATTACTTCTTCTTCACTGTAACACCAGGATTGCTGCTTATGGAAGAAAGCTAATGACCCAGTATTGATCCATGAACCCCCTTCTTTTAGGCATGAGTTTATACGGGGAATATAATCTCTCAAATTTTGCGGGATGATATCTAGTAACCATGGGGTCACTAAGGTGTCAAAACTTCTTTCTTTTACCGGCGGATTCATACCATCGCCAAACATAAAGAAAATATTCTTATTAATATCTTCCGGCGCTCGACAATTTTGTTCTTTAACAAATGAATCTTTATTGAGTGGCGCAATTGGAAATTCATTTAAGCTAAATGGCTGGCCTTGAATTGCCTGGCAAGCTGCAAACATTAATAATGGATTGATATCTAATAAAACTGAACATGTTGGTATGTACTTTTGATGCAAATCGTAAGAAAGCCGCCCTGCCCCTGAACCTATTGTAAGTACTTTACCTAACTGCTGGTGTTCGGATAGAACATTATTTACCGCATCAATCATTTGTTCGTTTTCACCATTATCCCACGCCCAATCACGAAAGATATTATCGTAATAACTAGTTAACCCTTGAACTTTAGGTGTTTTTGATTTCAATGCACTCAATGGATCATTTATTAACTCAGTATTTAGATGTTCGAATTTAAGCGGAGACAGTAAATCTAATATCTGTGATATCTGTTGTTTTTTAGCGTTGAGTAATTTATTAATTCGTTTTTGGCCCGACTTACTTAAGCGTTTATCTTTTTGAGCCTCTTTTAAACGCTGTTGCGCTTGTTGATTAAGATGCAAAAAACCGTTTAAGCGCGCTTTCCACTCCAGAAGATTTATACTTGGTTGTTCAAACAACCATGGGATTGTCACTTCGCCGCACTTGAATAGAGGAAATTCGGTACTACATTGATCACATTGAATAACTTGGCCCACTAGCGAGATAGTGGCTTGTTGGTGATTGCATGCTGGGCAAGACATGCTTTCTAGAAGACACGTAGCTATTGATCCAGAAGCATCAGTTGTTTGCGAAACTTGGGGAGCGCTCAATTTATGCAGAGAAAATATGATTTACAGGACTTAGTATTGTGCTAATTCAACCTCAGTATGTCACGAATCTTATCGTCTAATAAACACCGAGCATAAAAAAACGGGATGATTATAAATCATCCCGTTTCTAGTTAGTTTATGCTACTGATTATACAGTGATTTGGTTGAAAGCAATATGCTCCACACCAGGGTTAGCGCCTAAGGTAGGCGTACCTAATGCTGCTCCAAATGCACCTGCATCTCCATGTAGTGCCAAGTAGTTTAAGACCACTACTTCAGCAAGAGAAACTACACTGTTTGCATAAGGGCTAGAGTTAGTATCGATGGTACCACCTGCCGTAAATGCACCAAGCTGATTAGATGCTGCACCGTTGCGCATCAGATTAGCTGTAGCTACCAGTGGACTGTACACAAACATAGCACTTGATGCTCTTTGTGAATTGTCTGAACGCCAGCGGAATTTAGTTACATTACCGCCATTTGCACCTGCATTTTCAGGATTGTTCGTATCTGCAACTACAGCGCCATCACTGAAAAGATAGATCATCAAAGGTTGGTTTTGTAATCTTGCATACTCTAATGATGCACCAATGATTTGACCAATCTTAAAGTCTTTGTCATCCGTATCAGGACGTGGATTCTGGTGATAATCTCGACCACCAAACTCCATGGTGCCTATACCGCCATAGCCATTCACAACCACTTTCATGGTTGCTGCAGCTTTGCGGAAGTCACCATCATTACTAATCTCACCATTAGGAAAGATGCTTAGTAAATCAGCATCCGCTTCAGGATCTAAATCCGTTGGCAAGATAGGTGATTGGAAGGTTGCAAGACTTTGATCGTAGCCACATTGTATTAACTCTTCAGTAGCCGCTGCTTCAGTAATTAAACCAAGTTTAAGCTGCGTAAGAATTTGAGTTGCTACGGCAACACTATCGCTTGGGAAACCATCTGCTTCACCACCACTTAGACCAACTGCTTCGTTACGGTTGCTAACACGTGTCGGACCAAACTCTGCAGAAACCATGTAATCAGGTGCTCTTGAGCGACCGCCTGACTCTGAGTTTCGCGTACCTGTTGATACAACAAATTCACCTCGAGCCCCTGTACGAGCAATTCCGTACATAGGGTTATGAGGATTGTTGCCTGTATCGTTTTCAGATCTGGCTGCGATAATGGATCCGTTCACATTACCTCTTGTGCCCGCACTGGTTTTATCCAGCATGCCTCTTAACATCGCACTATTTGGGTGCATCGCCAAACCAAAATCAGTGTTTACACCGACTGCATTTGGACTAATTGCTGCAGGCAGCCCTAATGATTCGTATGCATCATCTGGTAAGAAGGCAGTTTGACCACCTGCGCCGCCGACCATGATGTTAGAACCTGCAATGTTTGCACCGCCGCCCATATCAATCGCTAGGAAAGGAATTTTTCCTGCACCTAGCAATCCGTCGTCTGCACTAATTTCGCATGCATGTGCTCTGTTAACCATTGCACCTAAACTTGGTAGTAAAACTGTGCTAGTGCCTGCAATGAGCCCTCTTCCAAGAAACTCTCTGCGGGTGACAGGTCTACCATGACCGGTACTTCGGCACGATTCCTCGATGCGCTGCTCAAAGTGGCGATGAGCCTCTTCTGCGCGTCGACTTTGCTCTCTGTATTTCGTCATTGTCATATACCTCACTAGCCTATTAGTTAATTGTTACTGTGCTGCTTGCTAAGCCTGCTGCACATACTGCTTGTAGAACTTGACGACCTGCATTGCCATTACATCCATTTGCACAGTTTTCAGCATCCATGATGCCTACTAGCGCTGCTATAGATGCAGTGCGATCAGGTTGATTTAGCAAGTTCACTCCAGCAGTTTTATCTATAACTGCTCCAGCAATTGCATCTTTTTCACCAGCTGCTATTGCACAGTTATTATCATTAAAGAAGTCTCTGCAACGACCATTGTTATTGGTGATCTCACCACAATAAGTTGTTGCTAAACGTTGAATCGCTATTTGTTGTGCACCACCAAAGCCAAGTGCATCAGCAGTTGGAGGCAACTGATCTCGTAATGCGTCATAACGATCTCGTACGTCACGATCACGCTGACTGATTCCTGTGAGAGCAGCCATAGTGTCGTGCACTTGTGAGAAAGTACGCACACCTACATCCGGCTCCGGCACATCAGCTGGCGGCACAGGTTCTGATGGTCCTGCAATAGATTCTGTAGTACCCGTTTGAGCACCAAGCACTTCAAATTGAAGGCTCAATTGATCTAATGCTGCACCATTTACAGATGGAATTAATGCACCAAGAGGCGAAATCTCTTGACCAGATTGATTCACCATCATGTTGACTCTGCGGAATGTTTGCATCGCTAAAGGAACATCGTTGTTCACTGCAATGCGCATGTTCTTCACTTGAACACCTGCTACATCCGTCACCAACTTAGGACGTGCAAATACATATGAAAAAGGATCCATTTCGTACGCTTGCATTTCAACGTATCCAGGAGCTCCTAATACAGACGCTACATCAAAACGTAGAGATGTAATCGCACCTGCACCTGCTTCAAAGTTTTGTGCTACTTGTGCACCATTTAAAGCCGCATTGTGAATCGCTACCATTTTAAAGGTTCCGCGCCACAAACGATCGTTTGTAACCTCATTACCTAACACAAACAAGTTATCGTCCTGCCAGTTCAACATATCACCCGCTATGGCTTCTTCGACAGCTAATTGACCATTAACATACAACTTACGACCTCCAGCCATATTGTCATACGTCATTACTACATGTGTTAGCTCAGTAATTACCATGTCTTCAGTACGAAGCGCAGGATTACTCCCATTCGCACCTGAGTTTATGGTTTGAACACGTGAATCATATTGTTCTACTTGTTGACCTAAAGTGAAATTACGTCGACCAGTACTAATAGAATATGAAACGATCCGTGCAGGTCCAGTTTGAGTTATATTTTCTGGGATAACCCATGCTTCAACACTAAACTGGTTTCCGCCAGATAATAAATTAAATAGCTTTTGACTATCTGCTAAAGAAGCTTGAGCTTTTCCTGATACGTTGGTTAAACCGCCTTGTGGGTCCCATTCAGTTCCCTCAAGAGCTAAAGTCAAGTCAGCGCCTACGTTACTGGTTCCGACTGTGGTATTACCAGTACCTTCAGCAAATGCAAATAGGGTAATCATGTTTGCATCTGCACGTGGAATACTGCCTTCTACAACTTGTGAGAAATTTGTAGTTGCACTAGCAACAATGTTGCCATTGTTGTTATTTCCACCCGCTGCATCAATTTCTGCTTTCATAGCGGTTATAGCTGCTAAATACTCTCCAGCAATTCTTTCACAATTTGGAGCACAGTTATGATCGTTATTAGGCCTTACATAAAAACTAGATAGATTTGGCGTACTAGTATTGTACAGACCTTGACCACTTGCCAATGCATAGGAACCTGCAGCGTTATCGACAGCAAATTGTATGGGTGCGTTTTCATTTGCATTATTTGAATGACAAAACATGCATGAATTTATAGGGCTTCTAATCACTGGAAATAAGTGAGTCGTAAATAAAGCTAAGTTATCTACATCATTACCAGCGTCATTATTGCCACCGTCACCATTATCAATAGGCTCATCATCACCCATGTCGCCGTTACCGCTACCGCTACCGCTACCGCTACCGTTTGATGCAGTTGACGCAGGATCATCAGATCCACCGCCTCCACCGCCACCGCAAGCAGTTAATACAAACGCTAGCGCAATCATGCAAATCATCTGTAGCACATAACTACGTGATGTTTGTACACTTGTGCTGCTACGCTCAAATAAATAATTATTCTGACTCATAACATTTCTCCTAATTGCCATACCTAATTCGTTGGGCAACATCGTTATTGGCCCATGCAATAAATAGCCGTCTCTGCAAAGACTCGCTTCATACTGCGGTTATTCGCTTCAAAAATAGTTGCAATGTTTTCCACTGCTGTGTTATCTGCATCTCCGTTAGGACTGCGATGACACACTTTTTCAAATACTTTCTTAACTTGGCATTCGGAAAACTGTCGCGACTGTGAAAGCTCCATACCTAATTCTTTAGCGCCATTACCTAGTCCGCCATTAGCAGCATTCCAACCTACCCAGCTGTTCTTGCCAGAACGCCAGTAGTTAGCCCATGAATCATTTTGAGTATTAAATCCCGTTGGGAACACACCTGCATCGCGTACATATTTTGGCTGTACTTCGCCTGCTGTATAAATAAGTCGCTCACCTTCATCTTCAACTTCAACATAGTCGTAGTAGGCGAATGCACCCGCAAGACCATCTAAACCTGCGTGACAGGTAAGACAATCATTCATAAATATTTTGCTGTCGCCACCTGGTGAACGATCTACGTCTTGACGCACACGGTTTGGATAAGCTGCTTTATCACGAAAAGCTTCCATATCCATACACATGAAATTTAACGTCGCAAAACGTACTGCTGCGCGGTTTGTGCCCGCTACTATAAAAGCCTCAGCATAACCACGTGTAGTCATGATGCCTGCAGTTTGAGCAGCACCGAGTTCACTATTAAGTGAAGACTGAGTTGAAAAAATTAAAACAGAGGGGTCACTAAAATTAACACGATCGTTTTGAAGATCTACATAGTGATCATTATCATTGATTGAATAATCAGCATCAGCTGCTCCTGCTGGAGCGTGATAAACCCTATCTGCATATAGAATTTGATCAAAGGGAACGTTATCACGAACAAAACCCATTACTGTCGCCGTAGAATCATTGAGATCTCGATAAACTGATTGATCTCGATTAGTCCAAGGTGTCGCCCAATCTTTAATTGTAGTGTTTATAAAAGACGGGTTAGCCATTGCAATATCTGCAGCTAGAAGCGGCTGTGCTGTAATCAGATTCGTCATCTGTGTAAGCACTGCTTCTGTTGGCGGCACACCGGCTAAGCGGTCATGCATTCGTTTAGCTTGTTCGCGTGGTCCTGCAAGAGAAACTGAAGTACTTACAATTCCTAATGTAAAGATAAACGCACCACATACGTTAATAATTTTTTGTCTACTTAAATGCATTTTCGCACCTCTCGTATTTAAAACATTCATATCGATTAACTTAAAATTCGCTCGCTTAAGCAATTAAGTAAACGAAAGCTTATCGACAGCCACTTCCCGGACTGTGTGGAATGAGAAAAAACGAAACGAAATGCGGTAGGTAACTATTAACAAAAGCTCTTTTAACCACCACTGGTTAAAATAACTATTATTTAATCGTTACGGTCCAACCTGATGAACTGATTTTCACCATCCTAGCGAATATCATGCTCGGCAAGATGCCGTTTCATTGTTCCAAACTCCAGGTACGAATACTGAAGCTAAATAAAAGCAATAAAACAGCAAGTAAGATAAATGGATGGTTTTAACCTATGAACGGTTATTAAGAATTGGGAAGAAAAATAATCAACTTAAAATCAATACATTATGAATTCTCGAAATATTCAAATTACACAATATTATTAGAATATAGCCAGCAATTAAGATAACCGACTGAAAGAAGGAAGTATAATTTTTAAGTTAAATAATACTCAAATCTACTTTGAATTTTCATTCTAGAAAAGAATTTGTAAGTGCATCACAGTTTGATGCACTTACAGAATTATTAGACATGCTCTACATTTAATACCGTACCATTAAGCGAGGTCACTTTTACTTTTTGTCCCACCTCACAATCATTGCCGTACACTTTCCACATGGTGTCATCAACATTTATTTTCCCGTAGTTATCATTAATAGGTGTCTTTAATGTAAAAACACGGCCTATCAGCTCTTCGCCACGCTTATTTAATGTAGGGTGTGCGTCCACCTCAGGAACCTTTTTCCTATATAGGCGCCAGCCAAGTATAGAAAGTACAGACAAGATTCCAAACAAAGTAATTTGCCATTGCCAGCTCAGGTCAGGCAGCATCCATACAAGAAGCCCTAATACAGCTGCAGATGCACTAAACCAAATAAAGACTGCACCTGGCGCAAATATTTCTATTGATAAACAAACAATAGCAATCACCCACCAGTGCCAGTATTGCAAATTTGTAATGAATTCACTCATAACATCAGTTCCTTAATAAAATACTTTATAAACATCTAGGCTTTATCGGACAAAGCAGATTTTGCAATTTCCGATATTCCAGCTATGGATCCCATCAAACTTGAAGCCTCTAATGGCAACATGATGATCTTCTGATTATCCGCTGAACCAATTGTACTTAGCGCCTCTATGTACTTGGTTGCCACAAAGTAATTCACCGCTTGAATATCGCCACTCGCTATAGCTTGAGAAACCATCGAAGTTGCATTCGCTTCAGCTTTGGCTAAGGCCTCTCGTGCTGCCGCATCACGTTTTGCAGCTTCAAGTCGGCCATCCGCATCCAGTATTGCTGCTTGTTTTTCGCCCTCAGCTTTTAGAATTTCAGATTGCTTATAACCTTCGGAGGTCAAGATTTCTGCACGCTTGTCACGCTCTGCTTTCATTTGTCGTGCCATGGAATCCACCAAGTCTTGTGGAGGCGCAATATCTTTAATTTCGATACGAGTAACTTTAACGCCCCATGGTGAAGTCGCTTCATCTACTACGTGTAATAGCTGAGCATTGATTTGATCACGATTTGATAAAGACTGATCTAAATCCATCGAACCTAATACAGTACGAATGTTCGTCATGGTTAGATTTAACGTCGCTCGTTGTAAATTATTTACATTGTATGATGCCTTTACTGGGTCAAGCACTTGGTAAAATACAACGCCATCCACTCTCACCACGGCATTATCACGCGTGATCACTTCTTGCGATGGCACATCAAGCACCCGCTCCTTCATATTCATCTTATTACTAATGATATCTACGTATGGAATGATGAAAGATAATCCAGGTTGCAAGGTTCTGCGAAATTTGCCAAACCGCTCAACTGTCCATTCAAAACCCTGTGGTACGCGCTTTACCGCCATAACGACGGTAAGAACCGCCAACACTAAAAAAGCAATGGGTAAGATTTCTAACATGTGTCCCTCCTAGTAAAAGACCAAATGTAATGATATCGTTTTGTATGTAACGATATATTTACATATTTTTACATTTTAGTCAAGGTATCTAGAAGTTTTAATTTACTAATGGTAATATATATTTACGTCAGTAACTTATACATTACATATGCAAACAGCACAAAAGAGCCCACCCCATTATGTTCATGACCCAAAATGGGCTACCGGGGTTTCAAGACTTATAAAAGCCCATATGGCAGCGACAGGCATTACCTACGCTGATTTGAGCGCTAAGCTTAAAAATCTGGGTACTTCCCAATCTCCAGAAAATTTACGAGTAAAAATCAATCGCGGTAACTTTGGTGCTCAGCTATTTGTGCAACTATTAATCGTGATGGGCAAAACGGAAATTAACCTCAAAGAGCTTGAATTGATTGTAGATAACGTTGATCTGTAACTTCATTAGAAAAACGTCGTGAGCTAGTTCTCACTAAATCACTAATACCTGAATCTAATGTGGTTAAACTCAACTACTTAACCTTTAGATCCTACCTTCTATCCTCTTCCTTGCTCCGCATAAGCAAGTAACAAGTAAAAATATCAGTCTACTTTTCCATGGCGGTCAAAGATGATCAATAAAACCGTATTTGTTTCTAAGTTAATGCTTTCAATACTATGTCTTGCACCTTGGGTAGTTAATGCAGAAGAAGAAACTCCACATGAGATTATTGAGCATACTTCTACAGAGGTTTTAACTGCTCTAAAAAATGATGTGAGTGGAATAAAGAATAATCCAAATAGAATAAACGAATTGGTTGATGAAATTATCCTTCCTATTTGTGATGTTGAAAGAATGGGAAAATATATACTAGCCAAGCATTGGAAAACCGCTAGCGAAGATCAACGTAGTGCATTTGTGAGTGAATTTAAACAAATGCTAATTCGCAACTACGGCAAACACTTAGCTGCATATTCGAATGCAACGGTAACGGTAATCCCACTTAAAATAACAGAAGAAAAACTTTATCAAACTGTTAGCACTGAACTCGATACTCGTATCGGATCTAAGCCATTTCAAGTTGATTATGTATTTAGAGTGACTGATAGCTCCACTAAAGTGGTCGACGTGCGCATAGAAGGAATGAGTATACTTAAGACTTTTCGCACTGCATTTACACAAGAAATAGCCGAAACCTCACTGGAATCGTTAATAGAAAGGATTACATTAGTAAACCAGCCTTCACTTGCAATGAACACTGTACATTAAGTCAATCACCCTATTTTAGAATTTTTGACCCGCTATTACCGCTTTACTCTCTAGATCTTCTATCCACCAATGTGAAAATGGAACACAACGAACAAGATAGGTTCGTTGTATTTGTGCTTCAAATTCTAGTGTTTTAGCTTTCCCGCTAAACTCTTCAGAGTTGAATTCTCCTTGAGCTTCATCACAAAAAACTTTAATTTGATGCTTACCAACAGCCACTTCGACTAGATTGTTGCTAGGTTTTACCACTTTTTTACCATCAATCTCAGCAATTAATGCACTGCGCACATAATCGCCACTCACAAAGACTCCATCACGCACATAGGCAATTGGGGTTGCAGGTGTTTGCTCAATTGAATGCCAACTAAGCGCACCGCAAGAATACAAAGGGACAACCAAAGCCAAACATTCTAGGCAAAGCATACTTTTACATAGATAGACACCGAAAATCTTACGCCAATAGGTAATAAAAGATGGTATCAGTGGCATATAACGTATTCTTTATATTGCATAAGATGTTTTTCTAAACTTATATCTGTTAAAAATTTCAGGAATTATTATGTCTTCTGCATTAGCAGTTTCAGATTCTAAGCATCTCATTCAAGAATTAGAACCCATACTGGTTTCTCTTTATCAAAGTGAAAATGGCAAATCTCCTACACTTTATGAACTAAAGCAGTACTTAGTAAGCTACGCATCAGAGAAAATTGTGGATTCATTAATAAACTCTGATTCCACTATGTTCAAATCTATGTCTTCAAATGAAGCTTTGGCTGCAATTAATCTCTACATTAGAAAGCTACGTGTTTGGTAACAGATTGTTTCGCTTTTAGTCTTCCATCTAAATTGAGAGCAGGTAAAATCAGCCGCTCTCATGATAATCGAGTTACTACATAATTATAAGAATGAATTTTTTATCCTAGCTTGGATTTCTCTTGCCTTGTTTATAGTTAGTATAGCGATAATTCCTTGGATCGTTATTAAAATTCCCGAAGATTATTTCCACGAGCGATATCGTGTGCGGGTTAGCAAAAATAGTGGCCATCCACTCATTGCACAGTTATTTACTGGTCTGAAAAATATAGCCGGATTTATATTTGTTGTACTAGGAGTCTTAATGCTGATCCTACCTGGTCAAGGAATACTCACAATTCTCATGGGTTTATTTTTGATGAATTTCCCTGGCAAATATCGACTTGAGCGAAAAATCGTATCTCTCCCACGCATATTGAAGTCATTAAATTGGATTAGAGCTAAAGCCAATAAAGCTCCGCTGATGATAGAATAATGGGCAAGCTAATCGCTATTTGATAGAGGTAGAGGTAAATGCAAAATACTAACCCTGACTCAAACCCTAAAGCTACAACGTGGTTTAGTGGGCTAATATTTATTCTCGGCATCATTTGTACAGGTATTGCAGCAGTAGGCATATTTTGGTTAAGCAAAATTATACCTGGGATTTATCAAACTCTGGCCGGAACTGACTTCTCTTTCATGTCAAATTCAGTTGTGTTTCATTTACTTTGGGTTGTGTTCTTTTTAAGTCTACTCATGACAGGAGTCAAATTACTAATTTCTGCATTAAATAAACGCACCACGGACCTTGTGCCTGGGGTTTCTCTATATTTTCTAGGCGCTTCGCTGCTAATTATAGGTTTGTTTTATTTGCTGTTTGGTCAGTTGATTTATGCGCTAATTTCCATCATTGCGGGAACATTTTTTATCTATGTAGAGGGTACAACTGAGTTAGCCTAGCTTACCCAAGCAAGCTTATTTATTAGATTACTTAACCTTTCAATTCAGATTATCTGCCTGCCTTGAGTATGAATTAGTCATATAATTCCTGCTCTTTCATCCATTTCGTCCCCAAAATCCGCATCCTTTATCGGTAAGAACACCACTATGAATGGGATTTATGTCCCAATACAACACAGAAAATTCTCTAAAAATTATAGTTTTACCTACTCTTATGCGATTAACCCTAGTTAGGATCATATGGAAATGAAATACTCTTCTTTAATTAAATTCTCAATTCTCACAGCACTTCTTAACTTAGGTTTAGCAAGTAACGTGATTGCAGATGACGCAACTAATGAAATAAAAATTGCTAAATCCGAAGAAGTCTACTCCGTGCCGGATGATTACGGCAAAAGTAAGCAAGGTAAATTTTATTCAGAAAACAGCGAATCAATTCTCGAAGATGGACGATTATTTCTACAAGTAAATATTGCTTCATATCATCCAAGCGAAGATAAAGACGATGATTTCAATGAATTTAACCCTGGTGCAGGTTTTGAATACCATATGGACGGTTACTACTACGCTGCGGGATTCTTTGAAAATAGTATTGATAAATTCAGTACCTATTGGGGTGTGGGCCACGAACGAACAATCGGTACAGATTGGTTTGGTCTCGGCATTTTAGGTGGCGTAGTTACAGGATATGATGGCGGTTTTTCACCGCGGTTAGCCGCTGTACCTTATATTTTATTAAAAAATGGGCGCTCTTCACTAAAAATACATTATGTTCCAGCTGTTGGTGATGTAGATTCAGATGCCATTGGTTTTTCCGCTCGCTTTGATATGGGCGGTTTTTTCTAGCTATCGTTTTAGACTCAGTCCAGAGTCATGTTTGTAAGAAGACTAGGCTAATACCACTCTTTAAACTGTCCCACGCTCTAGTTATACTTGCCTCAAGTAATGGAGAGACCGTTATTCCATGAGCTTCAGTGATTTAATTCTTGCGATTCTAATTCTTACAGGCGCTGCCTGCATAGTTTGGATTTTAGATATCAATCCTTACGATAAGAAACTACATGTATATACTCAAACTTGTGACAATATGATTTTGGAAAATACCTATTGCAAAGGAAATTGGCAAGATAACCCTATAGAAATATTCGTTATCAATCAGGATACTAAGCAGATTATATCTAAGTTGGAAAATCAGCATGATTCAAGTATTTATGAAAGTTGCACAATACGAGATCGAAAAAACTGGCTATGTAGCGTAGGGCTAACCCAGCAAAATATTACAGTAAAAGATGGGCAGATCACTTACAGTGAAAACAGCGATACCCGTCAAATCACACGCCTAGAATGGTTGCAAAATAAATTTCTAAAAATAATGGATTAAATTAATCGTTAATCATTATGAGTGAAACAATTTTTAATAAGATAATCAGCAAAGAAATTCCTGCTGAAATTGTTTATGAAGACGAACAGTGTTTAGCGTTTAAAGATGTAAACCCGCAAGCGCCTATTCATTTACTCATCATCCCTAAAATATCTATTGAAAAAATTGCTGATGCAGAAATAAGCGATCAAAAACTACTAGGCCATTTATTATTAAAAGCAGGTGAAATAGCAGAAGAACTAGGAGTTAAAGATGCTTTTCGCTTAATAATTAACAACGGAGAAGATGCAGGACAAACCGTATTTCATCTACACATCCATTTACTGGCGGGAAGACCTTTTAGCTGGCCACCTGGTTAATCCTCATCTACTAGAAGCTTGCGCGCATCACTGAGTTTTCCCCGCTCTTCATCTCCTAAATTAGGATATTTAAGCTCTAAGCTTTCTAAAGATTTCTTTACTATTTTTGCAACGGTGTATCGCATGTAAGGTTTATCATCAGCCGGAATGGCATACCAAGGTGCCCATGGCTTTGATGTTGCATTTAACGCATCTTCGTAAGCGCGCATATACTCATCCCAATGCCCACGTTCTCTTAAATCAGACGATGACCACTTCCACTGTTTTTCTTGTGTATCAATTCTACTTATAAAACGGTTCTTTTGTTCTTCTTTTGACACATTAAGCCAAAATTTCAAAATAATCGTACCGTTTCTAGCCAAATGTTTTTCCATATCTTGTATAGATTCAAAACGCTCTTGCCAAATGTTCTTTTGATCAATCTCATCCGGGAGATTTTGGAAGTTAAGAATCTCAGGATGAACTCGTACGACCAAGACTTCTTCATAGTAGCTGCGATTAAATATCCCAATTCGACCGCGTTCAGGTAAGTTTTTATTCGTTCGCCATAGAAAATCATGATCAAGTTCCGAAGCAGAAGGTTTTTTAAATGAGAATACTTGGCAACCTGCAGGATTGATTCCCGACATTACGGCACGGATGGTTGAATCCTTACCTGCAGCATCCATTGCTTGGAAAATTAGCAATACTGAATGCTTGTCAAAGGCATATAGTATTTTCTGCAGGTCTTGTAGATCATTAACTACTTTACCTAATTTTTTTTTATAATCTTTATTATCATCAAAAGATGATGAAGATTTTGTAGAAGCGGAAGCTAAAGAAAAGCTGCCATCTGACGGCACTAAAAACTCTGATTGAATCGCTTTGAACATATAATCGTAAAAGTAGTAAATGTTAGTAGACATAAAAAAGCCCCTTAGTGCTGCACTAAGGGGCTTTAATTATACAGCTTTTAATTAAAGCTTTATGCCAAGCTTGGATAATGTTTGCATTGTCAAACCACCGCGCGGCAGTCCATTAGCTCTTTGGAAAGCATCTACTGCAACCATAGTTTGGTTACCAATCACGCCATCAATCGTGCCTGGATTATGACCTGCCTTTTTTAAAGCACGTTGAATATCAGTAATGGTTGTACCTGTCATATTGGTTTCACACAATACCGGTCTCCACTGCATGGATTCTTCAGTTACTTTAACTTTCTTTGAAACTACTTGCGTTTTGGCAGGAATTTCAATTTTCTTTTCAATGGCTGCAGAAGCTAATTTACGCTTCTTAATGACTTTATATTCAGCTGGCACTTCTACCACTTTAGTAGCGGCAGCTGTTTTCACTTTCTTCTGTTTAACTGTTTTATATACTGCTGCAATTTCTTTGAGGCACAAACTCGAGCCTGTTGCCTTACCATTACCGCCAGCACTACTACCCTTTAGGGCCCACATAACTTTTTCATCAGCAGTCTTAACACGCTTAGTTACGGTTTCATAAGTAGCAGGAATTTCGATTTTCTTTTCTTTTGAAGGTGTGACTAATTTACGAACCTTCTCTACTTTATACTCAGCGGGAATTTCTACTTTTTTAGTTGAAGATGGGCTTTTGAGTACGCGCTTACTTACTGTGTTGTAAACTGCAGGAACCTCTACTAAACACATAATTTCGCCAGTACTTCCGTCTAATCTTTCAACCGGGCCTCGCCCTTTCTTCCATTCTGTAGTGGCGGGTTGTACTAAAACTTTTTCTGTAACCGTTTCATACATTGCTGGAATTTCAATAAGTTTTGCAGAAGCTTCTTTGACTAAAACCTTCTCTGTAGACCACTCATATTTAGCAGGAATAATTTCAATTTTCGCGGAGGCTTCAGATTTTAATACTTTCTGGGTTTCTGTTTTATACTGCGAAGGAATGCTATATTCAGCATAACAGCCTCCTACTTTCGCATCCGTAAGATTCAAGCCATTTGCAACAGCACCTGACAATGACGATGCATTTGCACGACTTGCTTTAGATCCCGCTCCACGTGTCCATATTTTTTCAGATGGAGTAACCAATACTTTTTCGCTTACAGACTCATAAGTAGCCGGCACTGGAATTAACTTTTTTGAAGCTTCTTTCACTAAAACTTTTTCTTCTGCCCATTCATATTTTGCAGGAATAATTTCAATTTTAGATGATGCTTCTTTAACGGTTACAGTTTGTGATTCAGTTTTATATGCTGCAGGAATAATTACTTTTGCATAACACTCGCCTGCTTTTGCATTGGGTAGAGCAGATGAAGCATCAGTAGTTACGTTCTTAACAGCGGATACGGCAGCGCTTCCAGCTTTTTTCGCCATTTCACCCGCTTCTTTCATAGCGTGGTTATCTGCAAAAATCGTATGCGTGCTCGTCAGCATAGCGATAGATGCAACTGTAGTGAAAATTCTCTTAATTTTCATCGACTTCTCCAATAAAGTTAATTAGATTGATTATGAATAAATAGTCTGATTTATTTAAGTGTATTGCAGACTAAGCTCCTCTAAGATTTTCGCATTATACGACAACCGTTTTCGAACCAAAAGTATAACTCACATATGCATATGTACTAATTTGTATGTGAAATTCCTAATAATTATGAACCGCAATATTTTTCTCTAACTTCTAGAGCCTCTGGCATCCATCCATTAAGTAATCTAATGCGCGTTTCATGACTAGGGTGAGTCGACATAAATTCCGAAGGCTGCCCTTTACTATGTTCAGCCATCCTTTCCCATATCTTAGGCGCCTCGCGTGGATCAAAACATGCTCTAGCCAAATAAATAAGCCCCATATAGTCTGCTTCTGATTCATGCTTTCTAGAAAATGGTAGTAATACTCCATACTGAGCCCCCATCCCCAAGGCACCCATAACCATTCTCTGAGTACCCACATCCATAGAGCCAAGAGCCATTCCCGCCGCCATACTTCCATATTGAACAAGCTTTTGATGCGCCATTCGTTCAGCCCCATGCCTAGCAATAGCATGCGCGATCTCGTGACCCATTACTGCACTAAGCCCATTTACGTTTTCTACAATCGGAAGTATTCCTGTGTAGACTGCAACTTTACCGCCAGGTAAAGCGAATGCATTTGCTTGGCCTTCATCAATGACATTAAATTCCCATTCAAATCCTGGATCCTCATCAATTACTTTCGCAAGGCGGTAACCAATCTCACGCACAAGATCTACAGCTTGTCCGGATCGTAAGACATTCGCTTGCGACAATAATTGTTGATAGCTCTGCAAACCTAATGCCATTTCTTGTTGTTGAGAAATATCTATAAGCTGCGAACGTCCCGTCATAGCAACTTCTTCTTGATTGCTAAAATAGTAATACGCTAGATACAAACCAAATAAAACAATCGGCAGTAAACGCAGAGCGCCGCCTCGACGGCTACCACCACGTCCATACCGATATGCGCTTCTTCTCATATGGAGATTATTATAGTTCGTGTAAATAAATGTTTATTGAACTAACGCTTTTGCACCTATTCGTAAAACATCATCCATAATTGAGCCATCACCGCCGACATCTAAAAATCCACTGAGCAGATCCATCATTCCGCTATTTGGCCGTGCGGCCTGTTGTGGGCGAAGTAAACCATCCGATGATGCGCGTTTATTCATAGCGCCCATCACAACCGTTGCAATCACTGGCAATAATTTTTTAATTAACGCTGAATCAATTCCTGTATTAGAGGCTGCGTGCCCCGCGAGACTTCGACTAGCGTCTTTATTTCCTAAGATATGCCCTAAAATTCCGTTACCATCTAAAAGTGTATTTTTGTTGCTCAATGAGTCAGGTTGATCATAGTATCGATCATGCCTGCCAGAGGTTAGTGCTCCCATTAATCCATCAAGCCCATTTTGTGTCGCTGCACCATTTTTTATTCCACCGGCAAGTACAGGCAAAACCTGACCCAATAATTGTTGCATTTGGTTAGGTTTTAATCCCGACATGGAGGTTAAAGTATCCAGAGGGCCACCTTTTTGTGATTGCAAAAGCATTTCGAGTACATTCATAAATTCACCCACATATTTTTAATGTCACACTTGTCTAAGACATCTTGTTTATATCAATAATATTTAAGTATTACACATATAAGATTATGAATTTTTGTAAATTTTTAAAACATGTTTTGCTATCATCAGTGCTTCATTGGTGGGGATTACAGAGATTTCCACAGAACTTTCCGGGTTACTTATTGTAGCTTGGCCACGCTCATTAGCCTGTTGATCCAGTGCTATCCCAAGCCATTTAGCTAACATACATATTTTTTCACGAATAACTGGCGAGTTTTCTCCAATCCCTGCTGTAAATACAATTTGATCTACACCACCCAACTCAGCTACTAAGGCTCCGATGTGTCGATTCACCTGATAACAAAATAATTCAACTGCTTGCACAGATGCGTGAAGACTAGAAGCTAGTAATGTACGCATGTTGTTACTTTCATTTGACACTCCTCGCAAGCCAGATTCTTTATAAAGTAAATCTGAAATATCTTCAGCGCTCATTGAATAATGACTCATTAAATGTAATACAACTCCAGGATCTAGGTCACCACAGCGCGTACCCATTACTAAACCATCCAATGGTGTAAAACTCATTGTCGTAGCGATAGATTTTTTATTTGCAACCGCACACAAACTGGCGCCATTGCCTAAATGAGCAATAATAATTTTCTTGCCGTCGATGATTTGCTGCTTATTAATACGTTCGACAATATATTCATATGACAAGCCGTGAAAGCCATACCGCCTAATTCCATCGTCATAATATTGTTTTGGCAACGCAAAACGTTTTGCCACACCTGGCATAGATTGATGGAATGCCGTGTCAAAACAAGCAATTTGCAGTAAATCAGGATATAAATTTTTAACAATTTCTACTGGTGCTAAATTATGCTGCTGATGCAAGGGTGCTAGTGGCTGATAACTATGCAGATCTTCATTAACCTCATCGGTAATTAATACTGGCTTAGAATATTTCGGTCCGCCATGAACAATTCTATGCCCTACTGCCACCAGTTTTATATTAACTTGCTGTGACAACCAATCAAGAAAAAATTCAATCGCAACTTTATGGTTTGGTAGATCGACGGTAATTTCGGACAGCTTTTTATCAATCAACAAATTATTATTTGCATCATAAATATTAATTTGTGCCTCTTCATGAAAAAGCCTAACTGCACGAGCATTGATTATGCGAGTTAATTTATTTTTTTCTCTATCGAAGACTGAAAGTTTAACGCTAGAGGAACCAGCGTTAATAACTAGAACATTTTCCATCCTTTATCTTACAACTTTGAATTATGAACCATTATCACTGCGAGTGCGCATGCAGCCAATCGACTCACTGCATCATCCGCACGACTAGGAAGCACCACGGGAACTTTTGCGCCTAATACAATTCCTGCTCCTTCTGCGTTAGCTAAGTATTCAAGCTGTTTGGCTAGCATATTACCGGCCTCGATATCTGGTACGACCAATACTTCAGCTTTACCCGCAACATCAGACTTTATACCTTTAATCTTTACCGACTCTTCAGAGACAGCATTATCAAATGCTAATGGCCCATCTAATAAGCCACCTTTTATTTGACCACGATCAGCCATTTTGCATAAGGCTGCAGCATGCAAAGTGGATTCTATTTTAGAAGTGACCGTTTCTACCGCTGATAAAATTGCAACACGAGGAACTTTTATATCGAGCAAAATTGCTAGATCGATCACATTGCGAATAATGTCAGCCTTGGTTTCTAAATCAGGTTCTATATTTATGGCAGCATCGGTAATAAAAAGTGGTCTTGGATAAGTCGGCACATCAAATGCAAATACATGACTCATTCTGCGACCTGTGCGTAATCCTCCTTCTCGACTCACTACAGCTCCCATAAGTTCATCGGTATGAATTTTACCTTTCATAATTGCAGATACGGAACATCCTTTTGCCATATCAACAGCAATCTTTGCAGAGTCATGACTATGTTCTGTGGCAACTAACTCGTATGCACTAATATCCAACTTTGCTTCTGTAGCAGCTTTTTTAATACGCTGTTCAGGACCTATAAGAATTGGGTTTATTAAGCCTTCTTTTGCAGCTTCGACTGCACCTAACAATGAAGTTTTACCGACTGGATGAACCACTGCAGTATTTAAAGCGGGCATTTTGGACACTGCTTTAAGTAATCGTTCTAAGTGTGGCCGTGCTGGAGTTTGCATAATATTTAACCTGAAATTTAAGGCGAATTAAGAAAGTTATCGAAAAGATGAAATATTCAAGCAGATTACAATTATTTAACAACTAAGGTAAGCTTGAAATTCTCAAATACGAATACAAATAATATCAGGAGAGCACCAATGAGCGTTGCAAAAATTTCAGAAATTAGTTCTTCATCCACCAAAAGCTATGAAGATGCTATAGAAACAGGCATTGCCCGCGCTAATAAAACCCTAAACGGCATTAAAAGCGCGTGGGTTAAGGATCATCAAGTATCGGTAAAAGGTGGCAAAGTCACAGAACATAGAGTCGTGCTTAAGATCACCTTTGTTCTTGATTAACTTAATACTTGGCTGTAGACATGAAAATCTACAGCCAAGCATTAAAGAGGCGAGGGAATTTTTATGAAAAGCGTTATTGTTGTAATTCTTGGTTTACTTTCTCTTATATATATCATGAATCCTACTGCCGGATTCATTGAAATCATTCCTGACAACTTCCCTATAATTGGAAATCTAGATGAAGCAGCTGCTACTGCATTATTATTAAGTTGCTTGAGCTATTTCGGTATCGATCTGTTCAATCTTTTCAGAAAAGACAAGAAAAAAAACAGCGTGATCGAAAACGAAGAAATCACTAAGCAGTAGAATCTCCATTTGCTTCTTTTACGCTACGGCATGATTGTAGCGACTATCACAAAAAGAAGTGTTTAATAATACTGAAGATTAATTAAGCTCAGCTAAGAACTACTACCCTTCATTACGTTGAATTTCATTGAATCGTTTATCGATCCATTGTTTTAATCTTTGAATACGCTGCTCAGTCGCCCCTCTACCATCAGTATCACTTAAGTTTTCACGTATATGTAGTATGAGTTCTTCATATTTTCCAGATTGTTCTCGATAATATTCAACATTGGCTTTACATTTTTGAAGCTCTTTCTTAAGTGAAGCGAAAGTCATTTCACCATGTTGTTTGGCAGCGCCATTTTCAAACGACTGCTCTTTTATCTTCTCTACCAAAGAAAGCATATCTGCCTGCTCTGCTTGAACCTGGGGGTAACAATCTATTAGATCATCAATATGAATTTTGCCGCGCGTAGACGCAAGTTGATTGTTGTTGATTTTTTCTTGAATTTCTTTTGCTTGAACCTTTGCTAGCGATGCAGCTTTAGAAACTGAAATAAATTGCGACATTAAAAGTTATGCCTTACTTAATGTGCTTACCAAAGTATTATTATCGAATAGGCGTGTAACCGCCGGCAATTCCCTCTTTACTGAGAACAAATTGCCAGAGCTGCAGGTTTCTTGCGCGAAATGCGCCTGCACAGCATAGCAAGTAATACTTCCACATTTTATAATGTTGCTCGTCATATTTTTTACTTAAATGCTTCCAGCCATTCTCAAAATTATCGAACCACGCCATTAATGTTTTATCGTAATCAGGACCAAAACTATGATAGTCCTCTATGATAAATTCATCATCAATTGCCATAGTAATATCTTTCATAGAGGGAAGCACGCCATTAGGAAATATATATTTATTAAACCAAGGGTCTGGACTATGACGCGTAAAATTCGAACCAATTGTGTGCAATAGAAAAAGCCCATCATCCTTTAAACAACGTGAAGCTACTTTCATATAGGCTTTATGATTTTTCGGGCCTACATGCTCAAACATTCCAAGTGAAACCACATGATCAAACTTTTCGTTTAGTTCACGATAGTCTTGCACACGCACATCAACAGATAATCCAGCACAATCATTCTTGGCATATTCAGCTTGTTCTTTTGACACCGTGACACCAACTGCATGCGCACCATATCGCTCTGCAGCAAACTTTATAAAGCTCCCCCAACCACAACCAATATCTAATACACGTTGGTTTTCTTGTAAACCAATTTTACGACAAACAAGATCTAATTTATTTTCTTGAGCCTGATCAAGATTTGCCGCATCTTTCCAATAACCGCAAGTGTAGGTAAGGCGCTTATCAAGCATACACTCGAAAAGATCATTCCCCATATCATAATGTTGCTCGCCAACACGAAAGGCACGACGAATATTTTGCAGATTAAAAAACTTTGCTTGTAAAACAGCCCATATATAAGAACGGCCCTTAACTCTTCGTTCTAAATCAGTACTTAAAAGTTTATCGAAAAATTGATCAAGAGTAGCGACATCCCACCACCCTTCCATATAAGATTCTCCTAAACCCAAAGAGCCTTGCGCCAATATGCGTTGAAAAAATCTACCGTCATGAACTTGTATGTCCCAAGACCTATCACCACCGATGTGAACATCAACATCGGCTAATAGTTTATTTACGCGCACCTCGAACTTATCCAAACCCATATTCCCACTATAAATTTGTAGTTATTTAACAGAGAAACTTACTTTTTATTTTTGATGCTTCCGCATACAATTGAAATATAATAAAAATAAAAACCCATAACAAGAAAAGATAAGCCCATGTTGCTATCTATCAATCTAATATTTGCATTTTTAGTGCTGTTGATTGGTGTTTTGATGCTTTTAATCAGACATTAAATCAAGATTCAGATAAATTTAGTTGTCTGTTATATGCAATTTTTAATGAGAACAATTGTGTACAGCTGACACAGCAGTTGTTGTGGCTAAAACAACAATAGAAAAAGGGTTTTAAGGCTAAGGATAATATTTTAGCTGCAGAGGAATCTGATACAAGCATCATCATCACGATCAATCGGTGCACCTAAACTTAATACACCGTCTCCGTATAAATATGCTTTTTGCCCTTGAATACGAATTTTGCCTAGATCATCCGCCTCAATGAAGGTGCCATTGAGACTATTATCTTGTAGAACAAATTCGCCATTCTCATAGCTGATAATTGCATGATGTTTAGAAACAAAACTATTTACGACACGCAAATCGCATTGATGTGAACGCCCTAAAGTAAATTGCTTTAAACGAGTATCAAAATAGTAGCGCTGCCCGGCAAATTTCAGGTTAAGCGTGCTGGTATTACGAATAGGCTGATTTTCTTGCCAAATGAGTTTCAAATTAATTTTTCGGCGATCGGATATGCGCCGTCTATCCTTGCGCACAATATTAAAATCGCTATCTAATAGCGGAAACTGTATAGACGTCGCATCGACACGACGATCTCTCTCACGATGAACGTATACCTTTGACTCTGCTTGTACGCTTTCCATTGAACTATTACTTTGCATTCTCAATCTCAATCACATTAGTATAAGCATGGAATAGCGTCTAAAAAGTGAACTAGATCAACCTGCCCAGCAAATTATTTCGAAATAAAAAACTATATATTCCCTATATTATTCATGGATTTAGGATAATTATATCTAGTGATTTGCAGACTGCTCTGCCCGATATTTGTGAGTAAAACCAAACCCAATGCCTTCATTTGATAGATGCACCACAACTGCCCACACGCGGATCAGTTTAATTGCGTTGGCTTCAGAGACTGAAAACACGAGTTGCACTCTTCTACCCACGTAAGCATGTTCTGGCACAGAATCTAGAAATGCACCTCGAGTACTCAAATTTGTTGGGCGGCAACGCGTTAAATTCAATTGCGGGCAATATAAACGCAAATTTGTAGGAGAGGTTTTACGCCTTGCTATGCGTCTCTCATCCTTAGTAGCAGCACTTTGGTTCATCGATCCCTCTTTGAGTTAATTATTATTATTGTAGTTGGATAGTAGTAAAGGTATATAACTTACTAAAATATAATAAACCCTTGTTTAACAAGGTCTTATACTGTTAATTAAAAACAGTCTAGCGCAACTTGAAGCGGGTTTATAGTTCAATTTGTTAATAAATCAGGCTCATATTGACAGAAATTAATATCCTCAACTCTCTAAAATTAAGCTTAAAGCCTCAATAATTAGAAATATATTGAGGCTAAATCATTAGCTTTGGACAATGAATATTTGCAAATCGAGCGATCTAGCAATAATAGACTTGGTAAGTGTAACGTTTTTACTTACAATATCGCCGTTCTGTCATAACACTAGATAAGTTATTATCTAGTGCATCCACCTGGGAAGTTGGGTGGTACGTGACAAACACAAAAATTAATCAATCGTACGATTATCAATTAAAATAACTTCGGAGTTATAATTATGCTAACTAAGAAACTTCTAATCCCTGCAGCCTTTGCTATGGCGGCAACATTCACCACAGGGTGTCAGCAAACTACTATGGCTGAACCAGCTATGGAAGCTGAAGCAGACCCTATCGCAGAAGTGCGTGAAATTGCTAATGAAGCTTTGCGTACAGCGAATACAGCTGCACATGACGCTGCTACTGCAAAAGATATGGCTCTAGCGGCTCAAGACGCTGCTGCTGCTGCTCAAGCTTGTTGTGACGCGAATTCACGTCGCATGAGCCGTATGTTTGACGGTTCTATGAGCTCTAAGTAGTTCTAGTAAGATTTATCTTCACTTTTGAAGATAAGCAAAAAGGCCCGTATACGGGCCTTTTTTGTGCATGTCTAAGTAGCTTGTTCTGATTAACAAATAGTAATTAGATCTACTGTGTTTTAGTCCCCACTGAAATAGGCAATCCTGTCTTATTCTTCGCTAATTGATTAGCAAGTTCCCAGTTAATTTTATAGCCTTCTTTAGACTTAGTAGCGCCAATAATGGCTTGCACAAACTGAGTTAAATTCCTTGAATTAGTACCTGTTTCATCGCCTTCACTTGGATGCATTTCGGCATATAGCTTGCCACCACTCCACGCCAGCTTGTAGGGTTCGTTAACAATGGTGACAGGAGTGTTTATGGATACTCGGCTAAACAAGTCCTTAATATCATCGGGATGTAAACGCACGCATCCATGAGTTACTTTCATGCCAATGCCACGCGGGTTATTGGTGCCGTGAATTAAATAGCCAGACAAGCCTAAGCGAATAGCATAATCACCAAGTGGATTATCCGGCCCAGGAGGAACCGTAGCGGGTAAAGGGTCATTTTTCTCTTCATGCTCCTTACGGATTGATTCAGGCGGGGTCCACGTTGGGTTTTTCTTCATCCCAATAACACTAGTCTGTGTGTTAGGCGTGTCCCAACCCTCTTTCCCGATACTTATCGGATAGGTATACACATAACCTGGTGCATTTTTAGGGAAGTAATAAACACGCATTTCAGCAAGATTGAGAATGAGGCCTTTATGCTTAGTGTTAGGCAAAATATAGCGAGTTGGCATTACAAGCTGTGTGCCCTCGCCCGGTAACCATGGATCAACATTTGGATTTGCCAGTACTAATTCTTGAAAGCCCAAACTATAGCGCCTAGCCAATTCAATGAAAGTATCCGATTCTTTAGCCGTCATCAGGCTCATTTGGCCTACGATTGAATCGCCATTTTTAGGTAATTGGTATCGTTCTGCCTGTAGCTGCATCGAGCTAAGCAAAAGAAATAAGCCAATGATCAAGTAAATAGTTTTCATGCTAAATTTTGCAATATCAAATAAATTGCGCCTATGATTTAAACTATAGTGAGCTATTGGACTGAAGTAAAATAAAACCGTTTAAATACCCAATTAAAATATGACTAAAAGACCCATATACACGCTCGACAATTGCTTAAAAAAAGTGAACCTAAACCCGCATAGGCTCTCCCACAAAGGTTATCTGTATATATGCATTTGCTTATTTCTATCAAGTTTATTACTGGCTTGTGCTTCTACCCCGCCCTCCAAAACGTTGCCACAATCAAAAGTGGCGGTTTCAAGTGTTGACCATACAAATTATCGTAAACATGTGAGTGGCGATGTAGACACCGTAAAAGCAAAGCTCAAACAAGCACAAGATTTAGAGGCAGACAAGCAACACGCAACTGTTGAACAACTAGCCCAACAGATACTGGTAGATGTTGAATTGATACGAATTAAAACCCAACGTTTAAATGTAGAACAAGAAGTTAAAAAAATTGAAAGCAGCATTTCTAATTTACACGATGAATTGAACTGGCGCGAGCCCGTTCAACTTAGTCCACTAAATCAATAAGCGTTAATCATGTTCAGAATTTATTTAATTATTTTTATAGTAACGGCTGCTTGCAGTTGCGCAAGCGCACCGAAATCTTATCCACCGTTAGCTGAAGCTAAAGCAGCTCTTGAGAAAACTAAAAAGAAAGCCGGTATATTTGAAGTTGCATCGGTAACGCTATTTGAAGCGGATGAGCAACTCAAACATGCTGAAACTGCTTTAAACGAAAACGATACGGATAGCGTCGACCATTACGTTTATCTTGCAACTCGCAAACAACAAATTGCTCAAGAATTGTTGCTTAAACATCAGCAAGAACAAGAACTCATTAATCTCAAGCAACAGCAACATGAAATGATTGCACATGCACGTCGCACTGAATCAACGCGCGCATCCTCGGAAACACGCAAAGCTCAACAACGGATACAACAGCTTGAAAAAACACTTGGGCAATATAAAGCAGAAGAAACCAGTCGCGGCACGATTTTAGTCATCAACGATTTGCTGTTCAATACAGGTGGAGCCAACTTAAAACCACAATCTCAAAGAAGATTAGAGCCGCTGGTACAGTATTTACAGGGTAACTCTCAACGAGAAATTATCATTGAAGGACATACCGACAGCATAGGCAACCCACAAGTGAATAAACAATTATCCTTACAACGCGCCGACACTGTAAAAGAATTTCTTATGACACGTGGAATAGATTCCAACCGTGTAGAAACCCGCGGCTTTGGCGAAGAAGTTCCCGTTGCAACGAATACCACCAATGCTGGCAGAAGCTTAAATCGTCGCGTAGAAGTAGTGATTAAAACGCCGGGTCAATAATTTAATAATAATCGCTTACAGCCAATTTGCGAGCACATGGGTGTAGGTGTACCAGAATAAGTAACATCAAGGATGATACAACTCATTAAATCTTTTCTTCAGCTAATGATCACTTTCGGCCATAAGCGGAATTACAACTTAGAAGTTCGGATTGATATGCCTTTCAAAAAAAACCCGTAGTCAAATCAGCACAAAACGCATCAGAAAATTTTACTTGACCCTCTAGTACATAACTTTTCTCAACGCCTGTACTGATTCGTGATGCGTATACCACGGCCGTTGGATCAAGTATTCCTTGTTTGTAGCTCTGGGTACGCTGTGTAGAAAACTCAAAATCATCGACATTGTATCCATGCTCTTCTATGCATGTGATGATTGCGATTAAGAAGTTATCCGTAAGTAATGTACGGTCAAAATCCATTTCGATTCCTTCAAAATTACCAACCTGATTTTATTGAACAATGTTGAATTATAGTTCAAGAATAAATTATTAGCACGTTGCAGTTAGATATAATGTTAAACGTAAAAAGATAGTTTACGTAGTTGCTTGATTATTTTAATTGTTATACGACCGCTTTGGGTCGTTAGCGGTCATTGAACAAGGCTGCTTTGAAAACGCGAGTAAGACTATTACTTAATGTTTAAATTTATTCAGGTTTAAAGCCTTATACCGCTCCACAATGATAGGAAATCCCATATCTTTCCAAAATATTGGACTTACTCCCCCAGTCAGCATTCCGCCAAACTTACTACATTCAATATAGAGTGATTTCTCATAATTTATACTATATTCCGTTAAGTCCAAGAATGCGGTTTCAAGTATTTGATTTAACGCATCAACAGAATTCGGTACATCTACTCCTTTAAAGTGATGCTCTAAGATTTTCCATAAATAGGGGTCACCTTGTAGCCCCCATTTAATAGGATTATCGTGAAATAATTCTGAAAGTTTCATTTCTACATTTATCTAAAAATATCACCTTTAATTTGAAAGCAGGCATTAAAAACTTATTTTGCAACCGCTAATTCAATCCCCTGCTCTGCTACATCCACCAACATCTTAATCTCCTCAGGTGTAATCACATATGGCGTCATGAAGTAAATCACGTCACCCAGAGGTCTTAGCAAAACATTATTCTTCAAGCCGTGTTTGTAAACCTCCAATCCTCTGCGTTCCTGCCATGGATAAGATTGTTTACTCGCTTTATCTTTTACCAATTCAATGGCTGTGATCATACCATGCTGCCTTACATCTCCCACATTCGGATGAGCATGGAAACGCTCACACTGCTTTGCGAATTCAGCACTAAGTATGTGGTTGTTTTCTACAGTATTCTCAGTTTTAAATATCTTTAAGGTAGCGAGTGCCGCCGCACAACCGAGTGGATTTCCGGTATAGCTATGTGAATGCAAGAAGGCTGTGAGATTTTCATAATCATCATAAAAGGCCTCATAAACATTATTGGTCGTCAATACTACAGATAATGGAAGATATCCGCCTGTGAGACCTTTAGATAAGCACATAAAATCAGGACTGATATTGGCTTGTTCACAGCCAAACATAGTGCCGGTTCTACCAAACCCTACTGCAATTTCATCTGCAATCAGGTGCACACCATATCGATCACATGCTTCACGCAATAACGTGAGATATTCCGGTGCGTACATGCGCATGTAACCTGCGCATTGCACTAGAGGTTCTACGATGACAGCACAAACCTCTTCGTGATGCTGTTCTAAAGTTTTCTCCATGTGCGCAAACATACGTTTAGCATATTCTGCTTCTGGCTCACCCGCTTCGCGGTTATAGCTATCTGGACTAGGAACAGTGATTACATCTAACAATAGAGGTTCATAGACTTCTTTATAAAGTGCCACATCACCTAAAGACAAAGCCCCGATGGTTTCGCCATGATAGGAATTACTGAGATTAATAAATTTCGTTTTTTTAGTTTTATCAGTATTTTTCCAATAATGAAAACTCATCTTTAATGCAACTTCTACTGCAGAAGAGCCATTGTCAGCGTAAAAACATTTGCGCAGTGGCTCTGGAGTTATCTCAATCAACTGCTCTGATAGATTAATAACGGTCTCATGTGAAAATCCAGCCAACAATACATGCTCCATGCGATCTAACTGTTCTTTAATCGCATTGCTTATCGTTTCGTTTGCATGGCCAAATATATTTACCCACCAGGAACTGACCGCATCTAAATATCGAGTTCCATTAAAATCTTCTAGCCAAACTCCCTTAGCACTTTTAATCGGTACCATGGGCAGGTGCTTATGATCTTTCATCTGGGTACAAGGGTGCCAAACAACTTCTAAATCTCTGCTTTTAAGTTCCTCAGCTTGATTGGATAAAGTCAAAATTCATATTCCTAGGTGTTGGGGAGGAAGACTCCCATTCTGCTCTTAGCTAAATTCGTTTCGAAGCCGTAAGCGCTATTGTAATTAACCGGTCTTGTGGATGGCAAAAACTACTGTATTTATGCTTCACATGAAATAAAAACCAACCTGCTGCTTAAAAAACGTACTTATGTAGTTGATGTAAATAAAGATGCAAAAGCCCGAAACCACTTTAACTTTGAATATCTTTAGCTTAGTTAAGTCCTAACGTACACTGCGGTTATCAATGAGTACTAATAGCGTATATATCGTCGATGGCAGTCGCTCTCCTTTCCTTAAAGCAAGGGGGAGACCCGGACCATTTCAAGCTTCAGATTTTGCGGTTCAATCCGCTACACCATTATTGATGAGACAACCGTTCGAACCAGAAGAGTTCGATGAAGTTATTGTGGGGTGCGTAGGACCCAGTGCAGATGAAGTAAATATTGCGCGCGTAATTAGCTTACGTCTGGGATGCGGAGATAAAGTTCCTGCCTGGACCGTACAGCGCAATTGCGCCTCAGGTATGCAATCAATTGATAGTGCATTTTCAAATATTTTACTCGGCAAATCAGATTTGGTTTTAGCAGGGGGTGCTGAAGCCATGAGTCATTCCCCTGTTTTATATAACCATCACATGGTGAATTGGCTAGCAGACATGAATCGTTCCAAAACACCATTACAAAAACTAAAGACCATTACGCAATTACGGCCTAAGTTTTTTACTCCAGTAATTGGCTTATTAAAAGGACTTACCGATCCAGTTGTTGGATTATCGATGGGACAAACTGCAGAAAATCTTGCACATATGTTTAATATTTCTCGTGAAGAGATGGATCAATATGCTGTCGATAGCCATTTGCGTTTGGTGTATGCACAAGAGAACGATCTTTTCGACAATGAAATAGTAAATCTGTACGACGACAAAGGTAAAACGTATAACAGTGACGATGGCGTGCGACCCGATTCAAGCTTAGAAAAGCTGGCAAAATTAAGACCGGTATTTGATAAAAAGCACGGCAATATTACTGCAGGCAATAGCGCACAAATCACCGATGGTGCTTCCTGGGTCATTCTAGCCAGTGAGCAAGCGGTTAAAAAACACAATCTTAATGTCATGGGACGATTGGTAGCCTCCAACTGGGCAGCCTTAGATCCAAGACATATGGGATTAGGCCCGGTACATTCAACTGTACCGATGCTGCAAGCGCAAAATTTGAATGTTAACGATATTGATTATTGGGAGCTAAATGAAGCTTTTGCTGCCCAAGTATTAGGTTGTTTAGCCGCATGGAAAGATCCGCACTATTGCCAAGAACATCTAGGTTTAGATAAGGCTTTTGGTGAAGTCCCACATGAAAAACTTAACGTTGATGGTGGGGCAATTAGCATGGGACATCCTGTTGGCGCAAGTGGAACTCGCATCGTTCATCACGTATTAAACGTTTTAAAACGCAACAAAGCTAAACTAGGTGTAGCTACCATATGTATTGGTGGAGGCCAAGGCGGCGCTATGTTGGTTGAAAATTTACAATAACAAACTATGCCTGACGAAAACTTTAAGCATTGGGTAATTGAAGAAAAAGAAAACGGCATTATTTGGCTAGGCATGGATGTTGAAAATGCAAGTGCTAATGTGTTATCCGCCACTGTATTAGCAGAACTTAATCAACTACTCGTCCATTACTCTAAGAACCTCCCAATAGGAATTGCGATCACTTCTAACAAAGCAAAAGGCTTTGTTGCCGGAGCAGATGTTAAAGAATTTACTAAAATTTCTAACCACCAAGAAGCTCTCGAGTTAGTGCAATACGGGCAATCCGTTTTTAATCAACTTGACAAAATGTCTTGCCCTACTGTTGCTGTAATTAATGGCTTTTGTATGGGTGGTGGTTTGGAGCTAGCGCTCGCTTGCGATTATCGTGTTGCATTAGAAGACCCCAAAACACGTTTATCACTACCAGAAGTTAGGTTAGGCATACATCCTGGATACGGCGGTACAGTGCGTATATTACGCCATGTGAACCCACTTGTTGCTATGGATCTCATGCTCACAGGCAGGAGTATCAGCTCTAGTTACGCTAAAAAAATTGGCTTAATTGATGCTGCTGCTCCACTACGCCTATTAAACAGTGTTGCTAATAAATTAATATTGAGCAAACCAGATAAGCAAAAAGCTCCAAAAATTTCCAAACTTCTGAACAGTCGATTAGTACGACCTATTGTTGCCATGCAAATGCGTAAGCAAGTCGCCAAAAAAGCCAAACCTGAACATTACCCTGCTCCATATGCCATTATCGACCATTGGCAAAAGCACTACGGCAATGAAGTAAAATTTTTACAACATGAAGCAGAATCTGTCGCACGTCTTAGTACAAATGACACAACTAAAAACTTAGTACGTGTATTTTTATTGCAAGATGAATTGAAATCTCTAGCCACTGAAGATAATGAAAAGATAAAACATGTACACATAATTGGCGCAGGTGTCATGGGCGGTGATATTGCCACCTGGTGCGTATCACAGGGGTTACAAGTTACGCTGCAAGACTTAAAAGCAGAAAGTTTGGCTCGCGCAAAACAGCGTGCCTATGATTATTTTAAGAAACGTTTAAAAAAGCGTTTGCTAATTAAAAGTGCAATGGATCAATTTATTTTAGATATCCATGGCGATGGTTTAGCAAAAGCAGATATCGTAATTGAGGCTATATTTGAAAACAAAGATGTGAAGCGAAATTTGTATGCATCGATAGATGCTAAGATCAAAAAAGATGCACTCATCGTTACCAATACTTCAAGCATTGAAATCGAACTACTTTGCGATGCTATTTCTGACCCTACTCGCCTTGTCGGTTTACATTTTTTTAATCCAGTTACTAAAATGCCATTGATTGAAATTGTTAATGGGGCACAAACCGATCCTACTGTTTCGCAACGTGCAATTAATTTTGCAAAACAGATTGGCAAACTACCATTACCGACAAAAAGCTCACCTGGTTTTTTAGTCAACCGAATTTTAACACCTTATATGGTTGAAGCAGGCTTGCTATATGACACAGGCACTTCAATTGAAGCAATAGACCGTGCTGCCAAACAATTTGGTATGCCAATGGGTCCAGTGGAATTAGCAGATACTGTCGGGCTTGATATCGGACTACACGTTGGAGAGCTACTCAGCAAAGCCTATAACTATAGTCTTCCCAATTCGTTTAAGACCTTGGTAGATGCAGGAAATCTTGGAAGAAAATCCGGCCAAGGATTCTACACTTGGAAGAAAGGCAAAAAAATCTCGCCAAAAACTAAATCATCCACCGACAACATTGAATACATTCAAAATCGTTTGATGTTGAGGTTTCTAAACGAAGCCGCAGCCTGTCTGCGAGAAGAAGTCGTGGCCAATAAGGACCATCTAGATGCGGGGGTAATATTTGGTACCGGTTTTGCTCCCTTTAAAGGGGGTCCAATTAACTACATTGAGTCCCGTGGCCCTGATTCGTTGCTTAAGATTTTAGAGTCTTTGCGCGGACAGTATGGCAAACGCTTTGAACCTGACTCCGAGTGGCAAAAAATTAGCAAATAAAAGTGTTTTTTAGCTAAGTAAATAACTTAAGTTCTTCCTGTAAACTATTGATTTACAGAAAATACGTTTATATTAAAATACCTTAAATAAGTATTTTAACTTATTGTATATAAATACATTTATTGCACAACATATAATTGACGCTCTAAAATAGCACTTTCCTTGTGCGACCTTCTACACTACAGTGATTCGACAATAAAACAGATAGGCAATGAAATAGCTTATCAACAATAAATTTCTCTAGGAGGATTCAGATGGAAGCATTAATGCCATTGATTATGCAGCTTATAAGTGGAGCTGTAGGCGGAAACATTATTGGAGCTCTAGCTAAGAAACTTAGCTTAGGGTTTCTCGGTAACACAGTCGCTGGACTGGTTGGCGGTGGATTAGGCGGACAATTGCTTGGCGGGATGCTTGGTAGTGGAATGGTCGGCGAAATAGGTGTGGCTGCAGGTGGTGGCGGTATTGTGATGGTCATCATTGGCTTAATTAAAAGCATGATGGCGAAATAGGTCGACACTAGCTAAAGTAGAAATCTATTCTCGCATGCATCGTAGGGCGTTTATGATTCATAGACGCCTTACTCGTTACTAAGGATCGTAGTCAATTAAGAGTCCAAATTAGTACCCTTACCTATCCAAACCTAGCACTTACTAACTTGCCTTTTCAGGCACTTTGCACTCTTTAGAGTGCTCATTATTAAAACTTATCGTCGACCACCACTACGGTTATCATTTCTTGGCCGTGCTTCGTTTACTCTTACACTACGACCTTGAACATCGGTTTCGTTGATCGCATTAATTGCAGCTTCACCTTGCGCATTATCTGACATTTCAATGAACCCAAATCCTTTCGATCGACCAGAGTCTCTGTCCATAATAATATTTGCACTGGAGACCTCTCCATGAGCTGCAAATAAATCACGAAGTTCATCTTCTGAGATACTGTAAGGTAAGTTACCGATATAAATATTCATTTTTTCTCCTAATTACTCAAATCACTATGCGAACTGTAAAAATTACATCGCCAACAAAGCAGTTCACAACTTTGGCGACAATAAAAAGGTCGGGTCAGACTTGAATACATAACTTAAGAGAAACTTAATAGTGCCTAGGAACGAGTGAGTACAAGGAATATAAGTAGGGATTTCTTTAGATAGTTACAAATAAGACGAACAGAGCCAGATACGGAAATATTAAACTATGTGCTATGACCTAAATGTGCTTGAATACAAAATTGATATAATCATTAACAGATTAGATAGTGCACGAAACAAGCATAAAAGTCTATGTTTACGCATTTCCAAGTGTTTCCTATTGCCCCAAATTACTAATATTTACTTGCAACGCAATACATTCCACTGTCCGCTAAGCGGATGAGGTTGCCAAGCATAATCATCATCCGCAACTTTTATCCAATATGGAACTCCGGCTTTACGCCAAGGGTCGAACACAATGCCTTCTGACCAGTTGGACTCTGCTGCATAAATTACTACCGTATTATGTTCACGCAATTGGCTACCAAGGCGAGCAACCAACCAGTCAAACTTTAATGAACTAGTATGCAATTCGCGTAATTTTGTATGCAAATCTTCAGCCCAGTGACAACATAAACCTCTTTGACGAAACCCCGTATTGACTAACATGTTGTGGTACAAAGCAGGGCTAGCCATATCATATTCATCCGCAAGTACAATCGCCGTGCTAATTAATACGCGCGATGTTTGACTTGCATCGGTTACTAGAACTTCTGCCGATAAAGCATTTATAGCTTGTGTAAAATCTTCGACTTCACTATCAATATTTTCAGGTGTAGGCACATGTGAGCAAGCTGTAATAACTATAACAATAAGCAAGTAACCTAACAGCCTCAATTGCTTAAGTTTAGGCATCAGAAAATAGAAGTGCAGTAGCTTATTTATATGAAAAATAACTAGTCAGGTTTAATAGCGTACCGTCCGCTACCGATTAACATTATCACTAAACTGATTAATAAATAGAAAGCTTGAAGCTCTAATCTCCAACCGCCATGTTCTGTCAAACTTAACAGATCATTCATATGCACCAAGCCGATGGCTAGTAGCATATTTATAAATATTAGAAATCCACCAAATCGCGAATAAATCCCCAAGATAATTAGTAATGGCGCAACAATTTCACCTACATATACGCCATAAGCAAAAATGGGGTGCATTCCTACTCCTTCAAGCTGGTTTTTAATAAAACCAAGTGCTTGCAAATCAACCAGTTTTGCCACGCCATGAAACAACATTAGCATACCAAGTGTGACCCTCAGGATAAACTTGGCTAGGTCTTCGGTTCGATAAATGCTACTCATAGGTACCTTAATAATTGCAGTTAATATTCGAATGATCTTTAGTATACAATTCTAAAATTCGTCATCAATTTATTAGATCTTATCGCTTTTTAAGTTCCACACATATCGACACATTATAATAGCCACTAACTAGGCTTGGAACATAAAACTACTTGTATGGTTCTGGGTCTATATCTTTATCAATCTAAAATAATGCTTAAATTATAATAAAAATGAAAATACTCGTCAGAACAACCCTATTTAGATCAACTATATTGCTTTTCCTTTTATCGATTAGCGGTATTTTCTCGACCAATCTATGGGCAAAAGACCCTGCTAGAGTGATTGCTGGGTGGGTAGAAAAAGTGAGGATCGAAAATCAAGAATTTGATGTGAAAGCTAAATTAGATACCGGTGCACGAACCTCTTCCATAAATGCTCGAGATATAAAGTCTTTCAAAAAAGATGATGGGCAACGCTGGGTACAATTTACTCTGATATTAATTGACAGCAAAGATAATAAACATGAAATACAAATGGAAAAACAACGTTCACGCCGTACCAACATTAAGAACCATAATGGTGAGCATGATAAACGACATGTAGTAGATATAGAACTATGCTTTAACGGTCGAAAAATAATTACCGAATTCACTTTAGCTGATCGTCGAGAATATATTTACGATATACTTTTAGGTAGACAATTTTTGAAAAAAACGGCAATTGTTGACCCAAAACGAATTTTTATGACCACCCCAACATGCGAATAAAACATTATAGCCAACAAGCTTCATAAAGCTTAAATGTTACATTCATCCTTACAATTTCTATACACAAATGCATAAATTAGCAGTTCGTTTTTGGTCAATAATATTTATTGCTATTGGGTTAGCTATTTTCGCGCATAAAGTTTTTCAGTTGGGGATGCCTATCACCCCAGACGCTACAGCTGAAACCTGGACGATACAAGCGCGCTTAGCTTTTACTGGCAATGGCAGAAACATTAAAGCTTCTATGTCTATACCCAACATAACTCCGGGATATATTAAAATTGATGAACATTACATCTCGGGAGATTTTGGACTTAATGCAAAAGTAAGTGGCGATAATAAAACGGCAGAATGGGCAAAACGCAAAGCAAGAGGCCAACAAACACTTTATTACCGCACAACCCTAACACGCTCGAAGGTCGCTACAAATTGGACAGAAGTTCCAGTTTACCCTAAAGCACCAGAATTCTTTGAACCGTATTCAACAGCAGTTGATAAAATAATTGAAGATGTTAGAAGTCAATCTGCCGACACAGCTTCATTTACATATGAGTTAATTGCTCAGCTGCGCTCTTCCAGTGGTAATGAAAATATCGCGCTGATAAAAGATTTAGCTAGAACAGACGAACAGTTTGCAAATTTGATTACTAAACTTCTTTCAGTAGCACACATCCCCACACGCAAGCTTTGGATAGTCGAACTTACAGATGCTGCAAATGACATCATTCCGCAAATTTTGATACAAGCTTACAATGGTGAGAGATGGCTCACTTTCAATCCTAAATCAGGTGTATCAGGCATCCCTGCAAATCATTTGATATGGAAAATTGGCAGCGGCCCCCTCTACAAACTAAAAGGTGGAGATGCAGCTGAAATAAAATTTTCCGCAACCAGATCTTTTATTGAGTTACTTGAAGTGGCCAAACTAGCTGCTAAAGAAAAAGGCTCTGTTTTAGGAAAATTTACTTTATTTTCACTGCCTGTCCATAGCCAGAACACTTTTAGCTTGATCTTAATGGTGCCACTAGGCGCCGTACTCGTAGTATTTATGAGAACGTTTATCGGCGTGCAAACTTTTGGAACGTTCATGCCGATTTTGATTGCAGTAGCATTTCGTGAAACGCAATTGTTATGGGGCATAGTTCTGTTTACCGTAATTGTATTTGTCGGATTGCTGATACGTTTGTATTTAGAGAGACTACGCTTGCTACTAATACCAAGACTCGCTGCGATATTAGTTATCGTTGTTATATTGATGTTGCTGATTAGTTTTACCACGAGCCAATTAGGATTAGATCGCCTATTATCAATTTCGTTATTTCCCATGGTGATTCTTGCAATGACCATTGAGCGTATGTCAATAACCTGGGAAGAAAATGGTGGACAAACTGCAATAATTCAAGGTTTAGGCAGTCTGCTAGTTGCCTGTCTTGGTTATTTAATCATGACCAACCAACATTTAAATTATTTAATGTTTGCATTCCCTGAATTTCTTCTTGCCATTTTGGGCATATGCATCTGGATGGGACGTTACACAGGTTATCGTGTTAGCGAATTATTTAGATTTCGCGACATTAAAACTTCAACATAACGAGCCATGCCCAGCTTTGTAAGTCCATTACGTTTAAGAGACAAAGGCGTACTTGGTATGAATCAACGCAATAGTGACTTCATTATGCGTTACAACAAGAGAAAACTTTATCCTCTTGTAGATGGCAAACTGCAAACCAAACAACTTGCAATAAATGCGGGTATAGCTGTACCAAAGCTTTACTCAACAATAAAATATAATCATCAACTAAAAAAGTTAGAAACACTTTTAGAAGAACATAATGATCTAGTGATTAAACCTGCACATGGTAGCGGTGGTAGTGGCATATTGGTGCTCTCAGGAAAAGTTGGAAAATTATATAAAACCCCTAGCGGCGACTTGATGAGTTCAAATGCCATTAGGCATTACATCTCTAATATTTTATCGGGCATGTACAGTTTAGGCGGAGTGCCTGATCATGCTTTTTTTGAATATCGAATTAAATTTGATCCCATTTTTAATCAAGTCAGTTTTAAAGGTGTACCGGATATTCGCATCATTGTATTTCGCGGCGTACCTGTTTCAGCGATGGTTCGATTACCTACCAGCGATTCAAACGGTAAAGCAAACTTACACCAAGGCGCGATTGGCGTGGGTGTAAATTTGGAAACGGGGTGCACGACTCATGGTGTAATAGGAAATACCGCCACAATACTTCATCCTGATACCGGACATTCCATTCAAGGCCTGCAGTTGCCACGCTGGAAAAAGATCTTGCAAATTGCAGTTAAATGCTCAGATACCGTGGGTTTAGGCTATTTAGGTGTTGATATCGTCTTAGACCGCACGTTGGGCCCGCTTATGCTTGAATTGAATGCCCGTCCAGGATTGAATGTCCAACTAGCCAATCAACGTGGATTGCTAGCTAATTTAAACACTATTGAGAATTTGGAAAAAATACCTTCTGAAGTAGATCAACGCGTAGCCTTCGCACAAGCATTAAATCAATAACTGGAAGAAATACTCAATCATTCTATATGTCTTCTAACTTCTTCAAATCCATCGCAGCGTTATTTTTAGTTATTATTCAGCTTAATATTGTTAGTTTTGCTGATGAGCTACAAATCAAGAATGGAGATAACCTAGCAAATGACAAGCAAAGAGAAGAACCAGCTATAGATAAAAAAGAATCCGAAGAAGTAAAAGTAGCACCTAACCTTGATCTTAAAGAAGTTGCACCTCCACCCGAGCCAGTAGTAATTACGCCTAAAGCCGAAGAGAATGATACAAAAACTAATAATGTAGAAACTTCGAACGAAGCAGAAGTTGCAGAAGAAGACTCATACCCCAGTGCGACCGCTGTAAAAGAAAAACCTGAACGCAAAAAGTTAGTCATCTTAGGCGCTGAAGTTCCACCGGGCACTTCAACACGTCTCGCATGGTCCCCACAAGTCAGCATATCTGGATTAGCATTACCCACACCTGTATTAGTAATTAATGGTGCAAACCCTGGCCCTACTCTATGTCTTACCGGCGCAATTCATGGTGATGAATTAAACGGAATCGAAGTGGTTCGTCGCGTGATGTATGACATATCGCCTGAAGAATTTAATGGCACACTCATTGGTATACCGATTGTTAATCTTCAAGGCTTTCAACGTGGTTCACGATATTTATCAGATCGACGTGATTTAAATCGTTATTTCCCAGGCGAAGCAAATGGTAGTTTAGCTTCTAGAATTGCAAGTTCACTATTTAATGAAGTCATCAGCCATTGTGAATATTTAATTGACTTACATACCGGTTCTTTACGCAGAACAAATCTTCCACAGATTCGCGCCAATATGAACAACCCTAATGTTGCAAAGTTTGTAGAAGGTTTTGACAAAATTGCGGTAGTTCATCATAGCGGCAATCAAGGCATGTTACGTACTGCCGCAAACAATGCAGGAATTATTGCAATAACAATGGAACTCGGTGAATCCTTGCGCATTCAAGAAAATCAAATTCTTGCAGGCACTCATAGCGTGAATAGCTTACTCGATAAATTTGAAATGTACCCTCGTGTATTTATCTGGGGCGATCCTAAACCAGCTTATTATAAATCGACATGGATTCGTGTTGAAAGTGGCGGCATCTTATTCAGCAAGATGGGCTTAGGTGATAATGTTTCAGTCGGTGATGTACTAGGAATCGTTACTGATCCCATCACAAATCAAAGCGCCGATTTAGCAGCCCCCATCAAAGGTCACATTATCGGCATGGCAGTAAATCAAGTCGTAATGCCGGGCTTTGCTGCGTATCACATCGGTATAGAATCCAATCAAGAAGATATGACCATAACTGAAGAGGAATCACAGTTGGATGTGAATCCTAATGATGAACTAGATCCTGAATAACCTCTGCTATTGTTCAACTATAGATATATATTTATCCACAAAGTTTAGCCAGAATCGCAGCTAGAAATACTAATACTATTTGTTAGGAATAGTCAGTTACGCATAGCTACCCTACAGCACCTCTTTTAGAACACTGCTACCAGCTTAGCTAGCAATAGCACAGACGCTTCAAACCAGCCTCTGCAAAATATCTTTTATTATGATTACTTCAGGTCTTAGCGATGGATTCCAATACAATCACTTCATTTAGGCACTTAGCACTGAAAGATACTCTGCTAAAATCACTAGATGAAATTGGCTATGAAACTCCCTCTCCTATTCAGTCTCAAACCATTCCACTGTTATTGGAAGGTAAAGATTTAGTAGGGCAAGCACAAACAGGAACCGGCAAGACTGCAGCATTTGCACTGCCTATCCTTAGCAATTTAGATATCAAACAAAAAGATCCGCAAGTTTTAGTGCTTGCCCCTACTCGTGAGCTTGCTATTCAAGTTGCTGAAGCATTTAAAAAGTATGCGACGCATTTAAAAAATTTCCATGTGCTACCTATCTATGGCGGACAAGACTATCGCGGTCAAATACGTTCCTTACAGCGTGGCGTACATGTAGCAGTAGGTACACCCGGCCGAGTAATGGATCATATGCGACGCGGTACATTAAAGTTAGATAATTTAAAAACCTTAGTACTTGATGAAGCCGATGAAATGCTGCGCATGGGTTTTATAGATGACGTTGAATGGATTCTTGAACAAATCCCCGAAGAAAGACAAATCGCTTTATTTTCAGCAACCATGCCACAACAGATTCGCCGTATCGCGAATAACTATTTAAATGATCCGGTAGAGGTTACGATTAAAGTTAAAACCTCAACGGCGGAAACGATACGACAACGCTTTTGGCCGGTAAGTGGAATGCATAACAAGTTAGATGCATTAACAAGAATTTTGGAAGCAGAGTCATTTGATGCGATGCTAATTTTTGTGCGCACCAAAACCGCTACAGCAGAGCTTGCGGATAAACTAGCAGCACGTGGTTACTCAACTGCCGCATTAAATGGAGATATCGCACAAAACACACGTGAACGAACAATCCTTCAATTGAAGAACGGAAAAATAGATTTATTAGTGGCTACAGATGTAGCTGCACGTGGACTGGATGTAGAACGCATAAGCCATGTAATTAATTTCGACATCCCCTACGACACTGAAGCTTATGTGCACCGTATTGGTCGTACCGGTCGCGCAGGCCGCGAAGGTGATGCAATTTTATTTGTCGCTCCTCGTGAAAAACGTTTATTACATGCGATTGAAAAGGCAACCAATAAAAAGATCGATATGATGGAGTTACCCTCTACCGAACTCATCAATGACAAGCGTATTGCTAATTTTAAACAGAAAATTACCGATACATTAGCGAATGAAGACCTAGGACTTTTTACTCAACTTATCGAACAGTATCAAACCGAACATAATGTTCCTGCAAATGATGTTGCTGCAGCGCTTGCTGTGTTACTTCAAGGCGACACCCCCTTACTCATAAAGAAAAAGACTCATGCTGGCCCACCAAAAGACTGGGGCAGAGATGATTCTAGAGGTAGGGATAGGAAACCTAGAGGTAATGAGAGAAATAAAGATAGGAACAAAGAAAGAAATAAATCAAGAAAAAATAGAGATTCATCCTCAAGAAGTGATCATCAATTAGAGGAAGGCATGCAACGCTTCCGTCTAGAAGTGGGCCATAAACACGAAGTCAAACCAGGTAATATTGTGGGCGCTATTGCCAATGAAGCTGGGTTGGATAGCAAAAACATAGGAAGAATTGAAATTCATGATGACTACAGTGTAATTGATTTACCTAGCGGTATGCCAAAAGACATTTTCAACACGCTAAAGAAAACTTGGGTCTCTGGCACACAACTTAAAATATCTACCTTAGGCTCAAGTTCAGAGTCAAATGAATATATAGATAGCTCTCCTAGAAAACCTAAATCAAATAAAAAACCAAGATCTAGATCCAAGCCGAAGCCCGGGAATAAAACTAGAAATAAAACTAGAAACAAAGCAAAAAATAAAGATGGGAAGAAAAGAAAAAGAAAAGTTAAAACAACTCTAAGTATTTAACGATTGCCTCAGATATATAATTAACATTAAAATTAATAGAGTTCCAATCCACATAATCACATAGGTTCTCATACTCTTCTTAGCTTTCTCTTTCTTCCACCACGTACGTGGGCTAATTCCTTTAATTAAAAATACAACATTACAAGCCAGATTAACGCATGCAATATTAATGGCCAAAAGCAACACTGCACCCATTGCCAAATTGATATTGCCGTAACCCAGCATAATTCCTACCGTTGCCGCGGGAGGAAGCAATGCTACGGCTACCATGACCCCCACTAAGACACTCGATAATCCCGTCGTTAATGAAAGTGCCGCTGCCGCCCCTGACGCAAGTGCTAACGCTACTGAATCTAACCCAACTTCAGTGCGCGCTATTAACTCAGGACTAAAAGTATCGGTTGGCCATACAAAGCCAATGACAATGGACATCGACACTGCAATAGCAATGCCTACTAAAGTGGTAAAAATCGATTTAACGACTAATGAAATATCGCCCAATGCCGTACCCAAACCTAGAGCTAAATTTGGGCCTAACAAGGGTGCAATCACCATTGCACCGATAATTACTGCAACATTATCTTTAATTAATCCAACCGCAGCTACAATCGTAGATAAAACCACGAGCAATACAAACCCAGTATCAAGGTGAGAGTTCTTCTCGACACCTTTATAAAGCATCTCACGTGATGCCGTTGCTAGGTCTTCATCTCTGCGCTCATCATCTGATAGCTTTGGCAATGATATTTCTATAGGTAACACAACGATTCTTTCATTAGGTTGTGTTTCTAATGATTGCTGTAACTTATCAAGTGTATTTTGAATTTTATTATCTGGCACCAGCATTCTCATTTGCTGCAAACCATCCTCACTTAAGGAGCCAAGGCGGAAATCATATAGTTCTAATTGCTCTGCGATAGCAGATACTGTATCCACATGTCCTAAATCTGCTACAACTTCTACATATTTCATATAAGGTAAATCTACACTTTAAATTAATTAAGCTTAGTTCGCTGAACTGTAATTAGTTAAGTACTTATCTAGATGGTTTGCAAATTCCTGGCGATCACTTTGGCTGAGTGGCGGTGGACCACCAGTATGCACGCCACTTCCCCGCATACTGTCCATAAAATCACGCACTTCCAACCTATTCTTAATCGTACCTACCGTGTACATTTCCCCACGTGGATTAAGTGCTTCGCCACCTTTTTCAATAACTTCTGCTGCGAGCGGGATATCACTGGTAATTACGAGATCGCCTTTACTTAGACGCTTAACAATTTCATTGTCAGCCACATCAAATCCTGATGGAACTTGTAACATAGTAATGTTCTTCAAGGATGGTTTACTTATAGATTGATTAGCAACTAATGTGAGTTCAATGCCTGTACGTTCTGCTGCTCTAAATAAAATATCCTTAATTACAACAGGACAAGCATCAGCATCTACCCAAATTTTCATGTAGTAAACAAATCGACTAAAATCTATTATTTACTAATTACGTATTTCAATATTTCTACCACTTGGTCAGGAGATTGAGCCCAAGCCATTGCAGCAGCATCCACTTCTTTTAAAGGGTGGATAATATCTTCATCATGTAATGTGATATAGGGTTTACCAAGTGCCGCACAACAACCCGCATCAAATGCAGCGTTCCATTGCTTGTATTTATCACCAAACCGTACAATTGCAATATCACAATGTTCAATAAGTGTTTTAGTACGGATACTATTTACTTTAGAAGACTTATGGTCGCGCCAAAACTTGCTACTTTCCCCACCTAGTACGTCACCCGCTGCATCACTCGCTTCATGATCTGTAACCGCAGAGGTAAAAGAGACAGGTAAATTATTTACTTTAGCCCCTGCTTGTATTTGTTCACGCCAATCTGTGTGTATTTCACCAGATAAATATACTAACCATTCCATTGAGCAATCTTTTTGAATTTATTTTAAGAATTAATTAAGAGCAGTAGAAAATACATCTTAACCACTTCACTTAGCTTTCTATCTCTGAGAGGAGTAGTTAATACATTCTAACTAATGAACATGTCCGTGAGCAATTTCCTCTTCAGTTGCTTCACGCACACTTATGATTGTGACATCAAAATTCAATTCGACTCCTGCTAGAGGGTGATTTGCATCAACCGTTACCATGTCGCCATCAACTTTTTTAACCACAATTCTTTGCATGTCACCATTTGGGTTTTGCGCCTCAAATGACATTCCTACCTCAATATTGTCCACACCTTGGAAAGCAGTTTTAGGTACAGACTCCACTAGCTCTTCCACTACATCTCCATAGCCATCAGCAGGTTGTACTTTTACAGTAAGCGCATCGTTTTCAACCTTACCTACCAATTCCTTTTCTAAGCCTGGAATAAGATTACCCACCCCATGCAAATAAGTGAGAGGCTCCGCGCCTTCAGAGGTATCAATTACATTCTCATCATTATCTGTAAGCTTATAGTGAATACTTACCACCGAATTATCACCAATCATCAACGACATATTTATTCCTTATTTAATGAATTTTCCACATATGAATTACAGTTTATATGGACAATTCGGTCATTATTACTGGGATAGGAACAAAATTCTATATAACGCATAAGCTAGAAAGATGATCGCAAGCAGGATAATTGGGCCAGAACCACCTTTAGGCCTTTCCACTTTTAGATAAGGATTTTGCTCAAAGTATGCCTCAACAAGCTGTTTGGCCTCTTTTAGAGGCATTGATCTTTTTACACGCAGGATCTTAATCGCACCGATTTTTCTTCCTTGCTCAAGCTCCTCAATAATGTCTGAGTCTAAATCTATTCTTTCATTCATAACATTAAATTACCGACGATAACAATTCAGATAGCGCTAATTACTTCGCACTCTATGCGGAGCCTTAAAATACATTATTAGAGAAACTATTAAAATCAGTAAAAACAAATACATAAGTTTTCGCCAAACACTGCTGTAATGTCTTAAAACACTAACTTCGTTTACATAGATAGTTTCACAAGCACCATTCCCCACATCATCACGAGTTGTGCTAGTCCCTCGTGTACCACCGGTGTTTAAGTTTTTATAACTAGTTAGCCAGCCGGCGATTCTGATCTGATCACCAACTTTTATCTTACGAAGTTTTTTTCGAATATATTTATCATCCGAAATCAAATGATTATTTGATAACTGTGCAGGCTCAAATCTTTCCCATGCTTGCTGATCTTTGGTGCCAAAATTACAAGTAAATTGGCCGTTCCAAAATTTAATCTCTGGAAGATATTCAGTAAACGCACTTTTATCCCATACAACACAATAATCTGCAACATTAAGATGGTCATTCCATCTCTTGTGTAGATTATAATTACCATCATGAATTTCATAAGAAACGACTAATCCATATAGCTCATAGTCGTACAAAGGCTGTATTTCGTAGTCAACCTTATTAACGTTTACAGAAAATGCAGATTTCTCTATTTTATTCTGTGTAGGCTCACCCTTCAGCTCATCTACAACCTTCATGTCTTCTGACAAATCGTTTCTATTCCAAAAACTAATCAGTAGAAGAACAAAACTTAACGGAATAATGTAATTCCATTTCAAAATAAACACCGATCCACTAATGCAGAGTTTTAATTAAGTTCCACCTGCTAATTTTATTATTTTAGATGGATCATATCCTGCAACAATTTCTCCGTTAATTAAGAGCACAGGCACCCCTTTCACACCCAATCTATCGTATTGTTCCCTTCCTTCTTGTGAGCTTTCAACATCATATTCATGATATTCAATATTATTCTCATTCAATAATTCTCTGGTTTTCTCACAGTATCCACACCAAGAGGTTGCATAAAGAATCACTTTCCCGTCATGAGCTGCAGCATAATCAGGTGGCGGATTAATAAAATTTGTAATCGAACTCCAATTCAAGACAATTGTCACTGCTGCAATAATTAAAAAATACTTTTTCACTTAAATTTCCCTTAATGGTTACTACGCCTAGATTATTTTACTACACATAATAATTATTCTTTTTTACAGGCTTGCATGATTTCATTTAATCTATCCTGCCCCATACTATTCATTAGCTCAATGTTCCGTATAGGTATTTGATCAATATCTGGATAGTTAGCAATAGCCTTTTCAAGGCTATCTTCTCGAAGTAGATGCAACATAGGATAGGGTGATCGATTAGTACAATTTTCTACATCATTTGGATCAGTTCCATCAAACTGATAGTTTGGGTGAAAACTGGCAATTTGATATACGCCTTCTAGGCCCATTTCTACCAGCAAACTATCCGCAAGACTCAAAAACTCATTGTAGTCAAAAAAGTCTTGTAGTACTTGTGGATGAATAAGGAGTGTAGTTTCAACAGTTGCATCGCTATCAAGCAATTCTAACTCTGTTTGCAATGCACCCAACAACTGTTCTTCGGTGAGCGCATTTGTTGCAAATAAACGTACTCTATTGTTGACCAATTCACGTTTAACAAATGGGCATAGATTCAACTCGACGACAAACGATTCAATCCACTGCCGTACTGACTCAGTTATTATATTATCTTGCATAGTCTAACTGAGCTAAAACAAGCTTAATAACTTAATTAAATTTTAATATTTAAATATGAACTGCACGCTCATCAACTGCTAAAGCAGCTTCATGCATACCTTCCGCGAGACTAGGATGTGCATGAATTGTGCGCGCTAGATCTTCTGAGGAAAGCTCAGACTCCATAGCTACGACCGCTTCAGAAATGAGTTCAGATGCATTTGGGCCTAGAACATGAACACCTAGAATTTGGTCTGTTTTTTTATCGGCAATTATTTTGAATAGTCCTTCAGTATCGCCCATAGCACGCGCACGACCTAGCGCCATGAATGGAAAGGTACCAATCTTAATTTTAATACCCGCTTGCTTACATTCTTGTTCTGTTTTACCAGCCCATGCGATTTCTGGCCATGTATAAATCACCCAAGGAATATTATCGTGATTCATCACTGCATGTTGACCGGCAAGCATTTCTGCAACTGCTATACCTTCTTCAGAACCTTTATGAGCTAACATCGCACCACCAATGACATCACCAATGGCATAGACGTTTTCAGCTGAAGTTTGCCAACGATTGTTAACTTCTATAAAACCTTTTTGATTTGTTTTTACTTTTGCCAAATCCAATCTCAAGCTATCTGTATTAGCTTTGCGGCCCACTGCGACAATTAGCTTATCTACTTCTAATGACTTTTCTTCACCATCGTTCGTATACTTGATTAATGCTTTGTCACTACTGACATTTACTTCATTTACTAAACTATTTAGACGAATATCTAAACCTTGTTTGTTTAAAATCTTATGCGCTTCTTTGGCTATAGCTTTATCAGCGCTAGGCAAAAAGTCTGGCATGGCTTCGAGTATTACAACCTCTGAACCTAACCGCTTCCAGACACTGCCCATCTCTAAACCAATCACACCCGCGCCAATTACCCCTAAACGTTTTGGTATTTCTTGCAACGCAAGCGCACCCGTAGAATTCAAGATGGTTTTGTTATCGACTTTAGCGATAGGAATATCAATCGGATCCGAACCACTCGCAATTACTATATGCTTTGTTTGCAAGATTTCAGACAGTTGAGTTGCTGCATTCTGAACTTTAATGGTTTGAGCTGTTGCAAAGCTTGCAGTAGCCGAAAAAACGTCAATCTTATTTTTTTTTAATAAACTTGCTACACCACCGGTAAGCACTTGCACTACTTTGTCTTTGCGCTTTTGCATCGTGGGCACATCCACTTCAACACCGCTGACTTTAATACCGTGTTCTTTGGCTTGCTCATTAAGAAAATGCACATGATGACTAGAATCCAGCAATGCTTTAGAAGGTATACAACCTACATTTAAACATGTGCCACCCAAGGTAGCTTTACCTTTAGTATTGACCCAGGAATCTATACAGGCTGCCTTCATACCCAATTGCGAGCACCTAATAGCACAAACGTAACCAGCTGGCCCAGCACCGATTACCACGACGTCATATTTTTTATTATTATCAGTCATTACGATCTAGACTTGCAGCAAAAGTCTATTTGGGTCTTCGATGATACTTTTAACATGACTTAAGAATTGCACCGCTTCTTTCCCATCAATAATGCGATGATCATAGCTAAGCGCTAAATACATCATAGGTGCGATGATCACTTCTCCACTTTGCGCAATTGGACGCGCTTGTATGGAATGCATACCCAATATAGCACTCTGCGGTGGATTAATAATTGGAGTAGACATCATAGAACCAAATACACCACCATTAGAAATGGTAAATGTCCCACCAGTGAGCTCTTCTATAGCGACTTTATTATCTTGCGCACGAACTGCTAGGTCGTTAATTGTTTTTTCAACGCCCGCAAAAGACAAACCATCTGCATCACGTACGATAGGAACAACTAGGCCGCGTTGCGTACTAACCGCCACGCCAATATCAAAGTAATCATGATAAATAACATCTGTATCTTCAACAGATGCATTTATAATCGGAAATTCTTTTAATGCTTCTACCGCAGCTTTAACAAAAAATGACATGAAGCCAAGTTTTACTCCATGTGATTCTTCAAAGCTTTCTTTATAACGTTGACGAAGATCAATTATGCTTTGCATATTCACTTCATTAAAAGTTGTTAAAATTGCGCTTTCATGTTGAGCCTGTACTAAGCGCTTAGAAATACTTTTACGCAAACCAGTCATAGGTACACGTTTATCTTCACGTGCCGCAGCTAGTGAAAATTGTGGCGCCAACATGATTTCAGTAGCGGAATCTATATCACTTGCGGTTGCCGGCGCTGCATTTTCAACCAGCGCTTCAATATCTTTTTTCGTAACGCGCCCATCTTTACCAGTACCTTGAACACTTTCTACATTTATATTATTTTCAGCAGCAAGCTTTCTAACCGCAGGACTTGTTTTAGATACACTTTCTGTAACATATTTCGCCACAAGAGATTCGCTTGGCGCAGGTCGAATCTGCGAAATATTGCTTGGATTATCAATCACATTTACTTGCTCTTGATTAGAACTAGATGGCGTATCTGTTACAGGTGTACTACCGTTCGTTACGGCACTCTTAGCACGTTTCTTGCTAATATTAATCACAGCAATAACATCATTGCTTTGTACACGTTCATTTTTATGTTTTGTTATGGAAGCTAACTTACCTGTTTCAGGCGCGGTGATTTCGAGAATTACTTTGTCCGTTTCCACATCTACAAGCTGCTCACCTTCTTCCACAAACTCACCCGGTTTCTTTAACCAATCGCCAATAATGGCTTCAGTTACCGATTCTGCTAATTCGGGAATAGTTACATCTATTTTCATGACATTACCTCAATATTTCATGAATCAGTTAATACAGTTAACAACTTATACGACTCTCAATGGTGGCCGGGACACTTGCTCTCGTAAGCCTAACGCATCTTCTATTAATGCTTGTTGTTGCTCTCTGTGAATATGTAAAGAACCCGATGCAGGTGATGCTGAATAGGTCCTTCCGGCATATCTCAAATTTTGATTCTCGTGCAAGCATACCTTTATGTTACGCCTTGAATGCATAAAGAACCATGCGCCTTGGTTGCGTGGTTCTTCCTGGCACCAAACAATTTCATGCGCACCTGAATACTTATTAGCTATTTGCTTAACTTCTTCATGTGGAAAAGGATATAACTGCTCTATTCGCACAATGGCAGTATTAGTAATTTTATGTTCACGTCGTGCTTTAGCCAATTCATAATATAGTTTTCCTGCACAGAAGATTATTTTTTTCACTTCTGCAGCATTTATTTGCTCTACTTCGTCCAATACAGGATTAAACCCACCCTCAGTGAATTCATGTAGTTCAGATGAAGCTACTGGATCTCGTAAAATATTTTTTGGCGTCATAACAATCAGTGGTTTTCTATACGGACGCAGCATTTGTCTTCGCAACATATGAAAAACCTGTGAAGGAGAACTTGGCATGCACACTTGCATATTATCTTCGGCGCATAGCTGTAAATAGCGCTCAAGTCTTGCAGAAGAGTGCTCTGGCCCTTGACCATCAAACCCATGTGGTAACAACATTACCAGACCGCAATAACGCTGCCATTTTGCCTCAGAAGAACTTAAAAACTGGTCCACATACATTTGCGCATTATTAGCGAAATCGCCAAACTGAGCTTCCCAAATAACCAAAGTTTGTGGTTCTGCAGTGCTATAGCCCACTTCGTAGCCCAATACAGCTTCTTCTGACAATAAGGAATTAATTGGCAAAAATAGCGGTTGATCTTTTTTGATATGTTGAAGTGGCACATGAATCTCACCGTTTACCTGATCATGAAAACCAGCATGCCGATGAAAAAAGGTTCCACGCACACAATCTTGTCCAGAAATGCGTACACCATAGCCTTCATCAAGTAATGACGCATAGGCCAGGGTTTCTCCAAACCCCCAGTCAGCATTCATTTCACCATTACCCATTTTTAAGCGCGCATCGACAATTTTCTGCACTATACGGTGTAAATTAAAGCCTTTAGGTACTTTAGTGAATTTTTGTGTAAGACTTTTTACTTGATCAACACTGAGTTTTGTACTTGCCTTATCCCGCCAATGCGTTCCGATATAAAGTTTATAATCTACAATAAATTTACGATTAACATTCTTTGCAATGGGGCCACAAACTTGTTCGCCTCTTTGTAATTTATTTAAATACATTGTTTCAAGCGCTTTAACACGTGCAGGCGTAATGGTTTTGTTGCGAATGAGTCGATTTGAATATACTTTTCGCACACCTTCTTTATGACGAATTGCCTGATACATTAGTGGCTGAGTAACAGATGGCTCATCTGCTTCATTGTGACCGTGCTGGCGATAACAGATCATATCGATTACCACATCACGTTTAAATTTCATTCTGAAATCTACTGCTAGCTTTGAAACGTAGGCGACAGCTTCTGGATCATCACCGTTTACATGAAAAATAGGTGCTTGCACCATCTTTGCCACATCGGTGCAATATAAAGTTGAACGAGAATCCAATGGATCACTGGTAGTAAAGCCAATTTGGTTATTCACTACAACATGTATGCTACCACCTGTAGTATACCCACGCGTCTTAGAAAGATTCAGCGTTTCCATTACAACGCCTTGACCTGCAAATGCAGCATCGCCATGAATTAACAACGGCATGGCATCTACACGCTCAGTGTCCTTGCGTCTTTCTTGACGCGCCCGAACTGAGCCTTCAACCACTGGGTTAATAGCTTCTAAATGAGACGGATTAAAAGCTAATACAGCATGCACTGGCCCATATTCTGTTTTTAAATTAGCTGAGAAACCTTTGTGATATTTGACATCACCAGAACCACTAACAGGATCTAGCGTGTCTTCAAATTCTTGGAATAACTTTTCTGGACTTTTGCCTAATATATTTACTAATACATTGAGTCGACCTCGATGCGCCATGCCCATAATAATTTCGCTTACTTTATGAAACCCACAGCGCCTAATGATCTCATCTACAATAACAATTAAGCTCAAACCACCTTCTAGCGAGAAACGCTTCTGCCCTACATATTTGTTATGCAGATAAGTTTCCAAGGATTTTGCTGCAATTAACATCTCTAAAATGGTGCGTTTACGTTTAGCTGAAAACCCTGAAGACAAATAAAACTGCTCTAAACGATGTTGTATCCATTCTTTTTGTTCTGAAGAGGTAATGTGCTTAAATTCAGAACCGATAGTTCCGCAATAGGTAACCGAAAGCATATTGATGATTTCGCGTAACGGTGCTTTTTTAATGCCGCCCAATGAACCCGTTTCAAACACGGTTTCCATATCGGCGTGAGCTAATCCATGAAATTCTGGGCTTAGCTCCGGAATATCTGCACGGACACTGGCACCTAGCGGATCTATATCGGCTTGACGATGACCTAAATAACGGTAGGCACTGATTAATCGAATGACACCAACTTGTTTTCGATTATTTGATCTGGAAGTGTTTTGTGGAGCTTCAGAAGTTTTTTGATGCGCAGTTTCACGCAAGTTTGCCCTAACGCTTGAATGGGTAATATTGGTAACAGAGGCTGGCTCAAGTTTACCAAAGACTTCGCGCCAATATTCTGACACTGAATTTGCATCGGTTACATAATCTTCGTAAAGGGCTTCAACATACGCAATATTATTACTATTTAATTGCCCACCAGTAAGCTTTAAAAGTGCGTCTTTATCCATGTGTATTAATAGATGAGTCTTACGTCTCTAGACAACTCTATGAGATAACAATTCCAAAACATGCGCAATCCTACGCAACTACATTGTATGGGTAGGTCGATCCGCCTGAAGCGCACCAGCAAGTAGGCCTTCAATCTTATTTCGGGTCTGACCATTATCCTGGTTACTAAATTGAACTCCGATTCCTGCAGTACGATTACCTTGAGCGTTAGGAGGTGTAATCCACACAACATTACCGGCGACAGGAAGTCGCTCAGTGTCTTCCATTAAGGTAAGCAACATGAATACTTCATCATCCAGCTTATATGCCTTATTGGTGGGAATAAATAGGCCACCATTTTTAATAAATGGGATGTACGCCGCGTACAAAGAGCCTTTGTCTTTGATTGCTAGCGATAGTATGCCTCTGCTGCCTTCTGCCATAATAAATCTTATATATTTTCTGCTTTATACCGGATGTTCTAGCATTTCCTGACATCGAATGAGCATGTCTTCGATGAACAATCTCTTATTGAGTGGTGCGCTAGAAAATCTACGCAATTCAATAAGTTTGTCCATAAAGTTGAATAACGAATGTAAGTCTACTCGGCCCTCTAGACTATGCAAGCTCCGACGAATGTCCGGATTTTCAAGGGTCACCGGCTCTTTCTCATAATGGCATCGAATCAGATCTGCACACCAAGCTTGCTGCCAGCACACTAACCTCTCTAACGGCTCATCCTGGTGTTTCGCTGAGACCTTGCTTACATGGGTCTTGCCTGATAGAAAATGCCCCAAATCCTTGTAGTAGTCCGTCCTGTTTTCCCCTAACCCTGAACTGTATAGCTCAAGGGCTAATAAGGGCCTATTTCCAGCCACTTTAAGAAGCGCCTGCCAATGATCATGCGATTGTTGTTGTACTAACCAATTTAGACTCTGCTTCTCATCTGGAAGTTTAAATTTCCATGTCTGACAGCGGCTTTTAAGGGTCGGTAGCAATGTATCAGCTCGGTGACTAATCAGAAACAAAATAGAATTTTGCGGTGGTTCTTCAAGAGTTTTCAACAATGCATTGGCAGCATTTATATTCATGGTTTCTGCATAGTTAATGCAGACAATTTTATACGCACCCTGTTGACGACTTAACGTCATGAATTGATTGATATCCCGTATATCATCAACCTTTACTTGTTCTATTTTATTTTGTGACTTTTTATCTTGACCGGTGTCTTCGTCAACATTAATCATACGAATGTCAGGATGAGTTCTAACAGTAAATAGATGGCAATCTTTGCATTCACCACAAGCATGATCATCTAAGGTTGGATTAGTACAGTTTAGTCGCTGGATAAATGCCAAACAAAACTCTAACTTACCTATCGACTCAGGTCCGGATAACAATACCGCATGTGTAAGCCTATTATCTTTTAAATAACGAGAGGCTTGATGCCAGATATCAGTTTGCCATGGGAATATCATACGCACATCAACCTTTTTACTAGGCAATCAATCCCGCAAAACGTTGTTTCATAACAGCTTGAATAGCTAATGCTGTCTCATTAATTGTTTGATCAGCATCCACTACAGAAAATCTCTCAGGATTAGTCTTTGCAAATTTTAAATAACTATTCCGCACACGTTCGAAAAATTCGCGTTTTTCCAATTCGAAACGATCTTTTTCTCCACGTTGAGACACTCTTTGCATACCTCCTTGAATATCGCCTGATAACAGTACCGTCAAATCAGGCCGAAATTGCTCCTGCACTGTGGATTCTATATTTTTGATTGCAGAAAAAGCTACACCTCGCCCTCCACCTTGGTATGCATAGCTAGCATCTGTAAAACGATCGCATAACACCCACGTGTTGTTTTTTAACGCAGGATAAATTATTTCTTTAAGATGTTGAGCACGCGCAGCAAACATCAATAACAACTCTGCCATTGGGTCTATGTCAGTGCCATCATTATTAAGAAGTAATTCTCGTACACGTTCGCCAAGTGTAGTGCCTCCTGGTTCACGCGTGACTAGACAGGCTATATTTTTAGTCTTTAAATATTTTTCTAAAAGCTGAATTTGCGTAGTTTTTCCAACGCCTTCTGTACCTTCGAAAGTAATAAACTTCGCTTGGTACATTTTCTCTGCATCATTGCCCATAATCGTTCTGAATATATAAACGCTTATTCGCTTTTATGATCAGCTTGATATTTATCTTTTTTCCCACCCAGTTGATATTTTATTACCGCTTCCCGATGCTCATCATATGTTTTTGAAAAATGGTGAGTGCCATCGCCTTTAGAAACAAAGAACAACACCTCAGTATCTGCAGGATGCAGTGCAGCGGCTATAGACGCACGACCCGGCAATGCAATAGGTGTAGGTGGCAAACCTTTATGCACATAGGTGTTGTATGGCGTATCTGCTTTTAAATCTTTACGCCGTATATTGCCATCATAAGCATCGCCCATACCATAGATAACCGTTGGATCAGTTTGCAAACGCATGCCACGTTTTAAGCGAGTTATAAATACAGCCGCAACAAGATTACGCTCATCATCAACACTGGTTTCTTTTTCAATAATAGACGCCAAGGTTAATGCCTCTTCAGCAGATTGCAGCGGAGTATCTTTGGGACGATTAGACCATTCTTCTTCCAATACTTTCTCCATATAGTCATGAGCACGTTGAAAAAACTCCACATTCGAAGTACCTGCCGGAAAATGATAGGTATCTGGATAAAACCAACCTTCTGGATGTTGGTTTAACTCTAACAATTCTAATAATTCATCTCGAGTAGCCGCCGTTTGCTTAATTTTTTCATGCTTATTAACTTCTTCCCAAAGCTGCTTAAACGTCCAACCCTCAATAACGGTTAAGCCAAACTGAATGGTTTCACCTTTGATAAGTTTATTAAGCAACTGCACAGGACTTAAGTTAGCTCTAAGTGTGTACTCACCTGCCTTAATTGAATTGCTTGCACCACTGAGCCGACCAAATATTTTCCATGGCAATTTTTCGGCCACTAAACCACGCTCGACCAACTGCTGAGTAATTTGTCGAAAATGCATTCCCGGCTCGATAACGAGCTGCACTTCTTTACCACTAGAAGACAATGGCTTATTGGCATAATCTTTAAAATAGATAGACAGCATCGTAACTACGATGGTCAATATAATGAACAGTGAACTAATGATACGTGTATAGGTTTTCACGCAAGATATCCTAGCTATTAAATACTGCTATAAGCTGGTTGATTATAGCGGTTTTGCTTAGCTTACGCTCACAATAACTTCGTACCGGCCAAATAGCATTTATACTGTTACATAAGAACATAGCTTGAATTTGGCTAATTTCAGATTGTTTGAAATCACGAACATCCACATTTACATTGTTTGCACGACAATATTCGATTACTTTTTTACGCATCACTCCAGCTACACCACGCCGATCTAAAGTAGGCGTAACAAGTGTATCGTTAATTTGGAAAAACACGTTGCTGGAAGTAGCTTCAATAACATTATCATCTTCATCGCATACTAAACCTTCTTGATAATCATCTTCCCACTCGCTACGCGCAAGTATCTGCTCAAGGCGATTCAAATGTTTGATTTGAGAAAGTTTACTTTGTTTAGATAAACGGAAATCGCATTGCGTAACCTTCACACCTTTTTCAGTAAAAGTTTCTGGATAATCAGGCCAAGGAAACTTTTGCACAATGCGGCTCAGCTCTTGTACCGTAGGCTTATACCCTCTTCCACCTACGCCACGAGTGATAATTATTTTGATCACACACTTTGAAGTAGACTCTAAATCAAGAACTTGTTGTACTTCTTTTTTAAGCAAAGAGAAATCTAAGCCTTGCAATCCGAGCGTCTTGCAACCTCGCAGAAGCCTATCTAGATGATCATCCCAGTATTGAAGTTCACCTTGCCTAACCGCGATGGTCTCAAATACGCCGTCACCATATAGCAAGCCTCGATCCATACTCGAGAGCTGATCGCCCTGGATGCCATTTATGATGACTTCAGGATTCTGCATTCTATTGTTTGCGTATTTGGATCATGTCGCGATGATCAAATACATTAATGAAGAGCGTTAAACTTTTTTCATCACAACGGTGCCATTAGTGCCACCGAAACCAAATGAATTAGAGAGCGCCACATTGATTTGCTTATCACGCGCTTCGTTTGGCACATAATCAAGATCACACTTAGGATCTGGTGTGTCGTAATTTATCGTTGGCGGCAATATACCGTGGTATAAACCAAGTATACTAAATACAGCTTCAACACCACCTGCAGCACCCAGCAAGTGGCCGGTCATAGATTTGGTCGAGCTTACTGCTAGTTTATTTGCATGCTTGCCATAGGTGCTTTTAATTCCTTGCGTTTCAGCTACATCACCCGCCGGTGTCGAGGTTCCATGTGCATTGATATAATCCACATCGCTTGCATTTACTCCAGCATCCGCTAATGCATTTTGCATGCATTTTGCACCGCCACTTCCACCTTCCGCTGGAGAAGTCATATGATACGCATCACTACTCATACCGTAACCAGCCAGTTCACAATAAATATTAGCTGAACGCGCTTTTGCAGTTTCGTATTCTTCTAATACGATAACACCTGCGCCGTCTCCTAGAACGAAACCATTTCGATCAAGGTCGAATGGGCGGCTTGCGCCTTCTGGATTATCGTTATGCGAAGAACAGAGTGCTCTTGCTGCTGCGAAACCACCAATTCCTAATGGGCAGGTTGCCATTTCTGCCCCGCCTGCAACCATAATGTCGGCATCACCATACATAATCATTCTTGCAGCATCACCGATATTATGTGTTCCTGTTGTACAAGCAGAAACAATTGAAATATTTGGACCACGGTAACCCTTCATAATAGATAAGTTACCTGAAACCATATTAATAATATTACTCGGCACAAAAAATGGTGAAATCTTTTTTGGGCCACCCTTAAGATAAGCTTCGTTACTTTTCTCAATGCCAGGCAAACCACCAATACCACTACCAATAGCCACACCAATACGATCAGCATTTTCCTCGGTTACTTCAAAACCCGAATCTTCTACAGCTTGAATGCCTGCACCAATTCCATAATGAATAAAAGGATCCATCTTACGCTGATCCTTTTTAGACAAATAATCATCAACAACAAAATCTCGAGTTTGCCCAGCAATTTGTACTGAAAATGCACTTGCATCAAAACAATCTATTTTAGAAATACCGCTTTTGCCAGCAGTGATATTTCCCCAAGCTTTTTCAATGGTTGATCCGACTGGGGACACAATCCCCAAACCGGTTACGACTACACGTCTACGAGACATAAAATTTACTTTGTATTAGATAACTAAAAAATGATTAAGCAGTTTGTTACCTATAGCAACAACACTACTTGATGAATAAATAAGCTTAATAGCTATTTATTATTATTAACGTAATCAATCGCTTCTTTTACTGTTGTAATTTTCTCAGCCGCTTCATCAGGAATCTCGCATTCGAATTCCTCTTCCAAAGCCATTACTAATTCAACAGTATCTAAAGAGTCTGCACCTAGATCGTCAACAAAAGATGCGTTTTCTTTAACTTCATCTTCACTAACACCTAATTGCTCAACAATGATCTTTTTAACTCTCTCTTCGTTTGTGCTCATAAAATTGCTTCCTTATTTGCAAAAAAATTCAGACCGTTCTAAATCGGCTCGCTATTGTATTGAAAAGGTGATCACCTTGCCATCATCATGAATACCACTAATCTGGCGTAAGACCAAATTAGTCTTAGTATGTTTTCAAGGCCTTAAAAGAATTTATTGATTAGATACAAAGATTTAGACGATATAGTTTAAGTGAATATATGTTTTTTATTTAACATATTCTAGGCCATATATAGGCCTCCATTAATATGCAGTGTCTCCCCTGTTATATACCCAGCGCTGTCAGAAACCAAAAATTTAACGGCTTCGGCTATATCTTTGACATTCCCCATCCGGCCTAAAGGGATTTTACCCATCAAAGCTTTTTGTTGATCCTCATTAAGGTCGTCAGTCATATCCGTTTCGATAAAGCCTGGTGCAATAGCATTTACAGTAATACCGCGAGAACCCACTTCTTGAGCCAGTGATTTTGAAAATCCGAAAATTCCGGCTTTTGCAGCTGCATAATTAGTTTGACCTGCATTTCCTGATGAACCCACCACAGAGGAAATATTTACGATACGCCCGGTTTTAGCTTTCATCATATCTCGCAAACAAGCTTTAGAAAGTCGATACATAGAAGATAAATTGGTATTAATAACATCATTCCATTCATCATTTTTCATACGCATCAGCAAATTATCCTTAGTGATACCCGCATTGTTAATCAATATTGTGGGTGCACTATACTTTTCTTTAATACTATCTAAGCATGACTTAATAGAGTCATCTTGCGTAACGTCAAGCACTAAGGCATACCCTGCATATCCTTTTGAATTCAATTCCTCTTGAATCTTTTTCACTCCATTTTCAGTAGTAGCAGTGCCAACAACAACATAACCATCTGCTGCTAATGTATGTAGAATTGCTTTTCCTATCCCTCGGCTAGCTCCGGTTACCAGTGCGACTTTATCCATAATTACTTAGATACCTGTTGTTGTATTCTTTCTGGCGCTTATCCTTGCACAATTTCTAGGGCTTGTTCCAAGCTTTTTATATCGTACACGCCATAGCATGGCACACTTTTGTCGATACGTTTACTAAGACCTGTAAGCACTTTACCTGGACCCAACTCTATAAAAGTCTGCACATCCTGAGAAACCATATGTTGAATCGTTTCTACCCAACGCACAGGATTGAATAACTGTCGATATAAGGCATCTTTAATATCTTGCTCACTTGCATGTGCTTGTACATCAGCATTGTGGATAACACTTACATCAGAAACGTTAAAGGTAATATCACTGAGATAGTCTCGCAACTTATTGGCAGCTGACTGCATTAAGCTGCTATGTGATGGCACACTTAGAGGCAGGATTACTGCGCGTTTAGCGCCTGCTTCTTTAGCTGCATCTATCGCTCTTGATACCGCTGCAGAGTCTCCAGCAATGACTACTTGACCAGGAGCATTAAAATTTACGGCTTCTACTACTTCACCTTGCGATACTTGTGAACAGACGTCGGCGAGTTTATCGTTATCTAGGCCTAACACTGCAGCCATTGCACCTTGTCCTACCGGTACAGCTTCTTGCATCACCTCACCACGGAAACGCGCCAGAGGTACTACCGATTCGAAATCCAGCACTCCTGCACACACCAAAGCGGAGTATTCGCCAAAACTGTGTCCGGCGACAAATTCTGCTGAGTTAGAAAACTGCTTAACCCAAATTCTCCAAACTGCGATACTTGCACACAACATTATAGGTTGTGTATTTTCAGTGCGATTAAGCTCCTCATCTGGCCCTGCAGACACCAATGACCACAAATCCTGCTGTAGGATCTCAGAACCCTGCTCAAAGGTTTGTTTAACTTCGGGATATACACCAGCCAACTCAGCTAGCATACCAATAGATTGGGAGCCCTGACCGGGAAACAAATATGCGTGACTCATTTAATAAAGCTTGTAATTAATAGACATTAGATGGGGTATTTTGAAACGCGATATTGTACTCATAAATCAAATCGCTTGTTTTATTTTTTTCTTCTCCCATAATGTGCGACTTCTTATATATGCGTAGGAGCTGTATGGCTAAGGAAGACCAAATTGAAATGGAGGGTACTGTAATGGAAACCCTGCCAAACACCATGTTTCGAGTAGAGCTTGAAAATGGTCACACCATAACGGCCCATATTTCTGGGCGTATGCGTAAACACTATATTAAGATTTTGACCGGTGACAAGGTTACAGTTGAAATGACACCTTATGACTTATCTAAAGGAAGAATTACGTTCCGAGGGAAATGAGTAACCATGAAAATTATAAGAATTTAAGTTGTTACTACTTCAAGATACTCAATTTCAAGCACACTCTTTGACTCGTTCTCATCACTAGCACGTACTACTACCTTGCCACCGTTTTCTAAGCAGCCAAACAATATTTCTTCGGCTAGCGGCTTCTTGATGTGCTCTTGGATAACGCGCTCCATTGGCCGCGCGCCCATTTTGACATCATAACCTCGTTCTGCAATCCACTCTTTTGCGGAAGCTTCAATTTGAATTTCAATTTTCTTAGACTCTAATTGCGCTTCTAGTTGAGAAATAAACTTATCAACCACATGCATAATGGTTTTCTGATTAAGCGGTGAGAATTGAATAATTGCATCCATTCTATTTCTAAACTCAGGCGTAAACGTACGTTTAATAATTTCTGTGCCATCTGACTGATTGTCTTGTGTAGTAAAGCCAACACTAGTGCGGCTCATTTCAGAAGCACCTGCATTTGTTGTCATCACTAAAATCACATTGCGGAAATCAACTTTTCTGCCATTGGTGTCGGTCAACGTACCGTGATCCATAATTTGTAGTAACAAATTGAACACATCAGGATGTGCTTTCTCTATTTCGTCTAATAATAAAACACAGTGCGGTGCTTTTAATACCGCATCGGTTAACAACCCGCCCTGATCAAACCCTACGTAACCTGGTGGCGCACCAATTAAACGCGAAACCGTATGACGCTCCATATACTCCGACATGTCAAAGCGTAATAGCTCAATGCCAAGTACCATCGATAGCTGTCGGGTAACTTCGGTCTTGCCAACGCCTGTTGGACCAGCAAATAAGAATGAACCAATTGGTTTTTCTTCATTACCAATTCCGGAACGTGACATTTTAATTGCAGTAGACAAAGTGCCAATTGCATCGTCTTGACCAAATACTACTAATTTCAAATCTCGCTCTAAATTCTTCAACACCGTTGTGTCATTAGAACTAACGTGTTTCGGCGGTATGCGGGCAATCTTAGATACCACATCTTCTATTTGTTTAATTGAAATAGTCTTCTTACGTGATGATTTAGGCTTAAGATTCATATTAGCCCCTGCCTCATCAATGACATCTATTGCTTTATCGGGCATGAACCGGTCATTTATGTACTTATCCGCAAGCTCTGCAGCAGTTTTTAATGCTTTATCAGAGTATTTAACGCCATGATGCTCCTCGAAGCGACTACGCAGTCCTTTGAGGATTTGGAAAGTCTCATCAACCGTTGGCTCATCCACGTCAATATTTTGAAATCTTCTCGCTAAGGCACGATCTTTTTCAAATACGCCACGAAACTCTTGATACGTAGTAGAACCGATACATTTAAGTTCACCAGAACTTAACATTGGTTTAATTAAGTTTGAGGCATCCATCACGCCACCCGACGCAGAACCTGCACCAATTACAGTATGTATTTCATCAATAAAAAGGATCGCTCCCTCTTCTTCTTTTAACTGATGCAACACGCCTTTAAGACGCTTTTCAAAATCGCCACGATATTTAGTGCCTGCTACTAAACCACCTAGATCTAACGCATAGATCGTGCTGTCTTGTAAGATTTCAGGAACCTGTTTTTCTACAATTCTCTTAGCTAAGCCCTCTGCAATTGCAGTCTTGCCCACACCTGCTTCACCCACCAACAGTGGGTTATTTTTGCGGCGGCGACATAGAATTTGCACCACACGCTCAATTTCGTTGTCACGACCTATTAGAGGATCTATCTTTCCCTCCATTGCGCGCGCATTCAAATTTGTCGCAAAGCGCTCTAGAGGCTTTGGTGCGGGTGCATCACCGTTTAAATCTACCTCAGGATCACCGGTTAGCTCACTCTCGTGCTCCATCGGTACTTTTGAAATTCCGTGAGCAATAAAATTAACCACATCTAAACGTGCAACATCATGTTGCCCCAACAAATATACTGCATGAGATTCTTGTTCGCCGAATATAGCGACTAAAACATTAGCACCCGATACTTCAGCTTCTTTTTTTCCAGAAGATTGCACATGGAATACAGCGCGCTGTAACACTCGTTGAAAACCTAAAGTAGGCTGTGTATCGCGATCATCATCCTCAGGTAACACGGGAGTATTGTCACCGATAAACTCTGTAAGCTCGGCTGCAAGTTTAGTTAAGTTGGCCCCACATGCACGTAACACATCGGCTGCAGCAGGATTTTGCGTGAGCGCAAGCAATAAGTGTTCTACGGTCATGAATTCATGCCGCTTTTCTCGCGCCTCTTTAAAGGCAACGTTGAGAGTAAATTCCAGCTCTTTATTTAGCATAAGTACCTGTCTTTAATACTTCTACTTAAGCCTCTTCCATGGCGCAAAGTAATGGGTGGTTATTCATTCGTGCATAGTCATTAACTTGGGCTACTCTTGTCTCCGCCACATCGCGTGTAAACACACCACATACGCCTTTACCTCGTGTATGAACGTGCAACATGATGCGGGTAGCTTTTTCACGATTCATCTTAAAAAAGTTCTCTAGAATATGTACCACAAATTCCATAGGAGTGTAATCATCATTCAATATAACAACTTTGTACATCGGCGGTTGTTTGATCTTAGGCTTCGCCTCTTGGACAGCCAACTCATCATCGTGGCGAATTTCTTCTTGATCAGACATACTCGATAGGTAAAGCTATTAGATTAATATTATATACAGCACTATATTGCAGCCTAGTTACAATATCTAAAACGCACCATTTGGCCTACTGAAGGATACTGTGTATTACAGAGTAAGATGGAGGTAAACAGAGTGAGTTTCAAGTCTTTTCAATAATATTAATTAACTATTAAACTCAAATCATTGAATTATATAATAATAATTAGTATTTACTTATTTAATTGCGTGTAGTCCTTATTGAATTTTACATATTTGCTTCGTACGTTAGCTACTTAAAAAAACACAAAAACTTATGAAATGGGAACCTCATATAACCGTTGCAGCCGTAATTGAACGTGAAGAAAAATTCCTATTGGTGGAAGAAATGGTCGAAGGTACTCCGGTACTCAATCAACCCGCCGGTCATTGGGAGTCAGGTGAAACGCTCATAGAAGCCGCAAAACGGGAAACTCTTGAAGAAACCGGTTGGGAATTTTACCCGACCGCCCTAGTCGGCATCTATCAGTGGCAACATCCACGCAAAGATGAAACCTTTTTACGATTTACATTCTGCGGAGATTGCAGCAAACAACAAGTTTCTACTGAACTTGACGACGGTATTTTGAATGCTAACTGGCATCATAAAGATGAAATCCTTGCATTGCCCGAGACCAGAATTAGAAGCACGTTAGTTACTGAAAGTTTAAAGGACTACTTAACTGGCAAACGCCAAAACTTGAACATGATGCGTAGCATTCACCAACATTGGTAGTTTCTCTAATTTCAAACATAGCTTTCATTCATGACAAATAAGATTATTGTCGGCATGTCAGGTGGTGTAGATTCATCCGTTTCAGCGCATCTTTTACAGAAACAAGACCTTAAGGTCGAAGGCTTGTTTATGAAAAACTGGGAAGAAGACGACGACGAAGAATACTGTTCCGCATCAGTTGACTTAGCAGATGCCCAAAATATTTGCGACCAAATTGGCATACCTTTGCATACCGTCAACTTCTCAAGTGAGTATTGGGATCGTGTATTCGAATATTTTTTAACTGAATATAAAGCTGGCCGCACCCCTAATCCAGACATCATCTGCAATAAAGAAATTAAATTTCGCGCATTCTTAGATCATGCGCTTAATTTAGATGCGGATTACATTGCCACCGGGCACTATGCAAACTGCGATATCTCAGAATCCGAAGCATTGCTATTTAAAGGTTTAGATTCAAACAAAGATCAAAGCTATTTCTTACATACCTTGGATCAACAACAGCTATCAAAAACGCTTTTCCCAATAGGTAAGTTAGAAAAATCTGAAGTGCGTAGTATCGCCAAACAGAATGGCTTAGATACCTATGACAAAAAAGATAGTACTGGAATATGTTTTATTGGCGAACGTAAATTTAGAGATTTTTTGAAAAATTATATTCCTGCCCAACACGGTGAAATAAGGACATTAGACGACAAAGTAATTGGTAAACACGAAGGCGTTATGTTTTACACCATAGGCCAACGCCAAGGCTTAGGTATAGGCGGTCAACGTGAGCATTCAGAAGAACCTTGGTATGTTACTGAAAAAAATATTGACGCTAACTACCTTTATGTTGTGCAAGGACGAGAACATAAATCTTTATATCACTCCAAACTGCTAACTCAAGAATTTCATTGGATTGCAGGTAAGCCGCCTGCTTCTTTAGATAACTTAAAAGCCAAAACTCGATACCGTCAAAGCGATCAAGCCTGCTCTATCCAACAAGCTAGCGATACTGGTTATGAGATTACTTTCACTGAACCACAATGGGCCATCACTCCTGGTCAAAGTGTTGTGCTATATCAAGACGATAATTGTCTAGGTGGTGCTATTATTGAAAAGCGTTTTAATTAAACAGGTTGTAAGTTACGTGTTCACTATATCTAAAGATCAAACCATAGCACTTGCTGGCTTATATCAGTCTTTAGCACTAGTGCAGACTATAGCTTGGGAGGGTAATACTAATCATTCCTGCATGGTTCCAACCATTGAAAGCATATTAAAACTAGATGCTAATGAATACATAGATGTATATGGCTCAATCGATAATCTTCAGCTTGGCATTCAGACACTAAAAACCGCACTACAAAATAAAAGCGAGAAACATGCTATTGAACGGACACGCTATGCAATTAATCTTATGTACCTTGCTTCTAAATTCGCAGTAAATCCAAAAGCAGTTTCTTCTCTTGGTAGCCAGATTGAACGCATCAGCAATCAATACGATTCGATAGATGATAATTTAGATGATATCACTGAAGACCTAGGAGGGCTTTACCGAGAGCATATTAGTCCACTGGGGCCTAAAGTAATCATTGAGGGTGATCCGGTGTATTTAAAGATGGACCAAAATGCCAGCAAAATTCGTGCATTGCTCTTAGCAGGAGTTCGAGCAGTCGTACTATGGAAACAAGCTAATGGTAAGCGCTGGACCTTATTGCTAGGACGAAAATCACTTATGGATAATTTATTAGTCCTGGAACAAGCTATTTAGCGCTAATTAACACTTATTCCCACCTCTATTTACCACTTACAGGCAGTTATTCTGAAAGCGAATTTGTCCGACAATCACACTCCCTTGGGACGCGAAATTAGATAAAATACTCGTCATTCTTCGCTTCCAACCTGCACGATAGAGAGGTTTTATAACTAAATGAGTTTGTATGCTGATTATTTGAAAGAAATTGAGCTTCGAGAAAAGGAGCTTGGTTTACACCCTAAGCCAATCGATAGCGCTGATTTACTGGCAGAGATTATTGAACAGATTAAAGATCCTGCCCACGAACATCGTGCAGACTCGCTCAAGTATTTTATTTATAACACATTACCGGGCACCACCAGTGCGGCCGGTGTGAAAGCAAAATTTCTCAAGCAAATCATCCTGGGTGAAGAATCTGTCGAAGAAATAACGCCTGATTTTGCCTTCGAACTGCTATCGCACATGAAGGGTGGACCTTCGGTTGAAGTGTTGCTTGATCTCGCCCTCGACGATAACAATGACGTAGCGGAACCTGCCGTAGCGGTGTTAAAGACACAGGTATTTCTTTATGAAGCCGATACCGAACGACTCGAAAATGCATACAAAGCTGGTAATACACGCGTAAAAGAGCTTCTTGAAAGCTATGCCAATGCAGAGTTCTTTACTCAGCTGCCCGAGATCGATGAAGAAATTCAGGTCGTAACTTATGTTGCTGGTGTGGGTGACATCTCTACAGATTTACTCTCGCCAGGACACCAAGCACACTCTCGCTCGGATCGTGAACTGCATGGCCAGTGCATGATCACACCCGAGGCGCAACAGGAAATTGTCGACTTACAAAAACAGCACTCTGATAAAAGAGTGATGCTCATCGCCGAGAAAGGAACGATGGGTGTAGGATCGTCGCGCATGTCTGGTGTTAACAACGTGGCTCTTTGGGCCGGCACACCCGCTAGTCCATATGTACCCTTTGTTAACATTGCACCTGCTGTTGCAGGCACGAATGGGATTTCACCGATCTTTTTAACTACTGTCGATGTGACCGGTGGCATTGGTCTTGACCTCCAAAACTGGGTTAGAAAAGTCGACGCTGACGGAAATTCTGTTCTCGATGAAAACGGAGAACCCATTCTTGAACAAACCTTCTCGGTGGATACTGGTACGGTTTTAACCATTAACACAAAAGAGAAGAAGCTCTACAAAGATGGCAAAGAAGTGGTTGATGTTGCCAAAGCATTTACACCACAGAAAGTAGAATTTATGAAAGCCGGTGGCTCGTATGCAATTGTATTCGGCAAGAAGCTGCAAAACTTCGCTGCTAAAACACTTGGCGTTGAAGCAACATCGGTATTTGCGCCATCAAAAGAAATTTCAAACGAAGGTCAAGGCCTCACTGCGGTAGAAAAAATATTTAATCGCAATGCAGTTGGCGTTACCTCAACAAATAACTTGCATGCAGGCTCAGATGTACGCGTTAAGGTAAACATTGTGGGTTCACAAGATACCACCGGCTTAATGACCTCGCAGGAACTTGAAGCCATGGCTGCAACGGTGATCTCACAAAGCGTTGACGGTGCCTATCAATCCGGTTGTCACACTGCTTCAGTATGGGATGAGAAAGCGCAAACGAATATTCCAAAACTGATGAAATTTATGAACGACTTTGGTCTGGTCACAGCACGTGATCCTAAAGGTGTCTACCATGCAATGACAGATGTGATTCATAAAGTACTTAACGATATTACAATAGACGACCGCGCCATTATCATAGGTGGTGATTCACACACACGCATGTCAAAAGGCGTTGCGTTCGGCGCTGACTCTGGCACCGTTGCATTAGCGTTAGCTACTGGTGAAGCAACCATGCCAATTCCTGACTCCGTTAAAGTAACCTTCAAAGGTGAAATGAAAAGTTACATGGACTTTCGCGATATTGTGCATGCAACACAGTTGCAAATGCTTGAAGAATTTAACGGCGAAAATGTATTCCAAAGTCGTGTGATTGAAGTTCATATCGGCACCCTTCTTGCGGATCAGGCTTTCACCTTTACCGATTGGACCGCAGAAATGAAAGCCAAGGCATCAATTTGTATTTCTGAGGACGAAACATTAATTGAGTCGCTGGAAATCGCAAAGAGTCGCATACAAGTTATGATCGACAAAGGCATGGAAAACCCAGCGAAAACTCTGACGGGTTTAATTAATCTAGCCGACCAGCGTATTGAAGGAATTAAATCTGGCAAACAGCCTGCTTTAACGCCTGACAACAATGCCAAGTACTATGCAGAAGTCGTCATCGACCTGGATAAAATTGACGAGCCGATGATAGCCGACCCTGATATAGAAAACAGTGATATCTCCAAACGTTATACGCATGATGTCATCCGCCCACTCTCTTTCTATAAAGACAAGCCAGTTGACTTAGGTTTTGTTGGTTCTTGCATGATTCATAAAGGCGATATGCAAATCATCGCGCAAATGTTACGTAACATAGAAAAGCAACAAGGCAAGGTAGAATATAATGCGCCACTTGTGGTTGCCCCACCGACGTACAATATTGTTGATGAACTCAAGGCTGAAGGCGATTGGGAAGTTTTACAAAAATATTCTGGCTTTGTTTTTGACGACGATAACCCCAAAGCTGACGCACGCACCAAGTATGATAATGTTCTATACCTGGAGCGCCCTGGCTGTAACCTGTGTATGGGTAATCAGGAAAAAGCAGAACCAGGTGATACCGTTCTTGCTACATCAACACGACTTTTCCAGGGTCGTGTAGTGGGTGATGCTAAAGACAAAAAAGGCGAATCATTATTAGCTTCAACACCACTTGTAGTGCTATCAACCATACTCGGCCGCTTCCCAACGCTTGAAGAGTATAAAGATGCAGTAACGGGAATAAAGCTGACTGATTTCGAGCCACCCAAAAAAGAACTCAGTAGTGAGCCATCCGTTCAACCTATCAAAAGAATGGTTATCGGCTAAAAGTGAGCACATGGATGTGCGAATAAGAGTCGCATCTTGGATGATGCTTTCATGTTGAATCTTTTTGCTTTATGGCTACTTACGGCCAATAGCGTGCATTAGAGTGAGCAATTAAGTCTACTTGTATAAAATGGTGGCATACTCCATTACGTGCTTAGACAGCTGGCTGCGTAAACTCTTTACACCAACAATAAAAACCCTTGCGGTTATATACTGCAAAGGCTTTTTTATGTTTCAAAAAAAAACAAAATGCGTTCTAATAATATTATTCTTGGATGTCTTTTTGCCATGATTGCAGAGCTTTGCTTTGTAGGCATGGGTTCGTTAGTTAAATTACTTTCTGAAAATCTTCCTAGTCAAAATGTTTTGTTTTTTAGAAATCTATTTGGCTTATTAGTCCTCTCGCCCCTAATTTTCAAACTCGGAGTAAAAACATTAAAGACTAAAAAACTAAAGTGGCACTTCTTGCGTTCCTTATCTGGCGTTTCAGCAATGTACTGCTTCTTCTATGCATTATCTGAATTACCACTTGCAGATGCCATGTTATTAAAAATTAGTGCACCCTTATTTATACCCATCATCGCCTTTGTTTGGTTAAGCGAATATATATCCTTACGTGCCATTATGGCGATATTGATTGGATTTCTCGGTGTAGTACTAGTTTTAAAACCAACTGGGGCCATACACATTGCTTCGCTTGCAGGTCTAATGGGTGGCGCACTTGCCGCACTGGCAAAAGTTACCATAAGGCGAATGTCAGACACTGAACCCACTAGCCGAATTGTTTTTTATTTTGGAGTTATCAGTTTGGTGATAGCCACTATTCCAATGTTTTGGTTTTGGCAAAACCCGAACAGTAAAGAATGGGGGCTACTTATACTATTAGGTGCCTTTGGTACCTTTGGGCAGTTATTCCTAACCAAAGCCTATACATTAGCGCCAGCGAGCAGAATTGCACCCTTTACCTATTCGTCTATTCTATTTGCCGGTATTATCGGCTGGGTATTTTGGGATGAAATTATTACCGTACTCACGGTATCAGGCGCATTATTAATTATTTTAGCGGGCATCCTTATTATCCAAGAAAAACGACAATCAATCTCGGCGATTGAAGACTAATCAATATCTTCTCTCAATTCACTTAACCTGCATTTTTAAAAAGCAGATGAATTAATTTTAATAAGTTAAATCCTTAAAATCTGCCGCAATTTTATTCCAGCTCATTTGAATTTTTTCAAATAATTCATAATCGAATCCTCTTTTCCCTACAGATGATCTTTTGAAAAATATTCGATATTTTTGGTTAGAATCTTTTTCAGCAAATGCATACATTACATCTCCCACTTCAGGCGAATCTTCAGAGACTAATTCCACTGATTCCCAATCAACCGTGCCTTTGTTACTCATAACTTCCTTAATGACATCCATAAATATCATATTGCACAATTTAACTTGAGTAGAATCAATTTGCTGAGTTTTCATGATTATTAATTTAGAAAGATATAAAAGATGCTTGAATAGATAATTACTTAAAATGTAATCTGTAGTTTTCTAATTGCTTATAGTTTATTTTATATAGGCGCGCTTCAAATTGACTGGTTATATTCTGTAACTTAACGGTTAATCTCTCTTCCAAAGGTCTATTAAGTTCTGAGTACTCTTGAATAAGTTCAACATATAACTCACAAATAGAGGCTTCATTCGCATAATTTCTTTTCTTCCTAAAGTAGTTTGCAGCTAGTAAAAAATAATTTGGGGATGGCATAACACCTGAATCGACATAATTTTGAATTTCTAGCCGACACTTTCCAACCACCTCTTCAATGCCGTAACTTTTACCAATTAAATGGCTAGCAGATTTGAGCCAATATACTAGGTAGAACGAATATCTTATCAAACCAACTGAGAGACTTTCCCTAATAAACGGTCAGTGTCATAAGGTTTCTCAAAGAAACCGGCTGCGCCTAATTCAAGCGCTTTTTCTCGGTGACTAATTTTCTTGCTCGCAGTGATAAAGATAACCGGAGTACTTTGGGTAGCGGTCAGCTCCTGCATAGTTTCCGCGACGGTCAAACCGTTACCACCAGGCATAGCAATATCCATAATGACTAAATCAGGATTGTTTTGAACCGCTGACTTTATGCCCATAACTGCATCGTATGCTAAAACTGTTTCATACCCCATTGAACGCAAGCGAATCTCTAAAGACTTCGCAATACGTTTATCGTCTTCTATTACTAATACCCGCTTCATTCTGATACTCCTTTATCAAAGTATTTCTGCATTAATAGTTTTATTAAACCAAGCTATTAACTTTAGTCAGTAGCATATCTGCATCATAGGGTTTCTCAAAAAATCCTGCAGCACCCATTTCCATTGCTTTTTCTTTTAATCCTATTTTTTTACTAGCAGTTACAAAAATTATAGGAATACCTGCTGTATCTACCAAATTATTAAATCGTTCTGCCAAAGAAAAACCATCGCCTCCTGGCATAGATATATCTAATAAAATTAAATTAGGCTTAAAAGTTTTAGCGCTAGATACCGCAACGACTGCATCATGCGCAGCTTTTACTTCATAGCCACATGACTTGAGTCGAATACTTAATGCCATAGCGATTTTTTTATCATCTTCAATGATCATTACTTTTTTCATATTGCTTGTTCCTGTATTAACGTATCTAGATTTACTTCCTGAATGAGTGAATTCATACCTGTATCCGAATCGTGAATTGGCAAAGTAAAAGAGAATTCACTTCCTTTACCCACAAGACTATTAACAGATATTTTTCCATCATGAAGATTTACCAACTCTCTACAAATATTTAGCCCCAACCCTAATCCACCCAAACTAGTAGAGGTTTCATTTGCACTTTGCTCAGGTGTAACCTGATATAGTCGCTCAAAAATACTTTTTAAATCTACGGGAGAGATACCACAACCATTATCAAATACTGTAATTTTAATAAACTCTGAATTCTCGGAGTCAGTTTCTGCTGTAACGTAAACTTTCCCATTATGATCTGTAAATTTAATCGCATTATTAATTAAATTCGTTAAGATTTGTTCAACCCGATTTGGATCCATATAAACGTCTGGCAAGTCATCCGCAAAATGCGCGCTTAGTTCGATCGACTTATATTTTGCAATTACCGTCATAGCTGCTATCACTTTATCAATAACCGTACCTACAACATTAGGTTCTAGCTCGACACGTAATTTTCCTGTTTCTAGACGAGTCACATCTAGCAAATCATTCACACCATTAGCCATTTGCATACAGCTATCTTTTATAATTTGTAAATATTCATTCTGATCATCATTAATCTCACCTGATATACCATCTAACATTATGCTTGCAAATTCTTTTATTGAAGTTAATGGAGTTTTCAGTTCATGCGAAACAGTTTGATAAAATCTTTGGATTTCATCGTGCTTACGTGTTAACTCGCGGTTTTTTTCTTCAAGTCGATGAGTTTGCTTTTCTATCGCTTTACGTAAATGAAATTTTTCAACTGCATTACCAATCGTTCTTTTCAATGACTCAGTTGAAACTACACGTTTGGGCAAATAATCTGTTGCACCTGCACGTAATGCATCTGCTGCAATGGTTTCGTTACCCTGACCCGTTAGCATGATTACGGGAATTCGAGTTTTTGTTTGCTTATCCATTAAATTCAAGAACTCAACGCCATCTAGGTCTGGTAAGTTGTAATCTAATAAGATGCAATCAAAGTCATCTGTTTCACATACTTTTATGCCATCTTCCCCAAGCCCTAATTCTGAAAACTCATAACCTTGTTTGTAGTCATCAATTAAGTACTGTTTATATAGATCTCGGTCAGCAGGATTGTCGTCTATAACCAATACTTTTAGATCATTTTCTGTCTTTGGTCCGAGGTGAATACTCTCCAGATTGGGCTGAACACTCTCCATATTGGCATTTATCCCTGACATAAATATAAGATCATCCCTAAGGTTGGTTGATTTTGATAAAAAGTAAAGCGGCTCAATAACTTATATCGGCAATACGCTTAAACTCTTTAGAAGAATTAAATGGCTAAAATACAGTAGCTTACTGTTGAAAACGCGCGAGATTATAAGTAATTACGCAATTTGGATTTTTAGAACTTTTATTGCCTAGCGATATTAGAGCAAGTAGCTATACATCTGATAGCGCATCACACTTAGTCTGAGGTATTTTAACTAACGTAAACCAAAAGTCCGTCATCTTATGTATAGCTTGCTGGAATTGATCGAAATCAACAGGTTTCTTTATATAACAGTTTGCATGCGCGTTATAAGTTCTGAGCATATCTTTTTCAGCATCTGAGGTAGTTAGAATGATTACCGGTATACATTTCAATGAAGGATCGGTTTTAATAACTTCAAGGACTTCTCTACCGTCAATACCAGGCAAATTTAAATCTAATAATATAAGATCGGGCTTAGTTGCATTGGAAAAATCATTTTCTTTATGCAGATATTCCAATGCTTCTTCACCAGTTTCCACTACACTAAGCAAAACTCGTACTTTAGCAGCTTTTAAGGCTTCAATAGCCAAATCTGCATGAGCTTGATTATCCTCTACTAAAAGTATCTTTACAGTCGGATAACTTATTTCTGATTCTGTTCTCATTTCAATTCCTATTGTTATAATCAAGCCGCAATTTGATTTGTTTTATCTAATCTATACCTATCGTCAATGGGTAAGGTAAAAATAAATATAGTCCCTTCATCAGGATTAGATTTTAAACTTATTTCACCGCCGTAGCGTTCTATTATTTTCTTGCATACTGACAAGCCTATGCCGGTGCCAGTATATTTGTCTCGTGAATGTAAACGTTTAAATATCACAAATACTTTTTCGTAATATTTTTCATCAATCCCTATACCATTATCCTCTACATAAAATTTCCAAAAATCACCTACTTGTTCTGCATTTATATGTATTTTTGGAGGTTTACTCTGGTTATATTTAATCGCATTACTAATTATATTTAGGAGAACAGTTCTTATTTGTACGGGATCAGCATATATATTTGGCATTTCACTCCAAGTGATTAAAGCAAATGATTCATTTATTTTAATTCTTAAATCTTGCTTGATATCTTTCAATATCTCTTCAATCCAAATAGATTTCTCATCACCTTCCTGTGTATCAACCCTGGAGAAAGTCAATAGTCCCTCAACTAATGCTTCCATCCTAGAACAACCGGTAACCACATAATTAATAAATTTATCTGCATCTTCATCTAAATTACCCGCATATCTTTTTGAAAGTAGTTGAGAGTAACTGCTTATAACACGTAGTGGTTCTTGTAAATCGTGAGACGCAATATAGGCAAACAAGCTAAGGTCTTCATTTGACCTTTCCAATAATGTTGTTTTCTTTTTCAATTCTTCGTTTAGCGTCTTTCGCATACGCATAAGACTTCTAAGCATATTGAGTGTGGATGCAAATTTTGAAAATTCATCTTGACCAGATTCATCAATTTCAAAATTTAAATTGTCACTAGACAACTTCTTAGTGACTATAGACAATTTAGCTAGTCTTATAATTATATCCTGATAAACAAATTTCCATACTACTAGCAAGAAAAATATTATAGAAATAATAGCAACGACATAAAATGCATACTGGCTATTTAAAATAGTTTTACTCAATGCTAACGCAGTTTTATCAGTATTATCTTTTACAGAAATAGATAATAAGTTTACTGCCTCGTAAAGCTGTTTGGTAAGCGCACTATTTTCTTTGTGTAAAGCTGATACTTGTCTTGACGTTTCTGTTAATTTTAATCGAGCATCAAATAAATCTGGTGTGTCTTGTCCATATTTTATCAACGTTAGAATATGCGGCCCCATATCTTTACGCAGATCTAGCCCTTTATAATTGACTACTGATCTGGTAATCACCCTTAATGCGTGATCGTATTCTTGCTCGATATCTAATATTTTATCCTTAGAATCCGCCCCCTCTATTGTTAACATATTTTTCCGCAGCTCCGCGGTCCTCGCTATTAGCTCTGATATTACACCGATATTAGTAATACTATTGAGTGCTAAGTTTTCAAAATTTTTATTTTCCCGTAATTCAGTTATCTGCTCTGTAAATTTATCTTTTACATTTATCTTTATTAAAGTTGTAGATTGTGCAATGCCCTCCAACGCACTTCTCATTATCTTCAATTCATGACTGAACTCACCTTTAGTTTTTAAACTTTTATTTAAAATCTCATATTCAATATTCAAATTATTCTCTAGCTTGCCAAGAATAGTTTCAATTTCATCAGAACTTTTATTTAAAGTAGAGACATCATTTAACTGCTTCAGTTCTGTATACAAATAATAAATAGATTCAAATGAATTATCCTTATTACTATTTAATTCATATATCGTTTTTGAGTCACTCATTTTTAAAGAAAACTCTATTAGATCATGTGCATATAATGACATAGCATTGACTCCCACTAGCGCAGGAATAGATGCATTTGTTAAAGAATTTTTAGATTGATCTATATTGCGCAGTATATAGTTGGAGCTGAACATCGCAAATAAAAGCAAAAACAATCCTATGGAAAAAAATATAATGAGCTTTTGCCCTATTCCCAATGATTTCATCTTACTTAACAGCATATTAAAGAAAATATAAAAAATGCCGTTAAAGAATGTACTAATTTTTTAGTAATTTTCATTGCATCAAACATTAGGAAAAATTAAATAATTTTAGATATCTTTTTTCGTGATATTTCTAAAGTTTAAATTATGCTTTTGAAATGAATACGAACTAAATAGATAACCCTCTAGCTTTATATATCGGCATTAGATGCAAATAATTAAGGGAAATAATATGAAATACCAATTTTCAAATAGTCGACGAAAATTATTGATAAAGGCTAGTTCTGCTGCAATTGCCTCTCAAATCTCGGCCACTTCACTATTTGCAAAGCCTAATCAAGCTCAATTCACACTTAACAATTTAGATGAACAAATAATAAAGCAGGCAAAAAAGCTGACCGAAGGAAAATCAGTCACTCTCTCTATACTACAACCACAAGGATCTTTAGGTAATGTTAAGCCAGTAGGCGATATATTTTCTAAATTAACGAATATTAGTATTAACTATATTGAATCTTCACTAGACGAAATCAATGCAAAAATTTTAGCGCAATCACTGTCTAATGAAATATCTTTTGATATAGCGCTTCCGGCAACTTTTGGTTTGCCTGACTTAATTGAAGCTGGCTCTATAAGAGACCTAGATGAATTTGTGGATAGCTATGAACCAACAAATTTTTATCATGACATGCTCTATCCAACCGGTGATTTCTACAAAAATAAGTTTTATGGGTATCAAACGGATGGCGATACTTATCTTATGTTTTATAATAAAGCATGGTTAGAAGACAAAACAGAGCAAAATAACTTTAAAAAAGAATATGGATACCCATTAGCTGTTCCTAAAACCTGGGAACAACTTGACCAGATGACTAGATTCTTTCATCGTCCTGACGAAAATATGTACGGTGGCGCTTTATTTAGAAACAAAGATTACATTGCATGGGAGTGGTGGACACGCTTTCATGCCAAAGGTTATTACCCATTTAACAATAAACTACAGCCACAGATTAATTCAGATGCTGGCGTAGAAGCATTAACTGAATTACTTGAGACAACAAACTATTTATACCCTCAATCAAAGACCAATGGGTTATTTGAAAACTGGGAAGCCTTTGCAGAAGGTAATATGTTTTGCAATATAGGCTGGGGTGGCACACAAAAATATTTAAATGGACCTAAGTCTAAAATCAAAGATAATCTAGCTTTTGGTCCCGCACCTGGCGGTATTGTGAATAACGAGTTATTGCATACGCCGTATTTCAATTGGGGTTGGAACTACACAGTTTCAAGCTTAACAAAAGAACCAGAAATTGCTTATTTATTTACGCTTTTCGCATGCAGCCCCAAAATGTCCACAGAGGCAGTTAAATTTGCTGATGGTTACTTTGATCCATTCCGCAGTGAACATTATTCAGATAGCGAAATTCAAGAAACCTATTCTGAGCCATTTTTAGCCGCACATAAATTTAGTATGGAAAACAGCATTCCTGATCTCTACCTTACTGGACAAGGTGAGTATTGGGATATTCTAAAAGAAAATATTGATCTAGCGAACCGTAGCACCTTAACCCCCAAGCTTGCACTGGACACCACTGCTAAAGCTTGGAATCAGATTAGTGCACGTTATGGAGTTAAAGCTCAACTGGAACAATGGCAATTTCTAAAAAGCAAATATCCAGAAAATATACGCAAAAAGTTGATATAAATTTCTCTGAAAAAAATAACTATAATGCTAATTAATTATAATTAGCATTATTTTTGAATGCTGTGCTCACGTTGATGACGCTTTAATTTATTATCTGTTTTCAAACAAATGGGCCGCTCATGGGTGATCCGAACCTTTTTCATATTCGTCTAACTCGATCACATTACTATCAGGATCACGAATAAAAACGGCTGACATTCCTTTAAAACTAAATGAACCGGTTTCTGCTATGTTATTTTCTTTTAAAAATTCTTTAGCTACATTGAGTGAATTTACTGTCAATGCAATATGTGTATAGCCTGGGTACTTTTCATCAACATCCATGAGAATGTTATTTTGGTTTTGTGTGGTCGCAAGACCTAATAAATTCAGCACCACACCACTTGGGTGCTTCATGATGATTGGGTGGCCATCGTCGAAACCAAAATCAACTAATGCTTCAAAACCTAAGTTTTCATAAAATTTTACAGATTTGACTCTATCTTTTATTCGAATACCAATATGATTGACTGATTCTATATTGAGCATAAATTTGTTCCTTTAAATTACTTTTGGCCAAACACAATCATCCAAGACTCACTCATTATAAGCACAAGTCTATTTATCTAAAGTGTGCTGAAATTCTCTTCACTAAATAATAGAACAATTCACCATCCTCTCAGGTGTAAATACTTCTTTATTACCGAATAAAGCTACAGCAATAGTCAGTCGTTTCAACTATTTTCAGCTGAAACTTTGATTTGGCTGGAACTTCAAAAGTTTCGCCGCCATGTATCATTTTCCATTTACTATTGGGCAAAAGAACCCCTAACTTTCCAGAAATAATCTCCATCTGCTCTTTATCATCTGTATTAAACTCATATTCACCTGGCAGCATAATTCCCAATGTTTTGAGGGAGCCATCTTGAAAGACTACTGAGCGGCTTGTTACTTTCCCATCAAAATAGATATTTGCCTCACGAACTACCGACACATTTTCAAATTCAGACATGTTTCAAATTCCTTTAGTATTTTTTTGTTTTATTTAGTGTTAGATAGAAGCTTGCACGCATCGTAGCAGCCCGTAATCATAAACACCTTCCAATGCCTCAAAGACAGGTTTTAAACGTTTTTCTTTATCCTCTCCAAATGATTCAATAGCAAAGACGATTTCATCGTATTTTTGCTCATCTAATTCAAGCACCTCTTTGACGTCTAACAAACCTGTTTCAATTGCAGCGGATAAATGTGTGTACACCGTTGTGCTGGTTAACTGACGTTCCTTAGTGATCTGATCTATGCTTTTACCTTGCTGATAAAGCATCAGTGTTTCATTTACCGTTTGCGACAAATTGTTATCTAATAACTCTGACAGAGGGTATTTCGATATCTCTTTAATAAATTGTTTTCCAAAACGTGTAAGTTTCTGCTCACCCACACCAGTAATATCACTCATAGCACTTAATGTCAGCGGACGTTCTTTTAACATTTCTTGCAATGTTGAATCATGGAATATTACATAAGGAGGCACACCCGCTTTTTCTGCTAGCGACATTCTGAGAGAGCGTAATGCATCCCACAATGCTTCGTCTTGGGGTCGAACGGTCTGCTTTCCTTTTTTGCCCGAAACTTGCTTTTCTTGTTTTTCCATCTTGCGCAACTGCAAGCTCAGTTCGCCACGTAACAATGGTCTACATTTCTCGGTTAATCGCAATGCACCATGTCGCTCAATATCAATTTCTAAATACCCTAGCGCAATCAATTGACGCATCATCACGCGCCATTCAGCAGTGGAGAACTCTTTACCTATTCCATAAGTGCTCAGTTGATCATGCCCATTGCGTTGAATACGGTCATTTTCTTTACCAAGTAAGATTTCTACAATGTAATTCACACCAAAACGTTGTTCAGTGCGATACACACAAGATAATGCCATTTGCGTAGCTTCCGTCGCCTCCCACTTTTGAGGAGGATGCAGACAGTTATCACAGTTGCCACATATTGCACTTACTGCTTCATCAAAATATTCCAATAATGCCTGCCGACGACAACTGACTAACTCACACAAACCTAACATTGCTTCCAGCTTATGATACTCTACCCGTTTATGAGTATCGTTAGCATTCGAATTTTGGCTGAACTGCCGTAAGGTAATAACATCTTTCAAGCCATATGCCATCCACGCATTGGCTGGCAAACCATCCCTGCCTGCACGCCCGGTTTCTTGATAGTAGGCTTCAATGCTCTTGGGTAGATTAAGATGTGCAACAAAACGAACATCCGGTTTATCAATACCCATTCCAAACGCAATCGTTGCAACAATAATCACTCCTTCTTCTCGCAAGAAGCGGCGTTGGTTCTCTTGTCGCACCTCGCTAGATAAGCCTGCATGGTATGGCAATGCCACTCTGCCTTGATCTGTTAACCATTCCGCAACAGAATCTACTTTTTTACGTGATAAACAATAGACAATACCTGCATCATCTGCATGATTCTGCGAAAGGAAGGTCCACAAACGCTGTTTAGTGTTCGCACCATCATTTATCGCATAATGAATATTGGGTCGATCAAAACTGTCGATAAAGATTTTGGCTTGTTCTAATTGCAGTTGTGAAATAATCTCTTCACGGGTGCGCTGATCGGCAGTAGCGGTTAAGGCAATTCTGGGCACATCAGGATAGCGAGTATGAATGGATTTCAGGCGTTGGTATTCAGGCCTAAAGTCATGTCCCCATTGCGACACACAATGTGCCTCATCAATAGCAAACAAAGACAATCGGGCATTATCCAACAGTCTCATCATTCTTTCGGTTAATAAACGCTCAGGTGCAACATAGAGAATATCCAACTCACCGTTGACTAATTCTTGCTCAACTGCGGTAGCGTCATGATATCCAAGACTTGAATTCAAATATGCCGCCTTCACACCTAGCTGTTTAAGCGCATCCACCTGATCTTGCATTAAGGCTATCAGCGGTGACACCACAATACCCGTTCCATCGCGCACTAATGCTGGAATTTGATAACACAGTGATTTACCCCCACCGGTAGGCATTAATACCAATGCATCTTCACCTTGCAGCAAGGCATCGATAATATTCTCTTGAGAAGGGCGATATTCTTGAAAACCAAAAGTGGTTTTTAAAATTTCGTGGGCACGCTGCAACAAAGTGGAAAGAGTCTTATCAAATAATTGGAAAAGCATTATGACTGATAAGCGAGATAAGTTGAATTTTATTAACAAGTGCGATGTTGATCAAAATATGACTGTATAATAATCGATACAAGACCGCACCAAACTTATCCGCGTTCAGCTATGAAAAACCGAGAACCTGAAAAACTTATAAAAAAACATGAGAAGTTGACTCATACCGATATGATGAAAGTTGATTCACATGTGCAAAGAGAAAGTGATGGATGGTTTCTGAATACCTTAATGATCGATGGCTGTGATGCACCTTTTAAATACAAGCGCAAAAAAAAATACAAAAATCTACAAGGTCAGCGAGTAAACCTCACTTATTATGCAAATAGTGAAAATGTAGCCGGCATGGAAATGGAAATAATGACCGTTGTAAGAATAAAAGTGTCGTAGAATACACCAATGAAACTACTTGTCCGAAACCTTGCACGCACCACCACAGAAGCCAAACTTAGAGAAATGTTTGAAGTTTATGGCACCCTACAATCTTGCTCGCTAATAATAGATGAGGAGACAGGCACTTCTAAAGGATTTGGCTTTGTAGAAATGCCAAAAATGGGTGAAGCCAAAGCAGCTATGGTAAATCTTAATTATACCGATGTAGATGGAAGTAGAATTCGGGTGAAAAAAGCCAATTAGATTTAATGAATTTAAAGATTAGTAGAAAAAGACTCCGACCTCTTTTTATTATTGATTGAAATATGAATTACCATCAAGATCCTTAAAACAAGGAAAGAATTCACCAATAAAGCGCATCATTTCTTCTTCGTCTTCATTGCTGTCCATATAACTTCTCCAATCGCTCTCTATCATGCATTGTTTAATCTGCTGCTTCACTGCATCTAAGCATTCGTCATTTTCGCCACAATCTTCATTTAATTGATATTCCATAGTCTTCATAAATGCAAATTCTTCTACCTTTTCCGAAGAACAGCCACCGGTAAGTAATAAGGTGAAAATAATTGCGTTTCTCATAATCAATTTGTCCTAACAATACTTATTAACTCATCCGCTAGAATTGCAGAGCTAAAATAGTACCCTTGGCCATTTTTTATACCATAGTCTTTTGCAATTCCGAACACTTCTTCACTTTCAATACCTTCTGCAGTAGTGGTTAACTTCAATTGTTGAGCAATTTCTTTTGCATGCTGAATGATAGCCCTGCTGTCCTCATCTGTTGCAGCATTGACCATAAAGGATTGATCGATTTTTAATTCATCAAAAGGCAATCTCTTTAAATATTCTAATGATGCATGCTTAGTTCCATAATCATCCAAACTAAATGATAACCCTAATTTTTTATATGCAAGCATTGAACCACGAATTTCATCAACATTATCGATACTAGACGTTTCAGTTAGCTCTATTTTGAGCATTCTCGGAAGCCAAGAATGTTTTTTGATCAGCGATTTTAACGCTTGCTGAAAATCTTTATTCAAGAATCCATGCGCAGTAATATTCATTGCAATGGGTAGATTAATGTCTTTTTCATTCCATTCAATCAACAAATTACTTACATTTTTAAGTAACCAAAGATTTATTTCGTAAATGAGACCTGTTTTTTCTGCATATGGAATAAACCTACCTGGATCCAATAACCCGTAGTTAGGATGTTGCCAACGAATTAAGGCTTCTGCTGAGATGAGATTTTTATCGCTTAAACGTACTTGAGGCTGGTATAAGATCGTTAATTGCTCTTCTTGAATGGCACGCTGCAGCATGCCAATAATTTGAATGTCTTCTAAGTGCTCATCTGCAGTTTCAGAGTTATACATGACTACGGACTCACCGCTCTTTTCTGCTGCTATGAGTGAGTTTCTGGCTTTTTCTATTAGTTCTATACTGTTTTGAGCATTTTTAGGGTATACCGACACACCAATAGAAACTCCCACGTCCGTAGGCTTACCTTCCACTGCAAGCGGTACTTGTACGGATTCCGCTATGTTCTTAGCAATAGCATGAATATGGTCTTGATCAGTAACTGGATTTATTAACACTGCAAATTCATCACCGCCCAAACGTGCGATTAAATCTGTTTTCCTTAAGGAAGCGCGTATACGACTCGATATTTCTTGCAATATTGCATCACCCACAAAATAGCCTAATGTTTCATTAATGACTTTAAAACGATTTAAACCGATGATGAGCAATGCTAATTCGTCATCTTCTCTGCGGGAGACATTGAGTGTTTTCTCTAATTGTTCATTAAAAAAGGTTAAGTTAGACAAACCGGTTAAATCATCATGTGTGGCATAGTAATGCTCTAATGTCTCTGACTTTGTTAGGTTAACGGCAAGCTCAAAGCTTGATTTGGCTGTCAGCCTAATAAAGACCGCAGTAATGTATGCACTAAATGCTAAAAAATAATGAACTGGCTCTAATGGGCTGGTAAGAATTAGAAGTAGAAATGCTACAAAGAGAGCGATTAAAACAAAGGCCACAAGAATGAGCCCATTTAAAGTTTTATTATCTTCTTGAAGATCTTTTACCTGCAGAAGTCTTTGCGTGGCGTAGATAATAATTAAAATTGCTGCGCACACCACAACGGACAAAGCATAATTTTGCCAGTTGTGCATAACGTTCATTATGTGTTTGTTTTAAGCCTCGTGGATTCCGCCTTTCGTTAATGCAGCCGGGTCTAAGAGTTTCTTAATTTTCTCATCACTCAAATCAGTCATTTCTTTGGCCACATCAAATACTGGTCTTCCAGACTTGTAGGCTTCTTTAGCTATTGCCGCACCTTTTTCATAACCAATGACTCGGTTCATTGCAGTTACTAAAATAGGATTCTTAGAAAGTGCATCATTTAAATTATCTTCATTAACTGTAAAGCCTTTAATGGCTTTGTCTGCTAACACCTTACAAGAATTGCTTAATAGCTGAATGCTTTGCAAAAGGTTAAAGCCAATGACAGGCAACATTACGTTTAATTGAAAAATACCCGACTGACCCGCCATGGTGATAGTGGTGTCGTTACCAATGACTTGTGTGCTTACCATAGCTACCGCTTCAGGTATTACTGGGTTTACTTTACCTGGCATGATACTGCTTCCAGGTTGCAATGCAGGCAGCGCAATTTCACCCAAGCCTGCTAATGGTCCCGAGTTCATCCAACGTAGGTCGTTAGAAATTTTCATCAAGCTCACTGCCAATGCTTTTAGCTGACCACTCATTTCTACAGCAGAGTCTTGTGTTGCTAACCCTTCGAATTTATTCGCTTTGGATGAAAATTTTACGTTAGTTAACTCAGTTAGTTCTTTTGCAACTAACTCTCCAAACTTTTCATCAGCATTAATCCCACTACCCACTGCAGTGCCACCTTGTGCCAGTTGGCGCAAACGATCTAACGAATCATCAATGCGCTCAATTGAATATTCTATTTGTTGCGCCCATGCATTGATTTCTTGGCCCATCGTGACAGGCATGGCATCCATTAAATGGGTGCGACCGGTTTTAACTAATTTTTCGCATTCGTGTGCTTTATTTTTTAATGTGCTGAATAAGTGAGCTAGCGCTGGCTTGAGCTCTTCTTCTATTTGCAAACATGCACTAACATGAATCGCAGTAGGAATAACATCATTCGAACTCTGACTCATGTTAACGTGGTCATTCGGATGTATTTCAACTTCGCCAACTGAATTAGCAAGGTGGGCAATTACCTCGTTGGCATTCATATTGGTACTGGTGCCAGAACCGGTTTGAAAAACATCAATGGGAAATTGCCCGTCGTAATCACCGCTCGCGACACTCATCGAGGCTTTTTTAACACAGGACTCCACATCCTTAGACATTAATCCTAACTCGGTATTCGCTCCGGCACATGCAGTCTTAATTAATCCTAATGCGCGTATAAATTGTCTAGGCATGACCAAACCACTAATGGGGAAGTTTTCTACAGCTCTTTGTGTTTGCGCGCCGTAAAGTGCGTCTGCTGGTACTTTTAGTTCACCCATGCTGTCCTTTTCAGTGCGGAAATTTTCACTCATCTTATTTCTCTTTATAGTTCCAAATAATTTGTAGATCTTGCGTTTATCGGCTCATGGCAAAATAGTGTATTTTGTGACCTCAGAATGGTACAAAGTGTACCTACAGAATGGTGTAAAGTGCACCTACAGAAAGGTGTATTTTGTTGGTTTCGATGTACTCCAACATGTATTAATAACCTCTAATTAATCTGATTTAAAGAAAAACACTAATGAATTCTAACCCGCTTACGAATATCTCACCTGTTGATGGGCGATATGCAAATAAAACCGAAAATCTAAAGAGCATCGCCAGCGAATATGGCCTTATAAAATATCGCGTTATTGTCGAAATTGCGTGGCTCAAACACTTAGCCGAACGACCAGACATTTCTGAGCTGCCGTTTCTTTCTGAAGAAGCCAGTATATTTTTAGATCAAATTGTCGTTAATTTTTCCCCAGAAGAAGCCACGCGTGTTAAAGAAATTGAAGCCACCACCAATCATGACGTGAAGGCAGTAGAATATTATTTAAAAGAAAAAATAGCTGACCAAACAGAGTTGGCCGAAGCATCAGAATTTATTCATTTTGCATGCACCTCGGAAGATATTAATAACTTAGCCTATGGATTGATGCTAAGCGATATGCGAGATGACGTACTGATTCCGAGTTTAAAAAAGATTTTAGAAGACGTTAATAACCGTGCAAAAGAATATGCTGATATTTCAATTCTTTCGCGCACACATGGACAACCTGCAACCCCCTCCACCATGGGTAAAGAATTTGCCAATGTTTATGCACGCATCAATAGTCAGTTCAGTACCTTTAGATCAGTAAATATTTTAGGCAAAATAAATGGCGCAGTAGGCAACTATAATGCCCATATGATTGCCTACCCCTTTGTGGACTGGGAAACGCTGTCTGCAAAAATGATTGCATCATTGGGTTTAACTTCCAACCCATACACAACTCAAATTGAACCACATGACTACATTGCTGAATATGCGGATGCTTTATGCAGGATTAACACTATATTAATAGACTTCAGCAGAGATACTTGGTCTTACATTGCAATTGAATACTTCAAGCAAAAAGTAGTTAAAGATGAAGTGGGATCCTCAACGATGCCGCATAAAGTGAACCCAATTGATTTTGAAAATGCCGAAGGAAATTTAGGCATTGCTAACGCAATGCTCAATCATTTTTCTGCAAAGCTACCTATTTCAAGATGGCAACGTGACTTAAGTGATTCTACTGTATTGCGCAACTTAGGTGTTGCAGCTGCACATTGTGAAATCGCCTATCAATCTTTGTTGAAAGGACTTTCTAAATTAGAAATCAACATAGATCAGCTAGATATTGATTTGAACAAGAATATTGAGATCTTAGCAGAACCTATCCAGACTGTAATGCGTAAAAACAAGGTATCTGGTGCTTATGAGAAGCTTAAAGAACTTACACGTGGACAAAAATTGGATATCGAGAAACTGGCAGCATTTATTACTTCTTTAGACTTGCCTGAAGAAGATAAAAACCAATTGCAGAAGCTGACAGCTTCGAACTATGTAGGGATTGCTAGTAAATTAGCAAAAGATTCTGACTAGTTTGCTTCTTTTAGCCTGCTTCTTTAGGTATAAAGAAATTATCTAACTTCTTAGTTAATGCATCTTGTGTAATATTTGGGAATAGATACGCCCATCCATTTAATCTTTGCTTAGATTTTTCAGCTAATTCTGCTGCTGCTTTAGGGTCAGACTTTAGAGCAGAATCCGAGGTGGATTCTGTTTGATTCTCGTTATTTACAATATTTAGATCTACATCAGCAGCTGAAAACTCTACTTCTACAGTGAAGTATTTATCAATTTCTAATGTGTACGCTTTAGTGGTTATGGTCAAGCCATCAAAAGTTTTAAATATCGTTACGACTGGAACGATAGATTCGGTATTAAGTGTTGAGAATGTCGCCACATCACGAAGTTGCAAAGAAGATAAAGCATTTGCAACTTGATAGATTTCTGATTCTGATAAACTCATATCCTCAGGAATCGAGGCATCTAGTGTATATTCATATTCCTCTTCGCCATCATTGGCAATGTTTACAATTTCACTATCCGGATGTTGTATTTGAACAGACTTTATTCTTTCTGGTGGAATATCTAGAATATCTTTTTGCAACCAATCCGTTACAGCACGTTTGATATTTAATTTTTTATTGATCAGCCAACTCTGTTGGCCGTCTTTTCGGCGAACATACTGTGTATTTTTACCACTACTGCCATTGTTGCCAAAGATAATATCGTTTACCCCATCTAAGCCTTCAAGTGTGAACAAAACACCTTGTGCCTTTATATGACTAACGTCTTCAACTCCAAGCTTGCTGTAATTATCAGGATTAGATGTTTTTGCTTCCGCTAATTTTGCATCGGCAAGGCCGGTAAGCATAAGACGCACTGCTGCAATATTTGCTTGATAGCCATCACGATTATCCACTACCCAACCATTCTCCGACTTGCTTACTTCTGAAAGTAGCACACCGCCAGACTCTGTAACCGCAAACTTACTAACACTGTTTAAGTTATCTACTAAATCAGGAATAAGATGAGTATTCGCATCAGCCGATTGTTGAATCGGATCCGAGTTGAAGTAATAAGCTATTACACCGATAGCTAAAGCGCCTAATAATAAGAGCAGAGTTTTTGATTTCATAACTGACTAACTAGAAGACTCGAAGCTAAATACGACCTCATACCCCTAGAGCACGTTTTCTTTTTCGTGATCTAATAAAAGATAATATTAGTGCCAAAATTGATATAACAATAGGCACTAATCCAATATTTATAAATTTTAATTTTGAACCAAGTTTTTCTATATCTAGATCCAGATTATGTCGAACTTGTCTAAGCTCTTTACGAACTTTAAATTTATCTTGCTGAAATCTGATTATTTCTTCCTCTTGTTCTGCAGACAGTTCCAATTCATTACTATCATCACGTACTTTTTGCAGCTCAACCAATTTTGCTTCTGTTTCAGTAAGCTTAGCCTGTAGCACTTCTTCCGTTGATCTAAATTTTTTATCAGCAGCTAAACGCAAATCATTCACCACCACAAAAGGCCGAGTAGAAGTTTCACGACCACGAATACTGATTAAGTCTGTGCTACCGGTAAGATTATCGATCGCATTAATAATCAAGTCGCCATTATTCGCCCAAGAATTAAAGATTTGCTCACCAAAGAATTCCTGCACTTGAACCCACATGCGATCACTAAGCATGTCAGTATCGGCCACTACAATTAAATTCGCTTCATCTTCGACGCTTACTAAATGCTCACCATATTTAGATTCATCAACTTTCTTAGCACCCGACATAGCAGGCCTAGTTTCAAATGCAGAATTCAGTTTGCCTTCTATTCTTGCTGACAAAATATATTTCTCGCCTGTTGGCTCAAAACCATTGCTCAATTGATTTAAGTCTGGAAGAAATCGAAACCTGGAGGCTTCAATTAAGGTTGAATCATCACTAGAGGTTACGATAGGGGTTATATTTATATCCACACCCTCTTTCGCTTTGATAAAGCCGGATACGCCAGCACTGATAACTTCCAACTCTGAAGAAATTACATCGTCAGCATCGATGTCTTCATTTGTGACGGCCAATAAACCATAGTGCCGTGATTGTCCATTATGCGCACCACCCACAGTCAAAGCATACTTTCTATCTAAAACCACTTTGCTTGCATCGAAATCGATTCCCCAAGCATCAAATAATGTTTTCAAGCTAGAAGTACGACCACCCTCTACTTCTAAAGGTGAATCTTGCTGTTTAACAGGTATATCTACTTCAGAATGAGGGTCTACAAAGAAAATCGCTTTACCGCCGCGCATTACAAATTGATCAATCGCGTACTGTGTGGGCACCGTGATATTCTTTGGGTGCACAACCATCAATATGTCTACATCCGCATCAATTAAGTCAGTAGTCACATCAAGCTGCTTCACTTCAAATAACTGCCTCATTTGAGCCACGATAGCCCAGGCCTTAGTCATTTGAGTAGTTTCCATGTCAAAGCCGCCAAAAATTGGAAGCTGAGTAATAATACCTACTACGGTCTTCTTAGGATTAGATAGTGTAGTGAGTAGCTTGCTAACATCGTATTCTAAAAACTGTTCGCGCTGTGGCTGGAAAAACGGCAACACTTCGACATCTCCAACCGCATTACTCGCCGCTAACCCAAAATACATATTTTCACCGGTTGCACCGACTGGAATAGCTTGTAGGCCAAACGAACCAGCTTGGTCTTCTTCCTCTGAAAACGGTAACGGATCTACAATATTGAGAGCTATATTGCCGTTAGAAAGCTGTTCGTATTCTTTTAATAATTCTTTAACACGGGTGGCATAGGTACGCAGCTGCGGAACATCTTTACTGGCCTTATCTGAATAAAATAAATACATGGTAACCGGCTCTTCAATACTCTTAATAATATTCCGAGTACCATCGGTTAATGTAAAAAGTTCGTTTTCAGTAAGATCGATGCGTGTATTAGTAAACAGAGTACTGCTCACCATGTTCACAACCAGGAACAATACAATTAGCACTAGCAGACCAATAACTGTAAATGATTTTGTTTTCTTGCTTACTATTTGGGATGCCATATGCTTAGTCTGCTTTTTTCATTTCTACAATGATGGTGTTGGCGTATAACCAAAATCCAATTAATGATACGAAATAAATTACATCGCGTAGATCGATAACCCCTTTTGCTAGTGATGCGTAATGTGTCAAAAAACTGAGTGACGAAATTGCATCAACAATATTTTGTGGCATCCAGGCTTTAAAGAAATTAAGCACTAACGGAGAACCCGCCAACAAAAATAAGAAACAAATGACCACGGTAATTATAAAAGCAATAACCTGATTTTTTGTCATCGCCGATATACATGAACCAATTGCAAGAAACCCACCCGCCATTAGAAAGCTTCCAAGATACGCTGCAAGAATTACACCGTTATCTGGATTACCTAAGTAGTTAATGGTGAGCCAAATAGGGAATGTTAGTACCAATGCGATACCGATAAACATCCATGCAGCTAAATATTTACCAATCACTGATTCGCCTACCGATATCGGCAAAGTCATAAGCAGCTCAATACTTCCGCTTTTTCGTTCTTCTGCCCATAAACGCATACCGATTGCAGGTACAAGAAATAAATATAACCAAGGATGATATTGAAAGAATGGACTTAAATCAGCTTGACCACGCTCATACAAGCTGCCTAAGTAAAATGTCATCGCGCCACTCATGATCAAAAAGATAACAATAAATACATAAGCCACTGGAGTCGCAAAGTAGCTGCCCAGCTCTCTTTTAAAAATAGTAATTATATTTCTCATGATGTCTTATCTGATGAAGTATGGTTTTAAGAAATATGTCCACTGGTAATTTCGCGAAAAATATCGTCCATCTTGTCACTGCTAGATTTATTGCGCAGCCCTTCCGGTGTGTCATCGGCTAACACTTTTCCATCTGCAATAATAATGGCCCGTGAACAGATCGCATCCACTTCAGACAGGATATGTGTAGAAATAATGATTACTTTATCTGGCGCAATACTTTTAATCAGTTCGCGCACTTCAAACTTTTGATTGGGGTCTAGCCCATCGGTAGGCTCATCTAAAATCAGCACATCCGGATCATGCATGATAGCTTGAGCTAACCCTACTCTTCTTTTAAAACCTTTTGATAAAGTGTCGATGGATTGATTAAGCACCTTATCTAAATGTAAGCGCTGTATGACTTCTTTATTTCGATCAATCTTATACTGACCCGAAAGCTGACGAACTTGTGCGATAAATTCCAAGTACTGAGCGGGAGTCATTTCTCCATAACTTGGCGCGCCTTCAGGTAGATAGCCAATACGTTTTTTTGCTTCAATTGGTTTTTCGCTGACATCAAACCCGCAAACCTCAACGCTTCCCGTTGTAGGAGCTAGAAATCCTGTAATCATTTTCATAGTTGTGGATTTACCAGCACCATTCGGCCCGAGAAAGCCAAGCACTTCACCAGGTTGCACATCGAAAGATACATCTTCAACAGCAGTCAAATGTCCAAATTTTTTGCTTAGATTTTTTATTTTAATCATGTTCTAGATACTGCTATAACGAGGAGATGTACCCCTCATTCACTCGGCGGGAAATTTTACTGGGGAATTTATATTTTTCAAGCGCGAATTTTCAAGGCACTATACGCGATTAGCCGCAAAATTCCGAATATGTTTGGCAATCTTACCCCATAATTAGATTGGATTAAGAAGATAACTCATAGTTCCATAAGCCATTATCGTTAAAAAGCCATTTGCGGTGAGATTATCGAGCTGCTGGTTTATAATTTAACCGATTTGGAGCTATTAACACATAACAACTAAAAATTAAGAACTAATATATATGGGGATCTCAAAAGACAATTTTTTCAAAAACTTCATGCTCGGCGTTACCGGCGAAAGCATGCATGTGGAAACAAGACAGTCAAATCAAGATGCTATCTTGAAGCTGCTTTCGGCCGCCCAAAATCAGGTAGCTATTATTAGCCGACATCTCGATCCTACCATTTTTAATAATGCAAAATTTATAGACCATGCTTCTGAGTTCATTCGTCGTACCAAGGCTTCAAATATCAGAATTCTTGTTCACGATACCGACCTCATCGTTAAAAATAACCATCGCATTTTAACCCTAAGTCAGCGTGTTTCTTCAAAAATTCAAATTCGCACAATCTGCAACGACTACACACAATTCAATCAAAGCTATCTTATTGCCGATTCGACGGGCTATATCCACAATCTAAAGTCTGATCTATACGATGCGGAAGTAAACTTTAATGATCCTGATAAGTCTAAAGAGATGATGGAAACCTTTAAAAATATTTGGGAACTCAGCCAACAAGAGGCAGAGGTTAGAAGGTTATGTATTTAATAAATTCTACACCAAAATATATTTGGACTTTACTTATTCTAGTACCTCTGTTGATACCATGCATTTCTTTAGCTGGCCAGAATGATCCATTGCAAATAATTGATTTAAAAAATCGCCCTGCAGATGAAATTATTCCCGTAATTAAACCGATGCTAAAACCAAGTGATGCAATAACTGGTACAGGCTTTCAACTTTTCTTAAGAACGGATGCTAAAACATTAGAAGAAGTAACACGTTTACTTCAAGTTATGGACAAAGCACCTCGAAACTTAGTGATCAAGGTACGCAATAATTTAGACTCCGCATCTAAATCTACCGACTTTAATACCTCTGGGAATTACGATATTGGTGATGATGTAAAGGTGGTTGTCGGAGATCGACCTCCTAAGGATAAAGGGACTAAAGTACGAATCAATAGCAATAGAAATAGTACTGACCGCGACACGGAACATATGATACGTGTAATCGAAGGTGGCCAGGCGTTCATAGCCGCAGGTGAAATTCGCCCTTATGAACATCGTACTATTATTAAACATCGCTACGGAGTATCAGTTTACGATAGTGTTGACTACCAAGATGTAACTAGCGGCTTCTATATAACTCCTAGACTAACTGGAAATAACAGAGTCTCATTGCATGTACAACCTCATTACCGAACCATTAACGAAGAACGCAGTGGCACTGTAGATGTTCAAGAAGTCGACACCACATTAGAAACCAGACTGGGTGAATGGGTGCAAATTGGTGGCGTAGATACCGATGCTAAATCTAAAGACGGTGGAATCCTTAGTACTTCTCGTAATTCTAGTTCTATACGCAGTGAAATATATATCAAAGTAGATTTAGAATAATTTTTTCAGTTAGACCACTTTTTCTGCAACTCATCTTTAAGTTGTATAAAGTTATACATTGCGATCATTGGGATTGCGGAACGCAATTTTCCTTGGTGTAGCATCTCAATTGCGGTTGCAGATGGCACAACGTGTACACGTATATCTTCGCCCTCTTCTTCTAAACCACACAGTCCTTCTAATCCAGCAGAATCCGTTTTTCCTATATATACATGAGAGAGCTCAGAGAACCCACCCGGGGTAGGAAAGAATGAGGCTACATGCTGTAGATCCTCTAGCTTACAATTCGCTTCTTCAAGCGCCTCTCTATGCGCAACTTCTTCATAGTCTTCACCTTCTTCCACTAAACCTGCAATGATTTCCATAAGCCAAGGGTTTTCATCGCCCACTGCACCCACTCTAAATTGCTCAACTAAAACCACTTCGTCTCGTATAGGATCATAAGGCAGCACGGCTACCGCATTTTGCCGGGAAACCTGTTCTCGCGTTAACGCTTTACTAAACCCACCTGCAAATAATTCATGCTCGACAACAAGTTGATCCACTTTAAAATGTCCATCGTAATTGCGCTTACGTTGTTTAATTTTCCACTGCATGAACTTACTTAAATAGACTTTAGCAGCTCAACATAATCTTCTTCGGTATCCACACCAATCCCTGCTGGTTGCTTAGACACTTCAACATGAATCTTATAACCGTTTTGCAATGCTCTAAGCTGCTCTAATGACTCTTTTATTTCGAAAGAAGACAGTGGGAGCCCAGTAAAGAGGTTTAAAAAACCAACACTATATGCATAAATACCTAAATGCCTAAAAATATCTTTTTTATCGATATTTGGATTTTTGCAATTAAGTTTAGTGATATCTCTACTAAAGTTTAATGCATAATTATTCTCATCAAACATTACCTTTACAACATTTGGATTAGCAAAATTTTGATCTTCGGCAACAGGTCTACATAAAGTAGTCATACTTGATTGCTCATGAGTAAGCAGATTTTGCGCAACTTGTTTTATATTTTGCGCTGGCATTTGCGGTTCGTCGCCTTGAATATTAACGATTGCAATCTCATCACCCCAACCGTTTAACTTTGCAACTTCTGCAATTCGATCTGTACCTGAAGTATGTTTATCTGATGTTAAACAGATATTTGCATTAAATTTTTCTGCAGCGTCAACTATTCGCTGATCATCTGTAGCAATAATGACTTCTTCAGCACCACTTGCACATGCATTTTCATACACATGTTGCACGATAGGCTTATCATTGAGGGTTAATAATGCTTTGCCTGGCAAACGTGTTGAGGCATAACGTGCAGGAATAACTACTTTGAAATTCACTTATTTATTATTTCCAACCCACATTACATGGCTTTGTATTTCTCATACTCACCTTCCGAAATAGAACGCGCTTCATCTTCCAGCATAACGGGTATTCCATCTCGCACCGGATAAGCGAGACGCGCTGAAGTAGAAACCAATTCTTGCGCATCTTTATCATATTTAAGCGGCCCTTTTGTAACTGGGCACACTAAGATATCTAACAATTGCATATCCATTAGTTTATTTCCTCTAATAATTTTGAAATACGGCCACCAAGTTTTTCATTAGACTGTATAGTCATTGGCAAATACCATGCATTTTCTGTATTGAACTCCCTGCATTTTACGGCATCTTTCTCGGTCATGATAATAGGTAAGTTATCATTAAATTCTATATCTGCTTGTTTATATGTGTAATGATCAGTAAACACATGTGGAATTATATCTAGATCCGCTTTCTCTAGTACAGCAAAAAACCTCTTAGGACTGCCTATTCCTGCAACCGCATGCACTTTTACATTAGCAAAATCTTCAAATGACTTTTTTACATCAGCACTTGTTAGTGATACAAATTCACTATAACTAACAGTGTACTGATATTCATATAGAGCATTTTCACCATTGCTAATAACAAGATCTACCGTATTTAATCTTGAAATTGGTTCGCGCAATGGCCCTGCTGGTAAGCACCTGCCGTTACCAAATAGACGTTCGCCATCAACCACTACAATTTCATAATTACGAGCTAAATTATAATGTTGCAGACCATCGTCAGAAATAATCACATCAAGATCATATTTATCATTTAAGTACATCGCTGCCTTAGTGCGATCTGCCGCTACCGCAATCGGGCACGAAATTTGTTGTTTAAGCATCAAGGCTTCATCGCCCACTTCAACCGCATCACTATCGTTTAACACTTCAATTAAAGAAGATTCATCAGTGCGCCCATAACCACGCGCAACAACACCTACCCTCAAGCCTTTATCTTTACAACACCGTGCGAGATGGGCAACAAACGGTGTTTTACCTACGCCACCAACTGTAATATTTCCAACTACTATTATGCAAGAATCAATTAGATCTGCTTTAGAACGAAATATTTTATAAAACGAACGCCTAAAAAATGAGACTAGCTGGAATAACCACGATAGTGGCAATAAAAATATAGATAGAATATTTTTTGAATACCAAAGTTTTTCGATGTCGATTATCAAATCAAGATTATCTAAAAACTTATAATTTATGCATTTAACGCTATGCGTTAACTGTCAAACCTGGTTCACTGATCTGCATCTTATACAGTGAAGCATAAGCTTCGTCTTTCTGCAGCAGCTCATTATGACTACCGATCTCAACAATAGAACCCTTATCCATTACAACGATTCGATCTGCTTTTTCAATAGTTGATAGACGATGCGCAATTACCAGCGTAGTGCGATCTTTTTGCAGTAACTCTAAAGCCTTCTGAATGTACTGTTCTGACTCTGTATCTAACGAAGATGTAGCTTCATCCATAATCAAGATCGGCGCATCTTTCAATAATGCTCTTGCAATGGCAATCCGTTGGCGTTGGCCGCCAGATAGCAACACGCCATTTTCACCTACTAACGTATTTAACTTATCAGGTAGTTTATCGGTAAATTCTAATACCCGTGCGGCTCCTGCAGCTTCTGTTACACGCTTATCTTGAGCATCTATGTTTTGTGCATAGGCTATATTATTCGCGATAGTATCATTAAAAAGAATCACATCTTGATTTACGATTGCGATCTGATCACGCAAAGACGCCAAACTAAGATCTATAGTATTCACGCCATCAATGGCTATTGAACCGGAATCAATGTCGTAAAACCTCGGCAACAAATTCACAATAGTAGTTTTTCCACTGCCTGATTTTCCTACAAAAGCAACGGTTTCACCTGACTGAACCGTTAAATTAATATGCTCTAATGCTTTAGTTTCACGAGAAGTATATTTGAAGCATACGTTATTATATTCAACGCTACCCTTGCAACTAGACATTATTTTGCTTGCTGTGTCTTTTTCTTTCTCAGAATCAATTAATTCAAATACGCTTAAGCCGGCTGCTATTCCAGTTTGTAAAATCTCATTCAGTAAAGTTAGTTTTTTTGCTGGCGTTAAAATTGCAATCATTGCAATGATAAAACTTACAAATCCACCAGCAGTTTCCTCTGTTGCAATTTCCGGTCTTGCAGCTATTGCTAATACGGCAACCAATACAAAACCTACTAAGGTATGAATAATCGGTGTGCTAGCCGCTTTAGTTGTTATCTTTCGCATACTATTGCGACGATAACGCTCATTCGCACGCTCAAATTTATCAATTTCGTATTGCTGCCCACCAAATATTTTTACAATCCGATGGCCGATTATGCTTTCTTCGACAATATGCGTTATCTTGCCTACAGACTTTTGCATTTTAGTACTGAATTTTCTAAATAGCTTACTGGTATAACCAACAATTACGGCAATTAAAGGAACGACGATTAAAAACATTAATGCCAGCTTCCAGTTATTGATAAACATTACGGCTAAAAGAAAAATTACTTTAAAGACATCTTCAACCAAACTGCGCAAACTTTTAACCGCTGCACCAATAATCTGCTCTACATCGTAGGAAAATTTAGATAACAAAGTGCCCGTTGCTTGATGATCAAAATAATTTGTTGGTAGAAATTGAGCACGCTCGAACATTTGCTGGCGAAGTGTTTTGGTTACAAACGCTCCTACAAATCCTATTAAATAGGTACCAACAAAATTTGCGATGCCTCTAAGAATAAAAATAGCCAGTAACGCAACAGGTATCCATTTTATTTCTTCATAGTTTTTTTCAACAAACGAACTATCAATAAATGGACCCAGCAAATAGACCATTAATGCCTCCATGCCAGATAGAAACATCAATGCTATAGAACCTAATAACAAATATTGCCATTTAGATAAGGAATAACTTAGAAGTCGGCGGTATATTTGCCAACCTGATTGCTTAGGTAGATTAGAGGCTTGCTCGGCCATTATGCTGTTTGAATTTGATTATTTAGGTTTAGAAGTCGCAATCGATAATTTTGACACACCTGCTTTTGCTACGGCATCCATTGCAGTCACTACTGCCTGATGTGGAGTAGTAGCATCTGCTCTGATGATAACGTTTTTATCTTTATCGTCTGCTATTATTTTTTGTAGCGATTGAAGAAGTGTTACGGCATTGTTATTCGCAAGACTTTGACCATTAACGTAATAAGCACCCGCAGGATCAATCGTTATCTCTATCGGAATCACCTCTAGTGCTTGCTCCTCTGAGGAGGCTTCGGGCAAATCAACTCTTAATTCTGCTTGTTGATTGAAAGTGGTGGTCACCATAAAAAAGATCAACAGCAAAAACACCACATCTATGAGAGGTGTGATATTCACATCTAAGCGATCTTCTTCGGCGCGAGTAAAATTCATTTTTGATCGTTATTTATGCAAAAAATAATTATGAGCTAGCCTTGCGTTGACCATGCATCACCTCGACCAATTTTATGGCTTCCTCTTCCATACCTACCACTAAGGTATCTAACCTTCTTCTGAAATAACGGACAAAGATCAAACTGGGAATGGCTACACTAAGTCCTGTAGCAGTCGTAATTAATGCCTTGGATATACCACCTGCTAACTCACCAGGATCTCCTACTCCTACACTCGTAATTACACTGAACACTTGGATCATGCCTATTACAGTCCCCAGAAGACCAAGCAAAGGCGAAATAGCAGCAATCGTACCCAGTGTATTTAAAAAGCGCATTAATTCATGAGCAACATGTCGACCCGTTTCCTCGATGCTCTCTTTCATGACTTCGCGGTCATAATTTTTATTCATCAAGCCTGAAGCAAGTATTCTGCCCAATGGCGAACTTTTGCGAATCTGTAGAATTCGATTTTCGTCTAACTTACCTTCCTTACTCCATTGCCAGATTTTTGCAGCTAGATACTTAGGCGCAACTCGCTCTTTCTGAAGTGTCCAGAAACGCTCAATAATAATCGCCAAAGCAACAATAGAACTGGCTATGATTGGCAACATCAACCAACCACCTGCTTTTACAATTTCATACACTTAGCATAACTCCTCGAGATTTTACTTTGCCTAGATTAACAGTATTTTAGACGCCTGATCCGGCCAAATATAAACTAGAACTTAGAATGCCAGAAACGTTGTCGCACTTCACGATATCCTGGCAGTAATTGCAATCCATTTTTATCTGAAAAATTAAACGTAATCATACCGTGAGAAGCCGTATTTACTAAGTCGCTACCAAACTCTTTGTAGCGTGAGACCACTTTTTCATCGGGAAAACCATAAGGATTCCGGTATCCAGTGGTAAATACGACATAATCTGGCGAGGTGGCCCGAATAAATGCACCGGTAGAAGAAGTATTACTACCATGGTGCGGTGCAATAAGAACGTCTATATCAAGCAAATCTGCTTGCACATCAATCAATTGCTTTTCAATTGGCTTCTCAATATCACCGGCAAGCAAAACACTTCCAGACGGATGCTGCACAAGTAATACACAAGAACTATTATTACTCGATAGCGTTTTTTTATCTTCCGTAATTTCAGGCGGATGCAAAAATTGAAAGTTAACCGACTTCCACTGCCAACTCATTCCTGCTTTACAAATTCTGGTTTGATCATGCTGGTAGCCCTTAATGTGGCTACCAAGCAAATGCTCAACATTTATATTCGTGAGTATCCCTTGTAAACCTCCTGCATGATCTTTATCACCATGGCTTACTATCAGGGTATCGATACTATCAACACCTCGATGCCGCAAATAAGGAACCACCACAGCCTCACCTGCATTAAAACGACTACTAAATTTTGGCCCTGTGTCATATACCAACACTTGATCACCGATTTCTAAAACAACTGACAAACCCTGGCCAACATCTAATGTGGTTAATCTAAGATCGTTTTCAGGTATTCCAGCAACTTGAGCAAAAACTAATGGGCTTAACAAAACCAAACTTAGCGTTTTACCAGGCCAACCTTTAGGTGAAAGCAACAGTAAAATTCCAAAAACTGCTGGAATAATTGTCCAAATTGGTATTGCATGATGCAAGCTAGCAAAAGGCAAGGCATGCAAAAAATCAAGCACTGCCCAAAAGATTTCTAATAAAATGTTTGCACACTCTAGAATCCAACTCCCCACTGTTTCACTTATAAGCAAAAATAACGACCCAGTTAGCGCTATTGGTACAACTAAAAAACTCACCCAAGGCACGGCAAATAAGTTTGCCAGAGGTGAAATTAAGGACGCCTGCTGAAAAAATAATAATGTTAAAGGTAACAAACCCAACCCTAATACAATCTGTATTCTTACAAGGTTGTACCAGCCCACTGATTTTGAAGGCTTACCTTTAATTGAAAAGAGAATGATTGAGACAGCTAAAAAAGATAACCAAAACCCAGGTGATAATACCGAAAATGGATCCAATAAGAGCACACATAACAAAGCAATCGATAATATATTCCACGCACGCAAAGACTGCATTGAATACACTGACAGAAATACAACAGCCGCCATAATCATGGCGCGCTGTGTTGGAATCGAAAATCCTGCCAGCATTGCATAGAATACTGCTGCAAATATCGCAGCTAACGCAGCAATACGTTGCGCCACTACACACAAACAAAGTTTTTCACTTCGCTTCCATAAAAATAGAACAATAAAATAAATAAATCCAGAAACTATTCCAACATGTAAGCCTGAAATAGCCAGCAAATGGTTTGTTCCCGTTTGAGTTAATACCTGCCAGCGTTGTGAATCCATTTGCCCACGCTCACCTAGCACCAAAGCTTTAATAACGGCAGAAAATTTTCCTTTAGTACGTTCTAATTTTTGATTTAAGGTTGCACGCAAAAAATAAGTTGGATTTAAAATACTCGTAGCATGAACTCGTTGATTATTGCCTTTACTACGCACATAACCTGTAGCGCGTATCCCATGTTCAAATAGCCATTTTTCGTAATCAAAACTACCAGGATTTGCATAGCTCCACGGTCGTTTTAAACGAATTCTTAGCTGCCAATGTTCGCCCAATTGTAAGGCTGGGACATTTCCATACCAATTGAGCCTAACTTTCTTAGGTAGCAATATCGTTTCGCCATTTGTCGAGGTACTTGAATTATAAATAGAAAATTCGAACCTTGAGCTACGACCTTGAACGGAAGGGATAGAGATGATCTGTCCCGAAACTTCTATATCGACACCTTCCAATGATTTATCAAGCTGCGGATAAAGATTGAGATAGGCGTGCACCAAAGCCCATAAAAAAAACCGAGTAAAATACTTACTACTAGAATACTACGAGGATATTTAACACCTATTATGATCACCGGTAGAATCCCAAAGATCCAATACCAGTGCGGCAGCGATGCAAAGACTGTTAAAATACAGACACCGAGCGTAAATGCGACTGCGATCTTAAACATATACAAACCCACCCAATCTATGCATATATTTAATACTTTAACTCAATCACTTAAATAGACCTAAATACTCATAAATGCCTCGCGATTTTCTAAAAAATTTCTTCGCAATCCAAAAGATCAAAGACGATAAATCTTTAAATATTTTCGGAGATTTTATACATGACCAGAACTTATGGCATATGCGCAGACGCTCTGTCGCGGGAGCTTGTGCTATAGGGCTTTTTTGCGCATTTATACCATTGCCCTTCCAAATGCTCATCGCGGCTGGATTCGCGATAATTTTCAGATGCAATTTACCCATCTCGGCAGCACTAGTTTGGGTAACCAATCCAATAACAATGCCACCGCTTTTTTTCCTTGCCTATAAAGCGGGAGTATTTCTAACAGACACTCATTTAGAGCCTTTTGACTTCGAGTTGAGTTTTAATTGGTTATTTACTGAATTGCGTGAGCGCTGGCGCCCCTTTATGATGGGTTGCTTTTTCCTGGGTACATCCGCCGCGTTATTTGGCTTCATAACCGCAAGAGTGTTATGGCGTATTCGAGTCGTTACCTTTTGGAATAAACGCAAATTACGCAAATTAAAGAAATAAATGAGCGAGTACACGTAAGTACGAATATAAGTAGCATCATGAACGATGCATCATATTTATTTATAGCAGATATCCTCTTACAGTCACAAACGGATATTCAAGAATTCTGAAAATGCGGCTCATCTCCAACCACTTGTGTTCAAGAATATTTTATCTCTTGTTTACTCATGGATTCACATAGAACTTGTACAACAATTTATTGACACTATTTATGATTTGCAACCTCACTAAATAATTTTATAATTAATACTGCTCGTGACTGAGCACGAACTATCAAAATATTTTCTAGAGGTTGGGCTTATGGAAAAAAATGGTGTAGCGGTTACCAATCTTAATGACCAAGATCCTAATATCTTACAGATGCAAGGCTGGTTTTTAGTCACCACTTTACAATCTATAGAAGATGGCCAAGATTCCGATACTTATAATAATGCAATGGATAAAGCTTTATCCCTAAATTGTGAAGTTGGACTCCGCAGTTACGTGAAAGACAACCATACGTTCTGGGAAGTGTGGAAGCATTTTTAATCGATGAACAGCTGATTCGCGTGCGTTCTAATATTTTAATCGATAAATGTATTAAGCTCGTATTCAATTCCGGCAGAAAAACGACATCCGTTGACAATATTCTCAACCATGTTTCCGAGTACGGTTAGTAAGTTCTTTTCACTATCAGTAAATTTTCTTGATTCGATTCCTATCAAGCACAATGTTCCAATATTCAAGCCTGATTTGGTCTGCAATACGTATCCTAAATAAGATCGAATCCAAGGGCACTCCAGCACAAGTGGATTGTCATGAAATCGAATATCCTTATAGGCATCTTCAATTTCAAAAATACGAGAATCTGGATCACAAGCATTAGCCTTAAGAATGGCATGAGCACAAAAGGAGTAAGTTCGTGCCGTTTCTGTTACCTCTAGTCCTACAACCGACTTAAACCATTGACGATTTGTGTCAACTAGGCTGACTAAGCAAATGGGTACAGATAAAGCTTCGGCTGCAAAACGTGTGATGCAATCGAATCGCTCATCCGGCTGAGTATCGAGAATATTTAGCGATTGCAATGACTGCAAACGTAAAAATTCATTACTTGGAAGTGGTGCAACTATCATTTATCTAATTCATCCCAACTAAAATAGATCAAACATAATAGTTCTATTTCATAACTATTTACAAGCAATCTACTTCAGTGTTTTCTATTGGGTATATACAAATTTTATTAGACAAATATTATATTTGTAAGAGTCATAAATGTTAGCATTGGGTCAATAGCCGCCAAACTGAATGTCTGTTTTATTACTCAAAGAACTTCTCAAATTTTAGCAAGCTGCCCATCTTCTAGTGTGTATATCTCATCCATGGACTCTGCAATACGAGAATCGTGAGTGACGATTACAATTGCAGTGTCTAACTCTTCATTTAACTCAAGCATTTCATTCTGCACGTGCATTGCATTTTTACTGTCTAGATTACCTGTAGGCTCATCTGCAAGAATCACTTTAGGATGCGTGACTAATGCACGCGCAATCGCTACTCGCTGTCTTTCACCACCTGAGAGTTCTGTAGGTTTATGCAATATACGATTCGATAAACCTACTTTTGATAATATTTCTTTGGCTTGCCCCTCTGCATCTGAGATAGATCCATCACGCAACAATAAAGGCATTGCAACATTTTCTATTGCCGTAAACTCCGGAAGTAAATGGTGAAACTGATAAATAAATCCTAAAGATTGATTCCGCAACTTTCCTCGTGCTGCATCGGACAATGTCGACATATCTTCACCGCAGACCGTTACCGTCCCTGAATTAGGAACATCTAATCCACCAAGCAAATGCATTAAAGTACTTTTGCCACTACCTGATGCACCAATTATAGCTACCCTGCTTTTCTGCTCGACATTAAAGTTAATGTTTTTCAAAACTTCTACGCGAGCAGGGCCACTATCAAAAGCCTTAGATAGGTTTTCACATTGCAACACTATGCTCATAATAGATTACCCATACCTCTTATTCATATCTTAGGGCCTCAGCAGGTTGAGTTCGCGCTGCTTTCCAGGCGGGGTAAATCGTAGCAAAAACCGTGATAATGAAAGCGACAATGCAAATAACAATGACTTCACTTGGAATAATTTCAGATGGGAAATCACTGATTGGATATACATCTGGAGAGAGAAATTTAGCGCCGCGTATCTTTTCAATCATTCTAACAATACTTTCAAGATTCGAAGACAGTAATACTCCACCTAACGCACCTAAAAGCGTGCCCACCAACCCTATTACCGTGCCTTGCACAACAAAAATTCCCATAATGCTTTTTGGCGATACACCCAATGTTCGCATAATGGCAATATCACTTTGCTTTTCTGTGACTACCATTACCAGCATCGAGATAATATTAAATGCCGCAACAAAAACAATGATGATAGTTATGATAAACATCATGGTTTTTTCCATTTTCAAAGCACGAAAAAAATTGCGATTATGATAGGTCCAGTCAGTAACCCAATACTTTCCACCAAGTTGATCACGAAGTTTATAGGTGATCTCTTGGGCATCAAATAAGTCTTCAAATTTTAAACGCAACCCAGTTACCGAATCGCCTAAGTGGAATAAACGCTTAGCATCACTAATATGGATTGCTGCCGTATTGCGATCGTACTGCGGCATACCAACCGCATAAGTCCCCATTACCGTAAACCTTCGAAACTTAGGAATTATTCCTGCAGGCGTTACAGTCGCTTCAGGTGTAATAACCGTTATCTTCTCTCCAATATCGACATTTAAATAATTTGCCAAATCACCGCCTAGCAATATTCCAAATTCGCCTGGCTTTAAAATATCCAAGCTACCCTCTTGTAAATGTTCTCCAATTTTAGAGACCTTCGTTTCAAGTTGCGGATTTATGCCTGTTAGCATTGCACCGGTCACCTGCTTTCCATGCACAATCATTCCCTGACCTTGCACATAGGGCGCTGATCCTTGAATTTCAGCATTACCTTCAAGTGCTTCTTCTACTTTTGGCCAATCGCGTAATTTACCATCCAGTTCTAATACCGTGGCATGCGCTGTCATGCTTAAGATGCGGTCTTTGATTTCAAACTGGAAACCATTCATTACCGAAAGAACAGTAATGATCAATGTAATACCAAGCGCTAAGCTAAATACTGAGATGAAAGAAATGAATGAGATAAAATGATTTCGGCGCTTGGCACGCAAATAGCGAGATCCAATATAAAATTCAAGTGGCCGGAACATATAATAAGTAGATTGAGCGAGTTAAATCAGTTGAAGTTATTTATCTAATATATTGATTTTAAAGGATTCGTAAGCTTTATCATGTATACAAATAGGAAGCTCATGATGATTTCAACACAAAGCTGAAAACTCTTTAATTTCATATGAATCTCTAGCGCCATATCCTTTAGTCCGCTAAAACTCGACTATTATCGTGCTTTACTAGAGCACACATTCCCGCCATTAGCAGGCAGTGATATGATTCATATAATATTCAACATACAGCTTAGATCTATGCGAATTTTTATAAGTTCAACTATTACTCTGTTTTTAGCAATGGCAACCTTACAGGTAAACGCTCAGGTAGTGAAGACACCGGAAAGCAGTGCCCAAGTAGTTGTCAATTCAAGCATGCCCCTTCGCGGCTTTTCCAAGACTCAAGTTGAGACAAGCTTCGGTCAACCTAGTTCTAAACAAGGACCTGTGGGCAGCCCATCCATCTATCGCTGGGACTACAATAATTATTCTGTTTTCTTTGAAAATAATATCGTTATTCATTCTGTTGCTCATTGATTCATATCAAATCAGCTAGCAGAATAAAGACCCTCTAGCACTCAAACAAATTACTTGCCGTGGGTTCATACCGCCTCGCTCCCGAATGGGCGCGTCAAAATGCTGTTATTCTCGTTTGGCCACATTGCCATTCTGACTGGAGCAACCAGCTAAATGAAATAGAAGTTACCTATACCGAAATGAGCCGGTATATTGCAAGACATCAAAAACTCATTCTGGTCGCTTATGACCTAGCTCATGTACTCCATATACAAGAAACTTTAACTCAGCAAGAAATTGAACAAAAAAATGTTCTGATTATTCCTGTACCCACTAACGACACTTGGGTACGTGACTATGGTCCGATCACCGTAAAATCTGATAGTGAATTAAAATTTCTAGACTTCGGTTTTGACGCTTGGGGAGGCAAATATACCCACGACCATGACGATGCATTTAATCAACAGTTTAAATTTCATTTAAATAACGATATTTCCAGTCAGAAAATTAATTTTATTTTAGAAGGCGGCAACCTCGAAGTTAATAGCAAAGGTGTATTATTAATTTCTAGCAATTGTTTCAAACGCAGGACATCTAAACTGCATGCGCAATTCACCACATTTGAACGCAACTTTGAAAATTGGTTTGGCTGTAATCGAGTCTTATGGATTAATGATGTTGCACTCTTTGGTGATGACACAGATGGACATATAGACACCTTGGCGAGGTATTGTGGCGATGATGTTGTCGTCTACTCTGCATCTACACATCATTCAGATCCTAACAATGAATCTCTTGATTCTTTAAATAAACAACTCAATAAAATTAAGCGCAACGATTCCTCCATTTCAGAACTTATTCCATTACCTTTGCCTACGCCGATATTTAATAACGGCAGTCAACTGCCAGCGACCTATACTAACTTTTTAATTACAAATGAATATGTGCTAGTTCCAGTCTTTAATGACAAACAAGATACTCACGCTTTGAAAACAATTGACACCTTATTCCCCTCGCGTGAAATCATTGATATAGAGAGCAATACTTTGATTCAACAGTTTGGCGGGATACACTGTGCCACTATGCAAATTCCTGAAGGATGTCTGAAGTGAGTTCTATTAATGCTGCACTTGTGCAACAGGAAATGTGTGCAGATTATCAAGCGAACCTTGATTACAGTCTTGCGCAAATACAAGCTGCCGCTAAAAATGGTGCTGATCTTGTTGTACTATGCGAACTACATAGCAGTCTATACTTTTGTCAAGAAGAGTCCTCACAATACTTTGATCTAGCTCAAACTATTCCCGGACCGCTTAGTAAAGAGTTAGCAACGGCTGCTAAAAATAATAATGTTGTCATTGTGGGTTCAATATTTGAAAAACGCACGGAAGGCCTGTATCACAATACTGCAATAGTATTTGATAAAGATGGAAGTCTTGCTGGCATGTACCGGAAAATGCACATCCCTGATGATCCTGGCTATTATGAAAAATATTATTTTGCTTTTGGCGATTTAGGATTTACACCTATTCAAACATCAATAGGTAAACTTGGTGTAATGATATGTTGGGACCAATGGTTTCCTGAAGCCGCGCGCCTAATGGCATTAGCCGGCGCACAGATATTAATTTATCCATCGGCAATTGGCTGGGATCCTCGTGATGATAAAGATGAACAACAACGACAATTCCAAGCCTGGCAAACCATTCAACAAAGTCATGCAATCGCGAATAACTTACCCTTAATATCAACTAATCGAGTGGGAGTTGAAAAAGACCCTTCAAATCAATCAGCAGGCATAAAATTTTGGGGCCAATCCTTTACTACGGATGCAATGGGAAAAATAGTTGCTCAAGCCTCTTCCACACAGGCTGAATCTATTCAAACTACAATTAACCTTAATCAGATTGAACAAACACGGCAATTATGGCCCTACCTACGCGACCGTCGTATAGACGCTTATAGTGATTTAACTAAACGCTATATTGATGAAAGCTCATAGATTGGTAGCACAATTTTTTCTTCTAGTATTACTTTCTAGTTGCGCCACATATATTCCCTACCCTGATGCTTGACCTGAAATTTATCAAAACTCTGATAACAACTGCCTAAGCTTAGATGGTAAATATAAAAACAACTGGGAAACAATTAACTAGTTTTGTCAGTGAAAAATTGATAGAAACTTTGCATAGCTATTGCTAAAACAATAACACCAAGCACTAACACTGCTAACAAAATTAGCGCAGCAGTACTTCCCACCCAATCCACACCAAGAAGGTTTACAATATTTGTTTCACGAAATTCCAAATATTTAGGGATAAGCCGAGAAACAAATAAGCCAAATATTAGTAAAAATATTATTCCTTTTATCAATATTAAATCCTCTATTTTATGACACTCGTAATACTAAATATGGAACCAGAAAGAATACTATCAGAATAATTTTAAAGAACCCAATAAGTGCATAGTGAATAGCATTGAATTTCTCTTCGGAGATCACAAACCATTTGCTATGTAAATTATATAGCCAGTCATGACCCACTATAAAAAATAATATCCATATTGAAAGAAATATTATATAGATTAGCGAACAGCAACCTAACAGATAAAGCAACTCTGATTTAGACATAATTTACCTCCTTCGGTAACCATCAAGAAGATGATTAAAGTAGAAGTTAATTATATCAATAACACGAAGATATAGAGACTAGCTATAGCCTAAATAATTAAATATTTAGATAACCGTTATGCGAAATACAACGGCATTTAAGGAAAGTTAAGCTGCTGCAGTTGCTTCTATGACGGGCTCCGACACCTCTAGATCTGAAGGGTCGTAAGCATACACACGGTTATGGCCTTCAGAATTTGCACGTTTCATTGCTTTTTCAGCAACATCCGTCAAATCAAATCCGCTTTTAATTCTGTCTTCAACGCAAGAGACACCCGCAGTAACGGTTACGTGCAATGCATCTATTGCACTTTTCTCATTGTTTGGTAGTACTTCTAATCTTTCTATCTCACCACGTAAGCGGTCTGCTAACATGATAGCCATATCCGGTTTAGTCTGTGTTGTAGCAACTACAATTTTATGCTCATCGTAGCGTGCAACAATATCTGATGAACGTACTGACTCAACAAGGAAATCACTAATTTTTCTTAACACCACATCACCCACCAATCTACCATTCTTTTTGGCAATCGACTCTAATTCGTCAACTTCAAATAATATTATTGAAAGTGGCTGATTGTAACGACGTGATCGCTGTGTTTCTTCATCAATTCTACGATCAAAATAACGACGGTTATAAATATCTAATATAGGATCTATAATGCTTGCTTGATCCATTGCAATCGCTTCGCTTATATCACGAGTAGTTTGATAGGTTAGGAAACATAACAACAATACAAAAGCAGAAGCTGCAAAACAGATTGATGAGAGCGTAATACTTGTTAGAGCAATCTTACCTGTCCAAAGCATAAACAAATATGCTGCGTAGCCGACGATAAAACCGACAATAAAGAATGAAAGCACTTTCCAGTTATTGCGCACTTCACCTAAAGGAAGTCTTTTCACTAGTTGTTGGACCGTAAACAGTGAAGCAGCATATAGGCATATACCACTCAGAAATAAAATGTTCGCTAACAGATACATGCCAATAACCTCTAAATCATCCTTAATTTAAAAGAGTTAGAATTAGAAATAAATTCTTACGGTACTAACTCACTTATTACCACATCCACTGTCTCGGACTGATCAGTTTTAACAGAGCTGACACTTCCAAATATGTCGCCACTTTGCATAATTGCCTGTCCAGACTTAGAAATTCTGGCAATGACTTCAACCTGCTCCATGCTAGACAAAGTCATACTAGGCATCATTGAAACAGAATCATCTAGGGTTACTGTAGTTGGTAGGTCTCCAGCGGTCATTTTCACTAGAGCTAAAGGCATTTTCGGGCCACTCATCGCACGAGCATAAATAAATAGTGTGTCCGACTTCACATAATTTTTGTGAAGCCCGTCACTTAAGATTACGTTAACAGTTATGCTCGAATTTGAGTTACTTTCTGGTTTAGCAACAGTACTTTCTTCAACAACTTCAATGCCAGCTTTTTGCTTAGCATCATTTAAGTATTTGACAAGAGCCGCTCTTACATCACTTTGATCGTTTGGTACTTGTTGTAACAACTTCTCTAAATAATCTACAGATAATTTATAGTTTTGTAATTGATAGGACGCTAAACCGGCATACCATAAGCCTCGTTCATTGTTTGGACTAATTTTCAAAGCTTTATTGAAAAGTGACATAGCACTTTCGTCAAAATTATTACCCGCTGCAAGCCCTTTAGCCTCACCATATGAAATTAACACATCGGGATTTGCACCATCGGATAACTCATTTGCTTTTCCATAGGCTTTAACCGCTTCTTTATATCGCTTTGAAACCACATAGGACTTGCCCAGCATGATCCAACCATCTAAATTATTTGAATTTTGCTTAAGCTTCCCTTCGAGTTCTGCTATAGCTTTTCCAATATCAGGCATTTGGCCTTGCTGCGAAGCCATTTTGCTTTCAAATTCTGGATCAAGCGAAATCAACCCATTATTTAATTTTAGATACGAAAATATAGCTAAAACTGGCAATACAAATAAAACAATAATCGGCATTATTTTATTACTTCTATTAAATATCACTTCTTTATGATCTTCCAAATCATCAATTAGTGAACGCTCTAGATCAGATTTAGCAATATTGTATTGTTCTAAATCGATCAGATCATTATCACGATCACTTTCTAGTTCTAGTAGTTTTTTCTCATAAACTGCTCGATTAATTTTTTTACGATCAAGGTCTTTAGGAGCTTGTTTTGCAAATAAAGAAGGTAAAATAATTATCAGAGCGATAGCAATTAGCAATGCACAAATAATCCAAAAGTTTAACATTTAGTATTTATTCTTTAGTATCTTTTAATATGGAATCTAATTTTTGCTTTTCATCATCAGAAAGCTCAACTTTTGCACCTGAGGTCTGTTTCCTTACAAACAATAGCACCAGTAGCAATATTGCCGCGAGGAATACAAATGGTCCAAACCATAGCAAATAGGTTTTAGGTTTCACTAAAGGCTTATATAAAACAAAATCACCGTAGCGGTCAGCCATAAAATTTATAATCTCTGAATCCGTTGACCCTCTATTCAGCATTTTATTTACTTCAACGCGTAGATCATTTGCCAGTTCAGAATTTGATTCAGCAATCGTCTGATTTTGACAAACTAAACACCGCAGCTCAGCAAGCAAAGCATGGTAACGTGCCTCATATTTAGGCGATACGTCAACTGGTTCAACAGCAAACGACTGATTAGAAAACATTATTAGCGCCATAACCACTATATGGAAAGCACCAATTTTATATAAGAAACTATGATTCATTTTTTAATTGTTGTATCAGCGGTTGAATCTTATTATCTAAATCGTTCAAAGTAAGTGGACCAATATGTTTGTAGCGTATAATTCCTTTTTTATCGATTAAGAATGTTTCTGGCGCTCCATACACACCCCAATCAATCGCTACTCTTCCTGCTTCATCAAAAGCATTTGCTTTAAATGGGTTACCAAAATCTCTTAAATATAATTTAGCCTTTCCAGCATCATCTTTATAATTGAGCCCATATATTGGCGCAATGTTCCTCTTCGCTAGCTCTAATAAGGCAGGATGTTCTTGTTTGCAGGCAAAACACCAGGTAGCCCAAACATTTAATATTGATACTTTTCCCAGAAATTCATTATTTGAAAACTGAACAGAGCTATCTTCTAGCATAGGAAGGGAAAACTCAGGAACTGACTTACCAATCAATGGCGATGGCACTTCCGAAGGATCTTTATATAAACCAATAAAGAGAAATCCACACAACACAAAGAAAAGTATGACTGGTAAGAGATACTTAAACATAAGATATAGATTAAGACGTAGTCGGAATAGCTTGTTTATCTTTAACTGGTTTTACCGCAACATTTTCACGCTTTAGTTTAAGCCTATAGCGTCTATCTAAAGCAGCTAACAAACCACCTAATGCCATCAATACAGCGCCTAGCCATATCCATTGGATAAAAGGTTTGTAATACAGTCGCATTCCCCACGCCTCATTATCTATCTGTTCGCCTAACGCGACATAAACATCACGCAAAAATCCAGTATCTATACCTGCTTCTGTCATTGGGCTTTGTTGAACTAGATATGTACGTTTTTCTGGTAGCAAGGTCGCAACTAGTTTGTCGTTCTTATATACATTCACTGAAGCTTGCTTAGATGAATAATTTGGTCCTTGAACTGATTTCACGCCATTAAAGCCAAACTCATACCCAGCCATTTCAATTTTTTCTCCTACTCGCATGGGCACTTCCTTTTCTTCTTGGAAAGCACTCACAAACGTTACCCCGAATACAAAAACTCCAATACCAATATGTGCTACTACCATTCCATAAGTTGCACGAGGGATTTTTTTAAATCGTTGCAATGAATTTAATTTTGCTTCATTACGAAATACACTTTTAAATAAATAATACAGCGCTGCACAGATTGACCAGCCACCCAAGCTAATACCCAAAATCACAAGAATAGGAGCTCTACCTGCAACAATATACGGCAAGGCCAAACCTATAATTAGACCCAAAATAATAATTTTAAAGAGCTTTTTTAATGTTTCTTTTAAGGTTGCTTTCTTCCAGCGTAAAAATGGACCCACACCAATGATAAATACCAATGGGAGCATCAATGGTACAAACACCGCATTAAAGTATGGCGGACCAACAGAAATCTTTCCCGCATTCAATGCATCCAAAAATAATGGATATAATGTGCCCACTAAAATAGTAAACATTGCCACTAACAACAGAACATTATTCAATAGCAGTGCAGTTTCTCTAGAAACCAATTCAAACTGCCCTATTGATTTTATCTTTGGTGCTCGCAACGCATAAAGAAGCAATGAACCACCAATAACGATTGCCAAGAATAATAATATATACACTCCACGTGCAGGATCTGTTGCAAAAGCGTGTACAGAAACAAGCACACCAGATCGCACCAAGAATGTACCTAACAAACTAAGCGAGAATGCCAAAATAGCTAACAAGACTGTCCAATTTTTAAAACTAGAACGCTTTTCAGTTACGGCTAGCGAATGAATCAATGCCGTACCGACTAACCACGGCATAAATGAAGCATTCTCTACTGGATCCCAGAACCACCAACCACCCCAACCTAGTTCATGATATGCCCACCAGCTTCCTAACGTAATCCCTATTGTTAAAAACACCCATGCCATAGTGGCCCATGGGCGAGACCATCTAGCCCACGCTGAATCAAGCTTACCCTCCAGCAATGCCGCTATAGCAAACGCAAACGCTACTGAAAACCCAACATAACCCATATACAACATAGGTGGATGAATTACCAAACCAGGATCTTGTAATAGAGGATTTAGATCTTTGCCTTCAAGTGGTATTGGAAATATTCTTTCGAAGGGATTTGACGTAAGCAACATGAATAATAAAAAACCCACACTTACAAACCCCATCACTCCTACAACTCGCGCCACCATAATATTCGGAAGGCTGCGGCTAAATATCGTAACTGCAAATGTCCAAACACTTAACATTAGTACCCACAATAACAAAGAGCCTTCATGAGCACCCCAAACAGCAGATATTTTATACTGCAAAGGCAATGCTGTATTCGCATTGTTCGCAACATATAGAACTGAAAAATCGTTCTTAATAAAACTGTATGTCAAACAAATATAACTGATTACGATAAACAAAAATTGTCCGCGTGCTGCAGGTTTAGCAACTCCTATCCATTGACTAGTATTAGTTTGAGCACCAATAATAGGCACGACGGTCTGCACGAATGCCAAGCACAGTGCAATGATTAAGGCAAAATGTCCGATTTCTGGAATCATAATTTATTGAACACTATTGAGTAGAGTTTAATTAATAATTTTTCTTTGGAATATTATCTGGATGTGCTGCTCCTGACTCTTTCAAAGCATCAGCCACTTCTGGAGGCATATAGTTTTCATCGTGCTTAGCCAACACTTCTTGCGCAATGATGATTCCATCTGCATTTAGCTTGCCTTGCGCCACAATTCCTTGCCCTTCTCGGAACAAGTCCGGCAATAAGCCTTTGTATCGCAAGGTAACGGTTCCAGACGTATCCGTTAAGTCAAACTCCGTTGTAACTCCATCATTAAAACGATTAACACTGCCTTCGACTACCAACCCACCTACTCTAAATAATTTATCTTGTTGGACATTACCTGCAGCAATTTCGGCCGGAGTATGGAAATAGGTTTTATTCTTCTGCAGCGCATAAACACCTAGTGCAGCTGCACTACTAAATCCAAGAAAAAGGATGGTAATAAATATTAAACGTTGTTTTCTCTTTGGTCTCATATTCAGTAATTCTATTAGTTATTCTTCTAAACTATCTTCAATTTCTTTAATCAAATTTTTCTTACGACCATTTGCAAATAAAATAGTGAGCAGTAAAGCAATAAACGTGATTCCATACGAACCCCAAACATACATCCATTTACCATCCATATAGAAAAATTCTTGCATGATTAATTTCCTGTAACGAGCTGTTTAACCCATTTTGTTGCACGTTCACGTGAGATTATTTCATTTCTAATACGCATAATTAACACCCATCCAAAATACACTTTAAAAGCAATGGCCATTATTAATAATGGATACAACATACTTGGATCCATCGATGGTTTATCAGAAACAATTTCCATATTTGGTTGATGTAATGAATTCCACCAAGTAACTGAGTAATGAATAATTGGAATATTAATTACTCCAACAATGGACAACATACTCGCAGCTTTTGCAGCAACTCGCTTATCTTCTATAGATGAATATATTGCAATCACACCAAAATATAAAAACAAAAGAATTAATTCTGAGGTTAAACGTGCATCCCATGTCCAATACGTTCCCCACGTGGGTTTACCCCAAAGCATTCCTGTAACCAGTGCAATAGCAGTAAAAACTGCACCAATAACCGCACATTCAGAAACTACAATTTCTGATATTTTAGTCTTCCATATCAGCGCAACAAATCCTGCACCTGCCATCACCATATAAACAAACATTGACATCCATGCTGCGGGCACATGAATAAATATTATTCTGTATGACTCACCCTGTTGATAATCAGTTGGAGCAATAACCAAACCCCAATACAAACCTACGACTGTCAAAATAAGAGTTAATGCACCTAACCATGGCAGCCATTTCCCAGACCACTCATAGTAGTATTTTGGTGAAGATAATTTATGAAACCATGCCCACATACGTTAACTCATACTTATTTTTAAAGATCCACTAATCGCTAGAGGCGCCAATATTAAAGCTAGTATTAATCCAGCCCCCAAAATGGCCACATGACCTGAATAAGGTAAGCCTTCTATCGCAGCACTTACCGCGCCAGATGAAAAGATTAAAACAGGTATATATAACGGCAATACCAAAAGGCCTAATAATACACCACCACCACGTAATCCTGCTGTCAGTGCCACGCCTATTGCGCCAATTAAGCTGAGTATCGGTGTACCAATTAATACTGTGATAAATAATGTGGGTATTGCTTGCTGCGGTATATACAAGAGTAGAGCCATCAATGGCACGATAATCAACATGGGTAGACCGGTAATCAACCAATGTGCGATGACTTTGCCCAGTATCAACACCGTTGGCGGATGCTGGCTTAGAAACAACTGTTCTACACTGCCATCATCAAAGTCTTGACGGAAAATGCTCTCCATGGAGATCAATGCTGCTAATAATGCGGTTACCCACACAACACCAGGTGCCAGTTGACTTAAAAATACCTGGTCCGGACTAACCCCTAAAGGAAATAACGTTACCACAATTACGTAAAATAGAATTGGATTCATTAATTCAGCACGTCGACGAAATGCAACCAACAAATCGCGACGTATTATTGTAAGAAGAGCACTTAACATAATCTATTTTATAAATTAGAAAGACTGATTTTTTTCATTAGTGTAGATGGAAGTTTTAATTCTCTATGTGTAGTCACAATCAACATTCCTTTTTGTTCTAAATGATTTTTCAACACCATTTCAAACTCAGCAACAAAATCCTTATCTAATGCCGTTAGCGGTTCATCTAAAATCCATAATTGTCTTTCTTCAAGCTGCAATCTAGCTAACGCAACACGACGCTTTTGGCCTGCAGATAATTTACGTGTGAGAATATTTCTCTGCTTAAACAAACCAACAGCACGAATAATTTCCTTTATCTCTGCCTCAGTTCGATCAGAACCCACTAAACGTTGAGCAAATACAAGATTTTCTGTTACGGTAAGATCTAGCTTAACGCCTGAAGCATGACCTATATATGAGATTTGCTGTTGGTAGTTATCATGACCTTCAACTGATTCGCCATTCCAAGTTATCTCGCCATCAGCTGGGTAATTAAAACCACATAGAATTCTAAGCAAACTCGTCTTACCACTACCATTAGATCCCTCAACTACTAATGCCTCACCCGATTCAAGTTCGAGATGAACATTAGAGAATAGTTCAGTGCTACCTTTCACACATTTCAAGTCATGTGCTTCGAGTACGCTTACCTCCTGTGTGCGCATAGCATTATAATATTTAAGGAAAAATGTAGGTTAAGATGGGTAACTCATTAATTACATAGAGATCTTAACACGTGGTGGCGTAGAAGCGACGAACGATGGTGTGACACCGATAATTGGCACATTAAAGCGAACTGAAATAGCGGTTTATCTAAGATTTAGTCTAAATACATGCACTTTTAGTAGTTGAAAAATCAAGCCTGAAATTCACCCACACAATCAGTAGAATGGCGTGCTTTTCTGCCGGCAATTACATTAACTTACCCATAATGATCCACGTATTTCGCAAACGCCAAACCTTTTGACTATTTGATGAGCATCTTTAACCCCCCTCTGCCTAGTAAAAATCATTCGCATGTGACCTGGGGACGCACGTATGGATGCAGCAAAGGACTGGCGCTGGCTAAAGCAGTTGAACAATTCAGTGGTCTGACATTAATTATCACTCCAGATATTCAAGCCGCACATAATTTAGAAAGCGAACTTACATTTTTCTGCAAGCAAGGGATAGAAATTTATTTGTTCCCAGACTCTGAAACCTTGGCTTACGATGTATTTTCTCCACATGAAGATATTATTTCTGATCGCATCTTGGCGTTAAGTTCCCTACCTAAAACAAAACAAGGCGCACTTATAATTTCTGCAGGAACTATTTTATCAAAATTAGCTGCAAAAGATTTTATTCTCGGCCAATCGATAAATCTCGCAGTAAGTGATCAACTAAATTTAGAGACTTTTAAACAAACTTTAGTTAAAGCCGGCTATCAATATGTTTCACAAGTCATGACGCATGGTGAATTTGCAGTGCGCGGCTCTATTATTGATTTATTCCCAATGGGCAGTAATCAGCCCTATAGAATTGATTTATTTGACGATGAAATTGAAACGATTAGAACGTTCAATCCCGAAACGCAAGTATCAATAGATAAAGTAGAATCATTCAAAGTGCTCCCCGCTCGCGAATTTCCTACAGATGAAAAAGCAATTAAACGTTTTCGACAAAATTATAGAATCCAATTTGAAGGCGATCCAAACAACAGCGTGATCTATCGCGGAGTAAGCAATAATAATCTTCCTTCGGGAATTGAATATTACTTGCCATTATTCTGCGAGGAAACCAGCAACTTATTTGATTACTTACCAGACAATAGCCAATTAGTTTTAATTGAAGATATTGTAGATATTGCAACTGATTTTGAAAATGATGTTTTTCATCGTTATGAACAACGCAAATACGATATAGAACGCCCACCTCTACACCCTAAGCAGCTATGGATCTCTAGTGATTACTTTGAAAAAAGTATATTCAAACTTAACACCATAAAATTACAACAATATGAGCTAGAACAACTGCATCGTGATCAATATAACTTTGATGCACAAGCACTCCCGACGTTGACTATTAATTCTCGTATCAAAGATCCTGCAAGCGAGCTTTTACGTTTCATCGAATCTAGTGGAAATAAAATATTATTTTTAGCTGAATCACCAGGCAGAAGAGAATATGTTTTAGATGTGCTTAAAGGATTCCAAATTACCCCTACTGTTGTTGATTCATGGCATGAGTTTTTAGAAAAAGACCACTCTATTTCTATCGCATTAGGACCATTAGATAGCGGCTTGATTCTGCAACAAGAAAAAATTGCAATTGTTACAGAAAGTAATTTATTCGGAGCAAGGGCTAAACAAAAAAGACGCAGACGTAGACAAATCCGTGATGCTGAATCTTTAATTAAGAATCTTTCAGATCTAAGCGAGGGTTCAGCAGTAGTACATGAAGATCATGGCGTAGGTCGCTTCAAAGGTTTAAAAACGTTGAGCCTAAGCGGAACAGATACTGAGTTTCTTACGCTTGAATACGCAGAAGGCGACATTCTCTATGTGCCCGTATCGTCTTTACACTTAGTAAGTCGTTATAGTGGTGCATCGGAAGAAAATGCACCACTTCACCATCTTGGCGGTGAAGCCTGGAAAAACATTAAACGTCGTGCTGCAGAACGTGCACGAGACGTTGCTGCCGAGTTACTAGACATTTACTCGCGCCGGGAAGCACAACAAGGATTCCAATACAAAATTGATCATATAGAGAATAATGCATTTTGTAGCACCTTCCCTTACGAAGAAACGCCCGATCAGTTAAAAGCTATCGATGATGTAATACAAGACATGGAATCTACACGCCCGATGGATCGAGTTATCTGTGGAGATGTAGGTTTCGGCAAAACAGAAGTTGCAATGCGTGCTGCCTTCATAGCTGCCAACGCGGGCAAACAAGTTGCAGTATTGGTGCCTACAACCCTTCTATGTTCACAGCATTTTCAAAGTTTTAACGATCGCTTTGCTGATTTACCCATTGAAATTGAATGCTTATCAAGATTTATTCCGGCAAAAAAACAAAAAGAAGTTTTAGTAGGTTTAGAAAGCGGCATTGTTGATATTGTAATTGGTACACATAAATTATTTAACACCTCGATTAAATTTAAAAACCTAGGCTTAGTCATTGTAGATGAAGAACAACGATTCGGTGTACGTCAGAAAGAAATCCTTAAGAAAATGCGCACTGAAGTGGACATTTTAACCTTAACTGCAACACCTATTCCCAGAACATTAAACATGTCGCTAAGCGGCTTACGTGACCTTTCTATTATTGCTACACCGCCTAACCAACGGCTGGCGATTAAAACATTTGTAGGGACATGGAACGACAACATGATCCAAGAAGCCTGCATGCGCGAAATGAAGCGTGGCGGACAAGTGTTTTTCCTTCATAACGAAGTTAAGACGATAGAAAAAGTGGCTAAAGACATTCAACAGCTCTTACCTGATAGCACAATTCGCATTGCGCACGGTCAAATGCCCGAAAAAGATCTTGAACAAGTGATGTTAGATTTTTACCATCAGCGTTTCAGCATCTTAGTCTGCACCACCATTATTGAAAACGGTATCGATATACCGACTGCAAATACCATGATCATTAATCGAGCAGATAAGCTTGGCCTTTCACAATTACACCAGATTCGGGGTCGTGTCGGCCGTTCTCACCACCGTGCATACGCATACCTTATAGCTCCACCACGTGCAGCCATGACGGCAGATGCTGTTAAACGCTTAGAAGCTATCGAATCATTAGAAGATTTAGGTGCAGGATTTACCCTCGCCACTCATGACCTTGAAATTCGAGGCGCCGGAGAATTACTGGGTGCTGAACAAAGTGGTCAGATTCATGAAGTAGGCTTCACTTTATATAATGAGCTATTAGGCCGAGCGGTTGAAGCTTTGAAGGCAGGTGAAATTCCAGATCTTGATCAACCGCTTGATCAAGGTATAGAGGTTAATTTAGGGGTGCCTGCACTCATCCCAGATGATTATTTACCTGATATACATGGTCGACTCGTGATGTATAAGCGCATTGCCAGCGCTAAAACCAATGATGATCTTGATGATTTGGAAATTGAATTGATTGATCGTTATGGGTTGTTGCCAGAGTTTGCTAAAAATTTATTTTTGGTTACCCATCTTAAACTGCTCGCGAGCAGCTTTGGAGTATCCCGCATTGAGATGAGTCATGAGACTGCCCGCATCCATTTTGGCAAGTCTCCTAAAATCGACACCACTAAAATTTTAGAATTGATATTGCAAGAACCCGATACCTATAAGCTTGATGGCTCCGAAAAGCTCACCATATACACCGAGACTGAAAATATTGCGGAACGAATTGACACCATCGTGAATCTATTAAATGATCTACAATTAAAACAAGCCGCCTAACCCTTCATATAGAATCTTATGCACCCACTCATTAAGCCTAACTTCATCGCCGTTTTACTGTTTTTTTCTCAAACAGCCATAAGCAAAGATTACATTGTAGAAATGATATTTTTCGCAAACACTAATAGTGGTGCTAATTCAGTACATATATCAAACCAAGCGATAGAACCCGATTTAGGTGCCTCAATCTCACTTAGCCAAGGCGCACAATCAAATGGCTTTGTGCCACTTTCCTCAGATACCTTTACACTTTCTGGCAAAGCAAATGCCCTGAATAAATCAGGCAAATACAGAGTTTTAAAACATATGTCTTGGTTACAACCAGGCCTTGCCAAAGAAGATGCCATTGCGGTTCGTATACACGCAGGGAAAAATTATAAAAGTGAATTTAGTGAAAGGTCTTTCACCAATCAGCCTACAAACGAATTAGACGGTACCGTGAAGATTGTGCTTGGACGTTACCTGCATTTATATACAGATTTAGCCTATCGCAAAACTTTTAGTGTGAGCTCAAGTGATGCATTAGGTCGAGATCGCGTGCTTGCAGACTTCCCAGTCAAAACACATCGCAAAATGCGTAGCAGCACATTACATTATATAGATCATCCTTACCTCGGCATTCTAATAGAAATCCGCCCTGCTGGCTGAACTTTGAATAATCGCTTTCGATCCACAATAAATAATATTCGACTTTGAAAGCATCAGTATTATTTCCTAATTAATCTAATGGTTTCGACAATCTTTTCTAGCTCGGGTCTTATCTCATTTTCGTGACTTTCAGACGCCTGAAAGTTTATGGTAATAACTTTAGAGTCGAGTATCGTCAGATATACGCGCCCGAAAATCTTTAACTTGAGATCAGGGTGATTTTGAACATTGAATAAACTTCGGAAATTTATTGCTCTATAGATTTCTCCATCGATAATCTCATCATAGATAATGCTTGTATTTAAAACTTGCTTAGATTTACCCATGGTATGAATATTTTTATTCAGCCATCGGTCCTTGTTCATTATTAAGTCAGTTTCGGAATTAAACTTTGGATCGCTTAATTCAAGAATATGTACTGCTATTGAGACTCCACTTTCCTCCCCTGTAGCTTGTTTACCAAATAACCATGATCTTGAACCTCCATCCTTATCTAGTTCAATTGCTCGCCAAGTTTCTGGGATCTGTATTGAAAAATCTGGATATTTAAATTCTTTTGCTGCTGATACAGTATGAAAACCAAAGTTTATAATAAGAACAACTAAACTTAAAAGTAAGTATTTCATATGCAAATTCCAATAAGTGCATAGCGTCTACTTTTGACAGCCATGGATGCTAGAACAGTTTCCGAGGAAGAAATTTCTGTCGGCCAATAACAGAACCAATATACGCGATTATAATAATTTTACTTCTCTGCTAAATCCTTCAAAGCCTTATTCATTGAATTTAACATCGGAGGAACACTTTCTTCCATATGACTACAAATAATCGGGGCAAGTAATCCTTTAAACGTTTCTTTATGTATTAATTTCGTGCCTAAATCAGTTTCTTCAAGTTCAAATATCTTGTCATTAGTAAAAATGAATCCAGCGATCATATGTGCGCGCCAGTGAAAATAATTTGGTTCCTTAAGCTCAGTGATTATTGGATTATATTTAGGTCCGTTTTTACCTTCTTCTTTGCTTATCATAGTAATACTAAGAGTTGACCCAACAGTTGCGATACCTTTTGAGCCATTAATAATTGGGCTCCATTCCTGCCAATTATTAATATCCGAAATAATGGACCAAACCTTAGAAGGTGAGGCTAAAATTTCGATTTCTGTTTTAATTTCTTGCGTTTTACTTCCTTCTACATACAAGAATAAGAGACCTACTAAAACCAACCCAAGAAGTACTAAGATTATTTTTTTCATTAATTACAAAATCCGCTTTGGCTCGAAAATAGATATTACTAATTTGAAATAGCAGAAACTAAAATAGAATTCACACTAACCATTCCGTCATCAATGGCTTGTTTAATTTCTTGCATAGTTATTTCATTTCCGCCAATACCTGCTGCCCAGTTAACAGACAATGCACAGCATGCGTACTTTAACCCTAGTTCTTTTGCTAATGATGCTTCAGGCATTCCTGTCATTCCTACGATATCGCACCCATCTTTTTGCATTCGAATAATTTCCGCTGCGGTTTCTAAACGTGGGCCCTGAGTCGCTCCATACACACCACCTTCATAAATATCAATTTCACTTTCTATTGATGCTCGAATAAGCTTTTGCCGAAGTTCTTCGCTATAAGGGTGGGTAAAATCAATATGGGTAACATCTGATAAATTTTCTTCGAAAAATGTATGTTTGCGGTCATATGTGTAATCAATTATTTGATCAGGTATAACTATTTTTTTAGGTGGAATATCATCATGAATCCCACCAACTGCTGCCACCCCAATAACATGCGTAACACCAACACTTTTTAATGCCCAGATATTAGCGCAATAATTTATTTTATGAGGCGGGATAGTATGTCCAAGACCATGTCGCGCAATAAAAACGACTTCTTTCCCAGCTAACTCACCCATTATCAAAGGAGCACTGGAAATCCCATAGGGTGTATCTATGAATTCACTAGAATCAATACTGAGCTCATCAATGGATGAAAATCCAGTGCCTCCTATGATTGCGAGTTTAGTCATAGATTACAAATCACGCTTATCATTAATTCTTATTAATGGCGTATATGGAAGATAGATTGCGCAGATAACCCTTGTAATCCATACCCCACCCAAATACATAACGATCGGTAACTTCTAAACCAATAAAGTCAGGCGTAATATTTACAGGAGTATTTGATAATTTTTTCTTTAACAAAACGGCTGACAATACTTTCTTGGCACCTTTTGCATGACAATATGCAATAAGCTCTTGCAAGGTATAACCTTCATCTAATATATCATCAACAATAATTACGATTTGATCTTTAAGCGAAGTATCCGGCTCTTTATGCCAATGAATACTACTACCTTGTGTGTTGTTACGATAACGATCTACATGCACATAATCTAGAACCATTGGCAATGAGATGCGCTGCATTAATGCAGCTGTAAACATCAACCCACCTTTCATCACGCACAACATAACTGGAACTTCACTATCCAATGAAGACTCAATGCTCTGAGCAACCTGATTTATTGCTTGTTTAATTTCTTGCTCAGATATTAAAACATCTGCATTTTCACGAACTTGAACAATTTCTTGATGAGTGAGATCTTCCATGAATTACTTAGTTATGACTGAGTTAATACACTGGTATCATTATTCTCTACTTGCAAAACACGTGTAGGGAATGCTAAATCTGCATTATGCTTTTCAACAATCTCATACACTTTTAAAAGCACTTCGTGCTTCACCTCATGAAATTTAACCCAGTTTACCGTTTTGGTAAAAGTGTAGATAAAGAAATCAACCGATGATTCATTGAACTCATTAAAATTTACTATCATGGTTTGATTGCTATCAATTTCTTTATGACTTAGCAACATTTGTTTCACTTCCTTCACAATATCATTTACCACAGAAATATCGTTATACCGAAGGCCCATCGTTTCATAAATTCTGCGGTGTGACATGCGTGATGGATTTTCAACAATGATGTTCATAAAGATCGAATTTGGCACATAGATCGGTCGTTTACTAAAGGTACGAATGCGCGTTTGGCGCCAGCCTATTTCTTCTACCGTTCCTTCTATTTTCTTATCAGGCGAACGAATCCAATCACCCACCTTAAATGGCCGATCTAAGTACACCATTAGACCTCCAAAGAAATTAGACAGTAGGTCTTTGGCTGCGAAGCCCACTGCAATGCCCCCTATTCCTCCAAATGCCAACACACCTGAGATACTAAATCCAAGTGTTTGCAACATTACTAATGCAGCAGTAATAAAAATCGAAGCGCGCACAAGTTTTGCTAATGCATGGGTAGTAGTCAGATCAACCGGCTTACCCTTTTGACGTTGGCGCACAACGTATGCTTTTTCAAATTCTTTTACAAAACGAATTAAGAACCATGCAAGTGTAGCTACGATGGTTACATTTCTTATTGGACCTATCGCACGAAATATTTCAGCCTCACTTCGACTCGCTACAATTTCTGCCGCAAATAAAACTCCAATTACCCATACCAACATACGGAAGGGCCTGTTAGCTGCTTGTATGAATGCATCATCCCATGGATTTGCAGTTTTTTCTGCTCGTGCAGATAGTTTTTTTAAGAAAATTTTAAATGCGAAGTTTATTAATAAAACCGCCAATACAATTACAAATACTTGTAATACCCATGGCTTGAAATACATCGCTAAACTTGAGTCACCAAAAATATTTGTGAAATCTATGTTTTCCATTCTTTATATCTTTTTTCCAAAATAATTTTACAGGGTGAGTTCGCCATAAGGCGAATCTTGATAGGACTCTACTTGTGTAACGGCGTGTTGCCATTCAGTAGAGTTTCTTAATTTCTGATAAGTCGTTGGATCTTTACCACCGTGCATACGTGTTAAGCGCATTTGTGATGCTGGATTATTATAGTTATCTAACTGTTCTGCCACTAAACATGCATTTTCACTAGAATTGCAAATTAATGCCATATCACATCCGGCACTCAATGCTCTCTGTGTTCGTAGTAGATAATTATTACCATCCCCGTCATCACCCTGGCTATCACATAGAGCAGCCTTCATGCTTAAATCATCACTGAATATAACACCCTTAAATTCTAACTGCTTTCGCAATACATCTTGTAACCATAATTTTGAAAAGGTGGCTATTTCAGGGACAACTTTTTCATATATAACATGCGCACTCATCAATCCTGCTAAACCATTATCAATTAAACGTTTAAACGGAACGAGATCCTTACTTGCTATGTCTTCAAATTCTCTTAAATCGGTCGGCAATTCAATGTGTGAATCTGCAGTTACCGCGCCATGCCCAGGAAAGTGTTTTCCTACGGCTTGCATTCCCGCATTACGCATTCCTTGCACATAACGTATTGCAAGTAACGAAACCACTTCAGAATCTTTATGAAATGCACGATCACCTATCACTTGGCTCACGCCATAATTTAAATCTAATATCGGCGCAAAACTAAAATCAATCCCTATAGAGCGTAATTCAGAAGCCATTAACCATCCGCTAACTGTAGCAAGCTCTTCTGCTCGCTTAGGTTCAGAATCATAAATTTGACCCAAAAGATTTATTGCGGGCAGTTGCGTAAAGCCTTCTCGCAAACGTTGCACTCGTCCACCTTCCTGATCAATAGCAATTAACAATCTTGGGTGTCGTAGTTCGTGGATTTCTTCAATTAATTCGATCAAGCGTTCTACAGAAGTAAAATTTCGGCTAAATAAAATTACACCGCCTACCTGTGACGATTGCAGTAATTCCCTCTCCTCCACAGACATGCAATCTGCAGCGAGATCTACCATTAGTGGACCCAGTGACATGTGTTGATTATTTGCGATTGCTGCCTAGAAGTGAAGCATGGTGATGAGTAATTTCATCGTTACTCGGTAAGATTTATACTGAAGCAAAAAAAAGGCCGTCTTAATAAGACGGCCGAATCCAGGAGGAGTCGAGAATAACAACATGCCAAATAGAGGATATCTGTATCATGTTGAGAGGCTCATGAATAAAGAAGCATATATGATGCCAAAAACCCTATTTTCTTTTTTTTCAGCTACTTATCGATTCTAGTCGTGTATTAATTGCTTTAATATCGACAATTTTGGGCACATTTGTGACAATTTATAGCATTAAAGTTACGTAAGTGAATTGATTAATAACGGTTTTTTGTCTCTTTTTTCTCAGCATAACGCGATCGCTTAATTAATATACAAATCGAATCATTTATCCATGCATACCATCCGTAACAGATGATTTCTATTTATACTGGGTGATTAGGCCGTGAATTAGCCCATAACGCGTACCAAAGTGACTCAATAAAGAGTTGTGAATTAGGCTAGAAAAAAATACAAAAATAATGATTGAATCCGTATATCAAGCACTCGTCGACAGTGAACAGCTTGTAGAAGACCTAAACCAAAAGAAAGTGATACAGGCTTTACAGGTTTTGCATGATGAACTTGGTGAAGACAACCCTGATGACTCAACCATAATTGATCGTTTCACTACTTTCTTATCACGCAAATCCAATACAAGAACGATACAAGGCCTCTACATATGGGGTGGGGTTGGTCGTGGCAAAACATTTTTAATGGATTTGTTCTTTTCGAATCTACATTTTCAAGACAAATTGCGTCTACATTTCCATCGTTTTATGGATCAAGCTCATACAATGCTAAACAACTATCGTGATGAACCCGATCCGTTAAAACTTGTTGCTAAAGAGTTTTCAACTAAAGCCAAAGTGCTTTGTTTTGATGAGTTTTTTGTAAACGACATTGGCGATGCCATGATACTCGCAGGATTGCTTGAAGGCCTATTCGAGAACAACGTAGCTTTAATAGCTACATCTAACGTTGAACCTAGTTTGCTTTATAAAGATGGTTTGCAACGAGAACGTTTTTTACCCACCATCCAACTATTGCAAGAACATACTAAAGTTATTCATCTTGAAGGTGAAATAGACCATCGTTTTGAATTCTTACAGACCAACGATGTGTATAACTATCCTATTGAAGAATCTTCACGTGATTGGCTTAAGCATAGCTTCCTAAATCTTGCCAATGAGCGAGTAGAATCATCATGGGAAAAAATAAAAATAAACGATAGACAAATCCAGACTATTCAGCACACAGACACCGTAGCTTGGTTTGATTTTAATGAAATATGCGATGGTCCACGCAGCGCTTCTGACTATATCGCGATAGCTAAACAATTTAATACTGTATTAATTTCTCACGTACCCATCTTTGAAGGGAAAGATGATCAAGCCCGCAGATTTGTTAATATGGTAGATGAATTCTATGATAGAAATGTTAAATTAATTTTGTCTGCAGAAGCGAGTCCCGCTAAACTATATAAAGGAAAGCGCTTAGATGCTGAATTTGGCCGGACTACCAGCCGATTGAGTGAAATGCAGTCACATGAATATTTAGAAAAACAACACCAACCAAATTAAAAATACATTTAGGAGTTAGTAATGAAGCCAGCAGTACGCGTAGCAATAACAGGAGCCGCAGGAAATATAGGCTATGCAGCCGCATTTAGAGTGGCCGCAGGAAACATGCTTGGCCCAGATCAACCGATCATATTACAGCTGATTGAAATCCCGCCTGCACTTGGAGCTTTAGAGGGTGTTGAAATGGAATTGCGTGATTGTGCATTCCCGCTGCTACACGACATAATTTGTACAGCAGATGTTAACCAAGGCTTTGGCGATGTCGATTACGTTTTATCAATAGGATCCAAACCACGAACCAAAGGCATGGAACGTGCAGATTTACTTAGTGAGAACGGCAAAATTTTCGGCCCTCAAGGTAAAGCAATTAATGACAATGCATCTAAAGATGTAAAAGTGCTTGTCGTAGGTAACCCTGCCAATACCAATGCACTCATCGCATGCAATAACGCACCTGATTTAAACCCTTCACAATTTACTTCCATGATGCGCTTAGACCATAACCGTGCAATCAGTCAGCTTGCATCTAAAACAAGCGCCAAGGTAACCGACATCAACAAGATGGTCGTTTGGGGCAATCATTCACTAACGCAGTTTCCTGATATTGGCCACTGCACTGTAAATGGCAAACAGGCTAAATCATTAGTAGATGATGTCTGGTACAAAAATGAATTCATGCCTAAAGTACAAAAACGGGGCGCAGAAATCATCAGTGCACGGGGCGCTTCCTCTGCTGCATCAGCGGCATCTGCTGCCATCGACCACATGCGAGACTGGGTGCTTGGCACCAATGACTGGGTCAGCATGGGCATGATTTCTAAAGGTGATTACGGAATAGCTGAAGGTTTAATGTATTCCTTCCCCGTTACCTGCAGCAATGGAAGCTACGAAGTAGTTCAAGGGTTAAATCAAGACGATTTTAGTGTGCAAATGATGAAAGAAACTGAAAAAGAATTACTCGAAGAACGCGAAGCAGTCAAAGACTTGCTTTAAAAATCACATAGATGATGTACACGACTGCATGGTTGCAGGAGGTACGATTCCATGGATGGAATCGGTAGAGTCGAGTCTGGAACAGAGACCGAGATCAGCAGGAGCAGTTACCGAGGATGTACAAGTGTCACGTGAGACAGGGTGTTGGGGAAAACCACGAGAATAAGAGTAGCAACATGAATGTTGCTTCAAATTAAATCTTCTGTGAATGTCCGCTGTCGACTAATAGCGGTCATTTACCACGTGTTCTTTTCGCTGCGGGGCAAACATTACGTCCAAAAATATGGGCTTGGCTTTGCCTTTCAATTTCTACGTCATGCTTAATTTTTTCCATATCTAACTTTGATACTTGTTGAAGTATGGAAGAAACATCATGTTTATTTAGTTCCGATATGGGCTCGCAAAATAATACAATTTGTTCGCGCATAATTAAAACTGTGGGTTCTTCTGTAGAAATACCAAGCATTTGTGCAATGTCTTGGCTTTTATCAATATCGATGTAGGCAATGGTTTCCGACAATGATGTATACTTATTTCCAAAAATACGGGCAAATACCTCTTCTGGTTTGTTTATAGAGTCTTGATAAAAAACACATAGTAGAACACTAGTTTTTTTGGTTTCTAAATAAAATGTTTCTGAATTAAGCTCAATCATCGAAAATGATCCTTTCAAATCTTAGTGCCATATAAATTCGAGTAATTTTACATTGATTTATTCTATTATGGTGAATGTCTGCTTTTGGTCGTTAGCGGTCATAGTAATTCATTAATTCTGCGTCTGATATTTCTTTACCGAGATGACCCTTAAACACAGCTGAGTATTCAGTATTATTTTCAAGAAGCTTGAATTTTATTTGCTCATACTTTTCGGTATAAACTGTTATCGCATCATGAATAGTATTTGCAACCACATTCGCAACTTTTTCTAAGTAGTTTTTATCTGATTCTTCAATAATTTTAATTTTATTGCTATAACTAGAGTAGTCCCCCAAAACAATGACACATGGCATAACATCCTTAAACCAATGTAGATGACCTAGATTTACCTCTAAATACCTATCTCTCCAGTCCCATGATGTACCGAACCAGAGGTTTTTGCGACGGTAAAGTACTTCTGGTTTCATGCAGTCTTTGAGTCTCACCTCTTCAAAGCCGAGCTCTAAAAGAGTCGGTGCGAGCACCTTATCTATAGTCTTGTGATATTCAGACTTCTTCATATCAAATTGAGTCAATAAATATGTGAATTGATGAATGTCCGCTTTCGGCCAATAACGGCCATTAACACCACGTATTGTTATGTGCTCTTGTTGAATTAATCTTAGTTTACCCACACACCATTTGTCACCTGGCAATCAATAGCATCTAGACACATATGAATAATCAAGCCAAGTCCTATAAATCGAGTCTTAGGCACAAAACAAAGTACAAGATACAAACCGATAAACCATGGTTGATGTAACGGGTGAAAGCCAATGCTACAGCGATTAGGGTTATAAATGGGGCTTGCAATTAAGTGATCGAGATCAACGAGCATTGTCGCGACCATTATAAAATATGCGTATTTCCAGTGCCTTCGAAAGAAAATTCCAGTTACAACTGCTGGAATCACAAAATGCAATACTACATGAATCATTTACACGCGACTTTATGTCTGCTTTCGGCCACCGGAGGACATTACACTTGCAGCGTGATGCTGCGTCATTCTTCACCAAAAAATCGTCTTCGAACCGATTCACCAATTGGTGCCTCTGGTCCTAATCCAAATAAATCTGGCATACGAGAAGGATCTTCACCAATTAAAGGTAATGCTTGCTCCCTTCGCTCATCAGCGACTTTACCAGTCTCTAGAAATATGCTTCTTAGCCAATCTTCATGTGTACGAATAATCATGAAATCTCGGTTTTGTTCTTTTGCATATGCATTTCCTGCAACATCCCAATCTTCTATCTCCAAAAGTCGATTACTTAATTGTCGAACACTACGAAGTGTCATTGCCATCCCTTGTCCAAAAGCTGGATCACAAGTTGAAGCTGCGTCACCTATTAACGCTACTCCATCTTTGTAAGGATGTTCAACCCAGCTATCATCTGATGGAAAACTTGCCAATGGACCGATAGCACGTGCATTTGCATATAAGCTTGGCTCACCGCCTGTGCGCATAGACTCTTCAATAAATCTTGGAAGATCATCTGTTTTTTGGAAACGAGGATGTTTATTACTTGGATAGCCTAGATATGCTCGTACACGGCCATCGCCAATTGACCCTAGAAATGTTTCTTGCCCATTACTCGGATTCATGACTGCATACCACATGTCAGTCGGTAACGGGACATCTTCAAGAAGCACACCGGCAAACATTCTTCTTGGCGGATCACTTATTACATCAAACCTTGCATGTTTTCTTACTATAGAATTTCGCCCATCCGCTCCTACTACTAAGCGAGCTTGCAGCTCTTGTGTACGACCATTTAGTTTTACGATTACCTTTGGATTGACTTCATTCTGTATTGTAAGTATTTGTGTTCCACGTTGAACGTCTGCACCCTCTTTTTCTGCTGCGCTAAGCAAGATTTCTTGCATTGCAGGATGATAAAAACTGAAAAGTGGTGACTGATGTGGCGTAGTTTCGGGAAAGTTTCTATGCGCAATCTGTTCATTAACCAAATAAATATCCCACCACGGAACTTCAATTCCGCACGAATCACATAGTAGCTCGTATATTCCGAGTCTTTTTGCTTCAGGTACTCCCCATGCATGCATCCCTTCGCCTCGAATTCGGTCCTTGAATTCGGTAGTACGTTCTAGAATTAAAACACGCAAACCATGTTTGCTCATTACTTTAGCTAGAGTTGCGCCGCCTAAACCGCCTCCAATTATAATGATGTCGTACATGATGCACCTAAAGAACTATTCTTATTTCTATTATTAAGTAATTAAATTTTATATTTTAACATATAATTTATAACGTCCGCTTTAGGTCGAAAACGGCCATTTACTCCTCACTTAAATGTTTCAATTCATGTGCGTGTTGTTCCCAGTTTTTACCATCAAATGGCTCAATAGTAATCCCCATAGGTTGTTTATCTAAACATCGCACATTTATATCAAAACCATCAGGATTAGAGCGTGGTATGTAGAATGACTTTATGCCGCATGTTTTACAAAAGAAATGTTTAGCCTCACCCGAATCAAAAGTGTAGGTAGTGAGGTTGTCTTCCCCTTGCAATAATTTAAACTTTGACTCTGGAACAATAAGATGTAAAAACCCGGACTTTGAGCAAATAGAACAATTACAATCTTGGCATGTAATGTTTTTGCTTGCCTCTACCTCAAATCTTATAGCCCCGCAGTGGCAACCACCAGAATAAATCATTGCAACACCATTATTTCAATATTTTTGAATGTGCAATTGAGACTTTTAGCTAGAAAATCCACATTTACATGCTGGAAGTTTCTGAAATAATGCGAGTTATAGAATAATAACTCGCATATCAGAAATAAGTTTAAAGGTTCACGCCATCCCATTCCGTTACAAAGTCATTTATATACTTTGCAACTTCATCCGGGCGATCTTCCTGTACCCAATGACCGGCACGTTCTATGTATTGCACCCGTGTTGGACCCGTAATTCTTTCTTTTAGTTTTTCAGCTGCCGAGCATGACATAAAGTTATCCGCCACTCCCCACATCACCATGGTAGGACACGTAATTTTACTATGATCCACATCAGTATCTGAATTTTGCGGGTCGGCAGAGATACGAATTAAGGACTTAAATCCTGTAATGTCTGGACCACGTCCCCAAAACTGTAAATAATTTTGTTTGCAGTTTTTATCGGTAAAAGGCGCGCCATCATAGCTACCCATGCGCATCAATGCAGGGAATCCTGCAACCGCCTGTGGCAATGCTTGCATCAACACTTCATCTGGCGCTCCATCCAATCCAGCCAATGCTTCTACTTCACATACTGGCCATTGATCGAAGCAAACCGGATTAATTAATATGAGACGAGAAATATAATCGCAATACTTCGTTGCAAATACTTGTGCGACACCGCCACCATGATCGTGAGCTACTAGTATAACTTTGCCTTTTAATCCAAGGCCCTCAATAACGCCTTTCACAGCCTCCGCTTGATTCATAAACGAGTGCTTAAATTTATCTAATGGCATATCGGACTGCCCGTAACCCACCATGTCCATGGCAAGGGTACGATATTGTGGAAGCTGTGCTTGCACATGTCTCCATAATCTCGCATTCGTAGGAATACCATGCACCATCAGCAACGTGGTATCACCACTACCGCTTTCTTCGATATTTATATTGATTTTCAACCCATCAACAGTGACTTCTTGCTTCATAACTTCTCCATACTTTCTATTTTTTATAGGATTTATAATAGTCTTATTGAGTAGCCAGGAATATAGCGGACACAAAAAAGCCCGCTTGTTGCGGGCTTTTTTGAATAATAGCTGTAAAAACCAACTAGTTTATTTAAGCTGCAGTCCTTTTCGGGAACATATGGCTTCTGTTGCCACCTGTAGCTTGTTGTCTAAGCGCTTGATACTCAGGTTTCTGTGTAAACTCACCTAGAGAAACACCGTCTAAGTAATTGTAAATCTTAGTACTTAGCTCGTCCCAAATATGATGAGTAATGCAACGATCATCAAACTGAACGGAAAGCTCTGTATGCTCTTGTTGAGGTTGTACGTTTTCGTCAATTGAACTGATTACTTGAGCAACCGAAATTTCGCTTGGCGATCTTGATAAGCGATATCCGCCACCTGGGCCACGTACACCTATTACCAAACCACTTTTACGTAATTTAGCGAATAACTGTTCTAAATAAGATAAAGAAATACCTTGGCACTGTGAAATATCTGCCAGTGTTACGGGCTTATAGTTATCATTTATTGCTAAGTCCATCATTGCAGTAATTGCATGACGCGCTTTTGTTGAGAGTTTCATATCCTTCACCTTCTACCTTGAATGGCATAAATTTGGTTTAGCGAACCAAAACCACTAATCTTGCGGTTATTTTAACACCAACTAGTGTATTGAAAATGTCGACTGAACCAAATTCTGAGAATTATTATTATTCTTAAATATCAACAAGTTACAACATAATGATAATTTGTTCACTCAATTATAGTACTGGAACTAGCCTTATCCTGCAATGGTATTTCGACATTTTTGGTGATTAGTTGGTTTTGGCCAGACGTAGCCCCGACCTGAAAGCTATGACCTTGACGGTCACAGTAAGAAAGCCATTTATATAGAAAGCGGTTCATTCTCCAGCGCTTTAGAAGTGTTGGGTCCACTTTATGGTTGAAGGCATGGAAATTAGGGTCTCGACGCTTATAGGCCTGACTCATGACCTCAGCCTGTAAGGCGTCATAATAGATTCTTAGCTTTAAATTTGGATAAGCTAGAAAGCCTTCTTCGGCATCTGAAAAATAATAGGTTAAGGCAATGGTTGCGGTATATTTGGTCTGTTCCAAGACCTGGAGGTATAGATCCATACCATGGTCGACTCTAGATACAGCAACCGCTGGCATACTGTCTTTATCGCCAAGTAGTTTACGTAAGCGAATATAGTTACCCTCATACATCTCCATCAGCCCAGAAAATGAATTAGGCAATGGTGCTACCAAACTATTTCTTGGCATACGTCCTTGTCGAAGGGTTTGCATCATCAATCTATTGTGGCATTTGTATCCACTACCTCATTAAATAATCTATTAAAATAGTTACAACAAGTTCTATGCAAAAATAGTTTTGCATAGTTTGAAGTCTCTCACAAAGTTACAAATGTGTGAAATATGTTTTACTTATCGTTACTTATTAAAGGATCGAAGGTATAAGCGTAAAGCGTATAATTGTTCTTGACTCATTGAATCTTTTGCGATAGTTGCTTTAAACTTCTTTGTATTATTCTGCAACAATAATACTGCAAAATAATTAAACAACCACTCCGCTGAAATTAATTTTGCCTGAAGCACTTTGCCATTTTTTAATTCAATTTGGCATTTATTATTACTTGAACATCTAAGTTTATAAATTGAATTCTCTGATTTTAACAGCGCGTATTGCTTAATTGTATAAATAGCCATTATCAAAACTATAAATACTAAAACTACCTTAAACAAAACAGACAAAGATAAAAACAAAATAGAAATAAGTGCTATAAGATAAAGCAAACTTAAGCTTAAAAGCAAAACTTTAGAAGGTTTCAGTATGATACTGAAATTATCGATAGATGTGTTCAATCACGTTATTAATATTTTGATCTTCAGACAATTGTCGACCGACAAGAAGATCATATAGCTCAGGATCCTGCATATCTAACATGCGCTCAAAAGCATGTTGCAAGTCTCCACTAGCGGTTTGGTAGTAGTTATTTAGAAATCGTTGCATCAAAACATCCAGCTCTTTTGTGCCTCTACAACATCTCCAAGCTAGCTTTTGCAGATTTTCCACTTAGGAATAATTAGTTGTTTAGCCGCGTCGCTCTACAATTAGCTTTTTAATTTCAGCAATGGCCCTAGCAGGATTCAATCCTTTTGGACATGTGTTAGTGCAGTTCATAATAGTATGACAACGATATAACTTGAATGGATCTTCTAGTTCATCTAATCGTTCACCTGTCGCCTCATCTCTACTGTCTGCAATCCATCTATAAGCTTGTAATAATGTTGCAGGACCTAGATAACGATCACTGTTCCACCAATAACTAGGGCAACTTGTAGAACAACATGCGCAAAGAATGCATTCTTCCAAGCCTTCAAGCTTTTCTCGGTCTTCTTTAGATTGCAAACGCTCTCGATCTGGTGGGGGCGGTGAATCAGATTGCATCCATGGCTTAACTGATGCGTATTGAGCATAGAAGTTTGTCATATCAGCCACTAAATCTTTAACTACTGGCATATGAGGTAATGGGTAGATTTTCAAATCACCTTTATAGTCATCTACAGCTTTTGTACAAGCCAGTGTATTTGAACCATTAATATTCATTGAACAAGAACCGCATATACCTTCACGACATGATCTTCTAAAACTTAAAGTTGGATCAATCTCATTTTTTATCTTAATGAGAATATCCAAAATCATCGGGCCACATTCGTCCATATCCACTTCATAGATATCGGTACGCGGATTTTCACCTGCCTCAGGCTCAAAACGATAGACCGTTACTTTCTTGATATTTTTACTGCCGGTTGTGCATTTAAACGTTTTACCAGGTTTAACAACCGAATTTGCAGGAAGTGTAAATTGCGCCATAGTGGAATCTCTCTAATACGCCCTTAATTAATATACGCGTGGTTTAGGTGGAACAACTTCAACATCGTCAGTTTGTGTATACATGTGTACCGGACGATAGTCTATTGTAACGTTGCCTTTTTCATCTACCGAAACCAAAGAATGCTTCATCCAATTATCATCATCACGATCAGGATAATCATCGCGCGCTTGTGCTCCACGACTCTCGGTACGATTCAACGCAGATTGCGCAGTGGCCAATGCTTGTGGCATTAAGTTGGTAAGCTCTAATGTCTCAACCAGATCTGTATTCCAAATCATTGAGCGGTCAGTAACTTTTAAATCATCCATTTGATCATTTAAGGCTCTCAGTTTATCTAAGCCTTTTTGTATTGAGTCACCTGTTCTAAACACTGCAGCATGATTTTGCATAGTCTTTTGCATTTCCATGCGTAGGTCTGCTGTAGACACACTACCATTGGCATGCCGTAGCTTATCGAATCGATCTAATACTTTATCTACCGCACCATTCTTTAAATCGCTATGCGGTTGCTTTGGCTTAACCAATTCTGCTGCGCGTATTGCAGCCGCTCTTCCAAATACAATCAAGTCTAGTAATGAATTTGAACCTAAACGATTTGCACCATGCACAGATACACATGCAGCCTCACCAATTGCCATCAATCCAGGAATTACGGTATCGGGGTCTCCATCTTTAAGTGTGACCACTTCACCTTGATAGTTAGTTGGGATACCGCCCATGTTGTAATGCACAGTAGGAATCACGGGAATTGGCGCTTTAGTGACATCTACTCCTGCAAATATTCTTGCCGACTCTGCAATACCAGGTAACTTCTCATTAATAACGTCTGCACCTAAATGTTCTAAATGAAGATGAATATGATCATTTTCTTCACCGATACCGCGACCTTCATTAATCTCAACCGTCATGGAGCGGCTCACCACATCACGAGAAGCCAAATCTTTTGCGTTAGGAGCATAACGCTCCATAAAACGATCTCCTTCAGAGTTTGTTAAGTAACCACCCTCTCCACGCACACCTTCAGTAATTAAGCAGCCTGCTCCATAAATTCCGGTTGGGTGAAACTGCACAAATTCCATGTCTTGAAGCGGCAATCCGGCACGTAACACCATGGCATTTCCATCTCCTGTGCAAGTGTGTGCTGAAGTACAAGAGAAATAAGTCCGACCGTAACCACCCGTAGCGAGTAACACCATGTGAGCACGGTAAATATGTAAATCACCTGTAGCTAAATCCCACGCCATAACACCTTTACAAGTGCCATCATCATCCATTAGCAAATCAGTCGCAAAATACTCAATAAAAAATTCCGCATTGTGCTTTAAAGACTGCTGATAAAGAGTATGCAAAATCGCATGACCTGTTCGATCCGCTGCAGCACAAGTGCGCTGCGCAATACCTTCACCATAGTGCGTGGTCATTCCACCAAACGGCCGCTGATAAATTTTACCTGCGTCAGTTCTAGAAAACGGAACGCCGTAATGCTCAAGCTCCACAACCGCAGGAATGGCCTCGCGACACATATATTCAATTGCATCTTGATCGCCCAGCCAATCAGAACCTTTAACCGTGTCATACATATGCCAGCGCCAATCATCATCACCCATATTGCCTAAGGCTGCACTCATTCCACCTTGTGCCGCCACGGTATGACTGCGTGTTGGAAACACTTTTGTAATGCACGCAGTAGATAGACCACTCACTGCCATACCTAAAGTTGCGCGCAAACCTGCTCCGCCAGCACCTACCACCACAACATCGTAGGCATGCTCAATTACATTGTAAGCTTTACTCATAAGTTAAATATTTTTATAAAAAGATTTTTAGCAATGCAACAATTCCTGCTACTGCTAATGCGATGCAAAGAAAATTAATTAGAATTATTGTGACTACTTTTAACCAGCCGTGCACATAGTCCTCTACAATTACTTGTAGACCAAGCTGCGTGTGGTAAAAGGTTGCTGCAACAAACAAAATAAGTAAAACGGCTACATAGGGTGTTTGCAACCAAGCGACTACGGTTTCATAGCTGGCATCACCTAACATCGCTACAGCAAAAGCCATCCAAATTGCTAGTGGGATTAGCGCTATTGCCGTTAGTCTTTGCAGCCACCAATGACTAGCACCTTCTTTAGCTGACCCTAGACCTTTTGCTTGTGATAATGGTGTTCGTAATGACATAAATACTCTAGTTTAATTTTTCTCGATTATAAAATGGTTATACGTTCGTGCAGTAATAAGCTGCACCCCATACGGCGAAGGTAAGTATAAAACTAGCAATAATTACCCATACACCCGACTTGGTTGTCGTACTTTTCTCAAAGCCATAGCCCGCATCCCAAAACAAATGACGAATGCCATTAAAGAGATGCAAAAAAAGTGCAAAGGTCCAAAGAAAAAGAAATGCTTTACCCACTTTATTGGTGAGAATTCCTTGTATCCACTCATAACATTCTGGATCAGCAGCAATAGCAACGAATATTGCAACCATTAGCGCAGCACCTATAGCAAGTGCAACACCAGTGATACGATGCAAAATTGAGATCGCCATGGCTAAAGGCCACTTATATATCTGCAAATGTGGCGATAATGGCCGCTCAAAGTTAGCCATATAACTCCTCTTTAGAATGTTAGTGATGTATGCCTCTACCTAATATTACTCGTAGGTAAAATAACCGTTGCAGTATAGAGGCAATTAAATCGATTTATTATGGTCTGAATACTACCCGATTGATGACCGATATTGAACATATCTCTAAAGAAATGCGAATAATTACAATCGCTTAAATGATTTTAATCCTTTGTTTTATGCTAGATTTAACCCTATAGCAGAGCAACTAATACAAATATATGTACGATTATTTTTAGTTTGACTACATTTTAAACAATTTAATATGAACAAAACCTATTTATGCGATTTATCGAATCTTGGCCTTATTCGAGCTAGTGGCGAAGAAACTCAGACTTTTCTACATGGTCAGTTCACAAATGATTTAAATCTAGTAACCGAAAATATCAGCCAACTCAGTAGCTACTGCAATCCAAAAGGCAGAATGCTTTCTATCTTTCGAGTTTTCATGAGAGGTAACGATTACTTTTTGCTAATGCCTAGAGATGTCATTGAAGCAACCTTAAAAAAACTCACCATGTTTAAACTTATGGCAAAAGTTGATTTAACAGATGTATCTGACGAATTTTCTTTATTTGGTCTAGCAGGTCCAGACACAGATTCATTTCTAAAAGAAAACAATCTATCAATTCCTGGGAAAGTAGATCAATCAGAACAAACAAATGAAACCACTATCATTCGAATTCCAAGTGATAACTCTCGAGTTATTATTATAAGTAAACCTGAAAACGCAACAGCAATACAAGAATCTTTATCAGCAAACTTAGAAACCTCTTCAATAGTTTGGGAATTGGAAGACATTCAAAATGGTATTCCGCAAATCACTGCAGAAACAAGCGAAGCCTTTATCCCTCAGATGGTTAACCTAGAACTCATCGGAGGCGTCAATTTTCAAAAAGGTTGTTACCCAGGGCAAGAAATTGTCGCCCGTACACATTACTTAGGCAAACCGAATCGCCGCATGTATCGAATTAGTATTAATAGTGAGAATTGCCCATCACCTGGAACCAATATTTTTTCAATCAAAGATGGCGAACAACCCGTAGGTAAAATAGTTAGCGCACAAAAATCAAGCAGTGATGACTGCCAAGCACTGGCAGTAATGCGAACCGAAAAAGAAAATGCTGATGATTTACACATAGACTCGTTAAGCGGACGTGCAGTAACTATAATGGACTTACCTTATTCATTAGAGGTTACAAAGTAATCTAGAACTCTATACTAAACTGAACTGCGACAAGATCACGGTCATTTAATTCATTATCGTCATCGTCGAAAACAAAATTGTTTTTATACTCACCATGCAAGTAATCTAAAGACAAATTTATCCTTTTAGCTGGTCGCCAAGTGACATTCATGCCGTATTGTTTACCAGGTTCTTCAGAAAATTCTTCACTACCCTCATACCTTATTGCAAATTGTAGATTTGGATTAGGAAAATAAGCAAATTCAATATTGTAGGCTTCAGGCCTGTCTTCCTGATTATCAAACTCTTTAAATCTATTGGCTGCTTGTGTTATTTCAGTAGTTATTTCAAATTTATTAAACCCGAATAAAACAAAAGCATTCCAGGCAGAAACTCTTTCTTGATAAAAATAATTTTCATCGCGTAGAAATCGCTCGTCACTTTCTGAAAGATCTGACAAGTAACCTAATCCGAATCTAATATTTTCATTATTTGAAACATACTCTAGCAAAGCACCCCAATCATATTCGCTTGACTTGTTCTGCTTTTCTACATCGCTATCTATAACAAACAGTGAAAATTCAAATGCCTCGTATATAGAGTAATCTACGATCACACCATTTTTGATGGTTTCACTAAACTCAAGCATCGGTCCCGTGATGAAGTGACTATAGTATTCCCCAAAAGGTGCCGATACTCTCCCTGCCTCAATTCCAAGACCAATATTTTCAAAATCAAAAAATACAAACGCCTCATCCCACTTACCATCTTTTTGATTATTGTCATATTCAAGCTCATAAACTAATTCTGCACCAAACCATTCTGTGAACGAGAGTTCGAATGTAAATTGTAGTGCAGGCGTGGTATCTCCATATTCTCGTATCTTTTTATCGTTTTTAAAATTATCTTCAAAGTATTCCTTCTCTATTTCCAGCAAGCCAGAAAACTTAAGCCAATCCGTTAATGCAGTTCCTAATCCTGCCTCACGCCTTTCCTCAGGACTACGATAAATTCTTGCGTTAGAGTGTTCATTCGATAAAGCTTTATTTTCAATTATTTGGTCTTCAGTCGCAAAAAGATTTCCGCAATTCGCTAATAAAGCTATTACAAAACAAACTTTGGTTAAATACTTTAATATTTTAGTCCGTATATTTGTAGCAAATATAAACATATATAAAGTTAACCAGATGGTAATGTTTCAAATATAATTATTGCATTACTGTTAACAATACAACACTTGAGGATTTAGTAATATATATTGAATACGCGTATCCTATTACCTAGAACCAATACTAGAGATGCTTTAATTTAACCACAAGCATTTCAGAGGTATTTTATCTATGAAATTACTACTTATTGAAGACGATCAAGTGATTGCAAATTTCATTCAAAAAGGAATGAAAGAGGCAGGTTTTGTTATTGATCATATGCAAGATGGTCAAATAGGCCTAAATGCAGCTGTCAGCAAACAATATGATCTTGCCATAATTGATTTAATGCTTCCTAAGCTTGATGGCTTAGCTATTATTGATCGTATACGCGAAAAAAAAATCAACCTGCCTATTATCATTTTAAGTGCTAAGCGAACAGTAGATGATCGTATAGATGGTCTTCAACATGGAAGCGATGACTATTTAACAAAACCATTTTCATTTAGTGAATTATTAGCACGAGTTGAAGCTTTACTACGTAGATCGAACAATACTGTAGAACCAACTAGTTTGACTATTAATGACTTATCGTTGGATCTATTATCTCGCACCGTAGTACGAGATGACAAAAGAATTGACCTCCAACCCAAGGAGTTTGCATTACTTGAATATTTAATTAGGCATACAGGCCATGTAGTTTCTAAAACAATGATAATGGAACGTGTTTGGAACTATGATTTCGACCCAGGCACTAATGTTGTAGAGGCGCGCATTAGTAAACTTAGAGAAAAAGTTGATAAAGGCTTTAATACGCCACTAATCCACACTGTTAGGGGCTTGGGATACATACTCAAAGAAGGTGATGTTTAAACTTCCAAACACTTTATCATTTAGATTGACGTTATGGTATGTAGCCACTTTCATATTCATATTGCTTGCGGCACTAATTATTTTCTACTTAATGGTAAAGACAACACTTAATGCGCGCATAGATGAAGATTTAATTGAAGAAGTATCTGAATTTAGAGCAATGTACGAAAAAGGCGGATTCTCTGAGATACAACATGAAATAGAAAATGAAGCATTAGACGAAGACAGCGACAAAGAATTTATAAGATTACTTAATAAAGAGGGCAAAGAGCTGTTCACATCTGATTTATCGAAGTGGAATGGTATGCACACTATTCAAACAATTTTACAAAAAACAATTCTCTCTCATCCTAAGCCCATATTAGAAACCATTCAATTCAAAAGTAAGGACCACGCTACAAGAATTGTTTATGGCCTTGTTGCGCCAAATATTATTCTACAAAAAGGAGAATCTACTGAAGAAAAGAGTGAACTAATGGAATTAATCGCATTGGTATTTATACCGTTATTTTTAATCGTGATTCCTATAGCTACATATGCAGGTTGGAAGGTAGCCAAACAAGCTACTAAAGGTATAAATGAAGTTAGTCATGCAGCAGCAGAATTAGAAAAAGGTGAATTTACACATCGTGTAGCCATACATTCCCAAAGAGACGAAATTCAAATTCTAGCTGATACATTTAACAACATGGCAGAACGAATAAATAGCCTGATCACTGAAATGCGCGAGATGATAGATAATATTGCACATGACCTTCGTAGCCCACTAGGAAGGATCAGAGCTATATCTGAAAGCGCCTTATCAGGTACTGATTCTATTAAAGAATATAAGACCGCTGCAGTCGACACACTTACGGAATGTGACCGTTTAATCAATATGATAAATACAACTCTTGATATAGCAGAAGCTGAAGCAGGGGTCTCTAATAGCACACGCGAACAAGTAAACTTAGGTCATTTAATTGAAGAAGTCTGTGAGTTATTTGAGCCCGCTGCAACAGAAAAAAGTATTACATTATCATTCGAAAACAAATTAGAGCGTTATATTCAAGGCAATAAACAGAGTTTACAACGCATGTTAGCCAATTTATTAGACAATGCACTAAAATATACCCCTAGTAGCGGTGACATAAAGGTAGTACTAACGAACAATCCTGATGCTCTACGTATTGATATAACGGATACTGGCGTAGGAATACCATCGTTAGAACAAGAAAGGATTTTTGATCGTTTTTATCGTTGTGATGGTAGTCGCACAACAACTGGATGCGGTCTTGGCTTAAGTTATGCAAGAGCAGTTGCTCGCGCACATGATGGTGACATTATAGTTGTAAGTAAGCCAAATAAAGGCAGCAAATTCACCATCACTTTCCCTGCTCCGCATTGAACTCTTATTCTATTACCAATTGATAATGCACAAATAACTTTTTAGTTAAATTAGTTCTGTATGTTGGTATTTGAGATAAAATTATTTCTCAGATTATATATACATGAAAATTGCTCACGTTCTTGGAACATTCGATCGAACTGGTATTACAACAGTCGTAATACAATTATCCAAGACCATGGCCAATTCAGGTCATAATATTGATATTATCGTATGGGATTGCAATAATATCCCCAAACTACCAAACAATGTTAATGTTGTCGCAATAAATGTTTTTGGTCTATCTCGACGGCCTCTATTAGGAAAATATATACGAAAATTCCATAAGCGATTTCTTACTGATGTAATTTACTATTATTTATATTCTTCGTTTTTTTCTAAATTAATTGAAAAAAAAATATTTTCTCACAATAATTACCATCAAGTTTTCTTCCATGGGATGAGGTATTACCCATTTTGTAAAGTTAACTTCCCACATGTAGTTGTTGCACATAATACCAAGTCACGCAGTCTATTAAACACCACTAGTTATATTAAAAATACAATCAGCAAGTATTGTATTAAATATATTTATAGAGGAAAAACTATTCTTACCGTATCTAATGGTGTAAGAGATGATTTAATCAATAATTTCTCTGTTAATAAGAAAAATATATTTTGTGTATACAACCCATTCGATATTGAGGATATAAAAAAGAAATCTAATGCATTTACACCCGCCTTCAATCCAAAGAATGGTTATATACTTGCTGCAGGCAGAGCATCAAAACAAAAGAGATTTGATGTATTGCTTAATGCTTATGCTTTATCGAATATAAGCGAATATCTAGTTATTATTGGATCTAATCAAAAGCACTTTAACGGATTGAAAAAATTAGCATCAAAATTAAATATAAGCCATAAAGTCCACTTCATTGATCACCAAGACAACCCCTTCCCTTTCATAAAACAGGCAAAATTGGTCGTAGTTACATCTGAATACGAAGGATTTGGCAACACTATAGTCGAATCATTGATCTGTGGAGTCCCTGTAGTAAGCACAGATTGCATGTCTGGACCTAATGAAATTCTTATTGGTGAATTAAAAAAGTACTTAGCTAAGACTAATAATATCACTGACATTGCTAATAAAATTAAGATGTGCCTTAGCGATAATCCAAAAATAAACTCTGCAAACCTAGCGAGGTTTGATGACAATTACGTTGCATTCAAATATTTAGAACATATTATCAATTAATAATCATTACCAATTGATAATTCAAAAAACAGCAATTGGTTAAGTTCCTCAAGTAATTTAAATCTCGTAATTATTTTTAAGTACGGGAGAAAACCATGCATCATTCAATTTTTAGTAAACAACTACTGATTGCACTATCTTTAGTCGTATTTAGCATTACCACAACCAACAGCAACGCAAATCACTATAATAAAAAGGAACGCACATGCACAAAAACTGCAAAGTTTTTAAAATACTCATGTGGTTTTGAAGTCAGAGATGACTATTTAGCTGGAATTGCAGTTTGCTTAAATGAATCAAATAACGGCGATCAACGTGACTGTTTGCGAGAAACAAGAATTTCTCAACGCGAAGGGCATCAAGAATGCCGCGAAGTATTTCGAGCTCGCAAAGATTTATGCAATAGCATTGGCGAAGAACCATACGACCCACCATTTGGTGAAAATTTTGCTGAGTATTTTATTAACCCCACTGAAATTGGTAATAGTGTCAGCCCTAACCCTTACTTCCCACTTGTCGAAGGTAACAGATGGGTCTATGAAGGCACATCTATTGGAGATGAAGGTGAAGAAGAAACCGAAACAGTAACAGTAACAGTTACGGATCAAACCAAACTCATTGATGGCATCACTTGTGTAACCGTTATTGATGTTGCAGAAGTGGATGAAGAAGTCGTAGAAATTACAGATGATTGGTATGCGCAGGATATCTATGGAAATGTTTGGTACTGTGGCGAAATCTCACAAAACTTTGAGCTATTCGAAGGTGATGAACCTGAAACTCCAGAGCTCGTCGATACAGAAGGATCATGGAAAGCCGGACGTGACGGTGCAAAAGCAGGTATTTTACTTCCTTCAGTTCCAGAAGTTGGTGAATTTTATCGTCAAGAAGTTTTCTGGGGTGATGCTGAAGATGTTATTGAAATTTTAGCAACTGATGCAACAGAAACCTCCCCGGGCGGATCCTGCAATGGTAACTGTCTACAGACATACGACTTCACTCCATTGGACGCTGAAGCGAATGAAAATAAATACTACCTACCTGGCACTGGATTAATTGTCGAAATTGATCTGGAAACTGGTGATCGTGTAGAACTTATTGAGTTCACCTCAAATTAATTTACTTGACAAGTGTGGCGAACGACATTAGTTCGCCACATATTTAATAAAATTAAAACATATAACCAAATCATGGACAAACAGATCACACCTTTAGAAAATACTGTATTAAATTTATTTGGATCTCGATCTAACAAACATCAAATTCTTTTATCCACACAAATTTCTCAAGCACGCGTCGAATCAAGACAAATTACAAATGTAGGTTTCATTACTAAATTTAGAATGCCAAATACGATCACCACGTTAACCACCATGAGCAAACGTAAAGTGTTTGAAATTTATGCAGAACATCCGCACACGCATGCAGGTGCCGAATTCTCACTTTGGTTTGAATATGGTAGATTAAAATATTTGGAAGGCTATGTGTTTGTAGGACAGTGGCCCACAGAAGAATATAATTTCCATTTTTTAGATTATAACGACTCCCTATGTTCCGAACTTGTAAATTCTAACTCTTAATATTGCAATTCATTCTATTACACGTATACAAATTACATATCTAAAGTAATACTAATTATTACCATTTGGTAATCTACTAATCATCTTATAATTAAGTTCGCTAAGTATATTAGGAAGCGTGCATTCCATATGCACTTTTCTAATTACTTTGGTGTTTTAATTATAATGAAGCTTTCTATTGTTATAACCTCGTATAACTATTCTCAGTTTCTATATAGATGTGTTATATCTGTTATAAACCAAAACCACTTAGATAGTGAAATTTTAATTGTTGATGATGGATCAACCGACAGCACAAGAAATATTGTTGAAACAATTATACGTGAACACTCTCATTGTTCTATAAAGTACATTTGGCAGGAAAATATGGGAGTATCTAGCGCGAGAAATCATGGAATTGCTGAAGCAAATGGCGAATATATTTGGTTTTTAGATGCTGATGACTACTTAATTAAAAACTCTCTACAGATTATTGAACAATACATTAGTAGAAATCCTAATATAGACATGCTATTTGGTGGTTATGCAGCTATATATATTGATAAGATCGTAGACAAATTCCCTAGTAAATTAAGTTTATCTAGGCATATCAATTTCAAGAACTTCATCAAGAGAAAAGTTCGCGGAATCACTATTGGTGCAACTATTATAAGAAAAGCTCTGCTGCATAAGTATATGTTCTCAGAAAACTTACACGTAGGTGAAGATTATGTGTTAATTTCAAAAATTCTAGCTGTCAGTGATCAATGCTTCTCTTTACAAGAAATTCTCGTTAACAAGAGAAGAGATAGTGAAATTAGTTTAAGAAATAATCATACAAAAGCAGCAGTATCTCAAGTTAATTGTGTAGAAGCCTTATTTGGTGACTCCAATTTAGATAACAAGCACAAGAAACATAAAAATTATTTTATTTCGACTAAATATCTACCCGCCAGTCGTTCTTACTATTATATTGAAGATTATAAAAAGTCTGTTTCATGCTATTTATCAGCAATATCAAAATATCCACTTGCTGTTTTGCGAACAAAATATTTGAAGATTTTTATTAAGTCTCTATATATGTTGATCAAGACTAGATTAATCTCGAATTCCAAACTTACTTTCTCTTAAAGTATTGCTTTTAACTCTGGAAACAACCTGCCTATGGTTTAACCATTACACAATCAACTTCAATCAACTCTAACGTTGTTCCATCTCGATCTACAGCATATAAACCAGAGATATTAAATCCTTTCTGCTGACAAAACCCTAGAACCTCTCCATAAGGCGGGACATGCTCGTATATTGATTTAAGTGATATCTCAGTCTGCAATCCTATTAAGCTACTTATGCATAGCTGTGCGCCTTTAAATACCTCAAAATCATGCCCTTGAGTATCTATTTTCAAAAAACAATTATGTTTACTTATTGAAATGGACTCACGTTTTATAAATTCATCGAGCGTTATCATTTCAACCCGCTCTTGTCTTAATATTTTAGATGCTTTGCCTGAACGCAGTTTGCCAAATTCACTAAATTTATGAAGAGAAGCTAATCGGTCACGCTCAGAAATCGATATTGTAACTTCACAGGAATCTGCACCCAGAGCTAAATTATAAGCTTTCCATTTTGCATCTGAACGACTTGTTGCCTTTAACTTATTGAATGCAACACTACCCGGCTCTATAGAATAAATTAAACCCTGATAGCCATTAGCACGTAACATCTTAGCAAACTGGCCTTTATTCGCACCCACATCAAAAACCAAATCAATTTCATAATTTTGAAAAAGGTTATTTAGATGCGTCCGAAGTGTAAGCTCAATAATCTTTGGTTTTTCTAATTCATAACCAAATTTTTGAGCAATAATACGAGCTATATTCATAGCAATTTAAAACTATTTGAATTGAATTCGAAGAATATATTTGCAATTATTCTATGATTTTTCTAATTCAGAATTGCTAAACATTACCAATTGATAATCTAATAATCAGCTAATGTACTCTGCTACATCTCCAGTTGCTTAGTGCTGTCACACTATAGTTTCGTATTTGCATGACTTTAAATTGGCCGCATATGTGGGAATAGAATCACATCACGTATCGTATGTGAATTGGTAAATAGCATTACTAAACGATCGATTCCAATTCCTTCACCTGCAGTAGGCGGCAACCCATATTCCAATGCACGTATATAATCTTCATCGAAATGCATAGCTTCATCATCGCCCGCATCTTTTTCTGCTACCTGGACTTTAAAGCGTTCCGCTTGATCTTCAGAATCATTTAATTCTGAAAAGCCATTTGCCAACTCTCTGCCGCCTACAAAAAACTCAAAACGATCCGTTACAAACGGATCATCATCATTTCTTCGTGCGAGTGGAGAAACTTCAGTTGGATAAGCAGTAATAAAAGTGGGATCTTTAAGATTTTCTTCCACCGTTTTTTCAAATATTTCAATTTGAATTTTTCCTAAGCCATAACTATCTTTAATCGGAATGTTTAGTTGTTCAGCGACCACCTTTGCATTACCTATATTATCTAAATCATCTTCCGATAATTTAGGGTTAAAATGTAGAATTGATTCTTTAACGCTCATTCGTGCAAAAGGCTTACTAAAATCATAGGTGTCTTCACCATATGCAATCGAAGTAGAACCAAGCACTTCATTACATACACCTCTTAGCATTTCTTCCGTAAGATCCATTAAGTCATAATAATCCGCATAGGCTTGATAAAATTCAAGCATAGTAAATTCTGGGTTATGACGCGTAGATAAACCTTCGTTACGAAAGTTACGATTGATTTCAAATACACGCTCAACCCCGCCGACAACTAAACGCTTCAAATACAGTTCGGGCGCGACGCGCATATATAAAGGTATGTCTAAGGCATTATGATGGGTTTCAAAGGGTCGTGCCGTTGCGCCGCCCGGTATCACTTGCATCATCGGCGTTTCGACCTCTACATATCTGCGTTCTGAAAGAAAGTCTCTCAAGTATTGAATAATTTTAGTACGCGTATTGAAAACTTTACGTGATTCTTCATTCATAATGAGATCAACATAACGTTGGCGATAACGCTGCTCTTGATCTGTTAAGCCATGAAACTTTTCTGGCAATGGCCTGAGTGACTTCGTTAATAAAGAAACGGTTTCCATTTTTACATACAGGTCGCCTTTACCAGATTTATTAATCGTACCTTCAACGCCTATGATATCGCCAATATCCCAGGTATCTATATCTTTAACTTGCTCTTTCTCTAAGCCTTTACGATCGATATATGCTTGGATTCGGCCCGTCATGTCTTGTAATACAATAAATGGCCCGCGCTTAGCCATAATGCGACCCGCAATTTTTGCATGCTGATTTAAATCAACAAGCTCTTCTTTAGATTTATCACCGTATTTTTCTTGCAAATCTTGCGCATAACTATCTCTACGAAAACTATTCGGAAATGCATTGCTACTTTCACGCATTAAGTTTAATTTTTTACGACGCTCTGCGATGAGTTTGTTCTCATCAGCACTTTGATCTATTTCTTGTGTTTTATTTTCTTCAGACATAATTTTCTACTTATAGGCCACTTTTAAGACTTGCTTCAATAAACTGATCTAGATCCCCGTCTAGAACCGCTTGGGTATTTCCTGTTTCAACCGATGTACGTAAATCTTTTATTCGTGATTGATCTAATACATACGAGCGAATCTGACTGCCCCAACCAATATCGGCTTTACTATCTTCAACTGCTTGTTGCTCACCTTGACGCTTTTGAATTTCCAATTCATACAATTTGGCTTTCAATTGTTTCATTGCTACATCTTTGTTTTTGTGCTGCGAGCGGTCATTCTGGCATTGTGTCACAACCCCTGTAGGAACATGCGTTATTCGAACTGCGGACTCCGTCTTATTAACATGTTGCCCACCTGCACCGCTGGCACGGTAAACATCTATGCGTAAATCTGCAGGATTTATATCTATTTCAATATCATCATCAATTTCTGGTGAAACAAATACTGCAGCAAAAGAAGTATGCCTGCGACTCCCAGAATCAAAAGGAGATTTTCTCACTAATCGATGCACACCTGTTTCGGTACGTAACCAACCAAAGGCATAATCACCTTCAAACTTAATTGTTGCACTCTTAATACCTGCCACTTCACCTGGGGAAACTTCAATTAGCTCGGTTTTGAAACCTTTACGTTCGCCCCATCTTAGGAACATACGTAATAACATTTCTGCCCAATCTTGTGCTTCAGTACCACCTGAACCCGACTGTATATCCAGAAACGCATTATTAGGGTCCATTTCACCAGAGAACATGCGACGAAATTCGAGCACAGCAACACGTGCATCTAGCGCCTGCAAGTCTTCACCGATGGCTTTAAGCGTTTCTTCATCCCCTTCTTCTGAAGCCAACTCTAGAAGATCACTCGCATCCGTCACTCCTCCTTCAACATCGTCTATGGTTTTGACTATTATTTCTAAGCTAGCACGTTCTTTACCCAGTTTTTGAGCAAGCTCAGGCTGGTTCCAGATATCTGGATCTTCTAATTCACGACTGACTTCATCGAGCCGTTCACATTTATTTTCATAGTCAAAGATACCCCCGGAGACTAGACGAACGTGTTTGTAGATCTTCGATCAATTTTTGTAGAGGGTTAATTTCCATATTCTTTTATTAAATTTTAAGTCGTATTATTTGCGCGCGTATAGTAACGCATATCTTGCCCCGAAATAAGCCAAGTAAAGCGAATTATTAAGCGATTTGTTAAGTTTAAATCGATTCTAAATGCTGGACAATGAGCTGTGCAGAACGGGCGCCACGAAACTCATTTATGCTGAGCTGATATGCAATTCTAACTTCGCTACTTTCTTCACGCCATTGATGCTTTTCAATATTGAAAGCAATCGCATCTATCTTTTGTCGACCCCCTGATGGTGTTAAATTTAACTTCAAGTGGTGTTTACCGACAATTCGATGATCATTCACGTTAAATACGCCATCAAAAATAGGCTCTGGAAAACCTTGACCCCAAGGACCGGCGCGAAATAATAGTTCAGCTATATCCAGCGATAGCTCATTTTCTTTTAACTCGCCATCAGACAATAAAATTGCCTCCAATTGTTCTGGAGTAACCAGCTCTTCTATCACATGATTAAAAGCTGAGGCAAACTCATTAAATTTTTCTTTTGGAATCGACATCCCTGCAGCCATGGCATGTCCACCAAAAGTATTAATTAATTCAGGGTGCCTTGTTGCAAGTAAGTCGATTGCATCGCGAATATGCAAGCCAGGAATAGACCGCGCTGAACCTTTAAGTTCTGTATCGTTAGTTTGCGCAAATACAATAACGGGGCGATGAAACTTTTCTTTTAATCGTGCAGCGACAATTCCGATGACACCTTGGTGCCAGTCTGCATCATATAATGCAATACCAAATCGATGCGCATCAACATTTTCAAATTTATTAGACTTCAATACCTCTAATGCCTGCTTTTGCATTTGCTGCTCAATTTGTTTGCGCTCCTCGTTTAGATCATTAAGTTGTTTAGCAAGTTCTAGCGCATGTCCCTCATCATCTGTAAGCAAACACTCAATACCTAAAGACATATCTTCTAAACGACCGGCTGCATTGAGACGAGGCCCTACTACAAACCCAAGATCTGTAGAACTCACCCTAAATAACTTTTTACCAGACACGGTAAGCATTGCTCGAATTCCTGCACAACATTTGTCTGCACGTATGCGACGGAGTCCTTGATCAACAAGAATTCGATTGTTGTAATCAAGCTTTGCTACATCTGCAACGGTACCTACCGCAACAATATCTAAAAATTGGGCAAGATTAGGTTCTCTTAATTGCTTTTCAGTAAACCAGTTGCTCTCTCGGAGCAACGCTCTCAATGCAGATAACACATAAAACACCACACCTACCCCTGCTAAGTGTTTGCTTGGAAAATTATCACCATTTTGATTAGGATTAATTATGACATCCGCTTTCGGAAGCTCTCTACCTGGCAGATGATGATCGGTTATTAAGACATCAATACCTTTTGCTTTTGCAGCAGCCACTCCTTCTATACTAGAGATCCCATTATCTACAGTGATAATCAAGGCTGGATTGGATTCAGCAGCGACTTCAACTATTTCAGACGTTAGCCCATAACCAAACTCAAATCGATTTGGCACAAGGTAGGAAGCATTTGAATAGCCAAAGCTTTTCAATGCTCGAATAAACAACGCTGTGCTGGTTGCACCGTCCGCATCAAAATCACCCACAATCAAGATATGCTGATCATTTTTCATACAGCGATAGATTAGCTCTACCCCTGCTTCTACATTAAGTAATTTTCCAGGCGGCAAAGCCTTAGTAAGCGAATGATTAATTTCTTCTTCATTACTAATGCCACGTTGAGCATAAATGCGCTGCAATATGAGAGGCAGTTCATTGATATCCTCACTGATAGCAACATCAGGACGGCGCTTAATTGTGGTTAGCATGTATGAATGACCAATATGAAATATAATTACATGAGCATTCTAAACAAGATACTAAACTTAAATCACTGTTATTTATTGCTCACTCTCTCTTTTGAGCTCATCAAAAAACCAAGAATTTAATTTAAGTGCGTGTAAAATGATTATATTTATTAAGTACTTATTTAAACTTACTCAAGTAGTTGTTTTACACAGATAATGGCTGAACATATTCTTTTCTTAACCGGCAAACTTGCAGAAAAAAGTTTGCATCGAGTATTGGAATCTATGCAGCCCACAGAATTTACCTATGAAGTACGTCAGCTGGGAGTCAGCGTCGCTGCATTAATGACGACCCAGCTAATAGAGAAACGCTTAACGGATACGGGTCTAGCACAAAAAGTTATCCTCCCAGGTCGATGTCGAGGAGACATTGAAGCGCTGTCCAATTCATTAAAACTACCCGTCGAACGAGGCCCTGATGAATTAAAAGATTTACCAGCGTATTTTGGACAGGTCGATCGAAAAGCAGACTTAAGTCAGTACGACGTACAAATATTTGCAGAAATTGTTGATGCACCGATGATGACCGTTGCTGATATTGTTAAACGTGCTCAGACCTACAAAGAAGATGGTGCAAATGTAATTGACCTTGGCTGCTTACCTAGCACTCCTTTTCCACACTTAGCTGAATCTGTGCAAGCACTTAAAGCCGAAGGTTTTAAGGTCAGTGTTGACTCATTAACTCCCGAAGATTTAGTAACGGGCGGAAAAGCAGGAGCCGACTTTTTACTGAGCTTAAGTGAAAAAACTCTTTGGATTTTAGACGAAGTTAATTCCACCCCGATTTTGATAGGCAACACTCCTTCAGATGCGCGCTCACTTTATCGTGCTATTGAACAACTGATTAAACAGGGACGAGAATTCATCGCAGACTCAATTTTAGATCCCATTCATTTCGGCTTCACCGAGTCAATTATTCGTTATCGTAACTTGCGCAAACGTTATCCTGACATCGAGATCATCATGGGTATTGGTAATCTCACCGAACTCACGCATGCAGACTCTGCAGGCACCAACGCTATACTACTGGGCATAATCTCTGAGTTAGAAATCAGACATGTACTTGCCACCGAGGTAAGTGAGCATTGCCGATACGCTGTACGAGAAGCAGATCTTGCACGAAGAGTTATGTACGCATCCAGAATTGATAGCATTCCTCCCAAGGGCTACGACAATGGTCTGATGGCGCTACATGAACGCAAACCGTTCCCATACACGATAGAAGAAGTTAAAGAATTTGCTGCCGAAATTAAAGATCCTAATTTTCGTATTCAAGTTAGTGAAGAAGGTGTACATACATACAATCGAGATGGTATGCATACCGCAACCGATCCATACGAAATCTACCCTAAATTAAATGTAGATGATGATGGTGGGCATGCTTTTTACTTGGGCATTGAGCATGCACGAGCGCAAATTGCATGGCAATTAGGCAAACGCTATGAGCAAGATGAAGAATTAGACTGGGGTGTAAGCACAAAAAGTGCAGCTGATGACTTAAGTCAATTCAAAGAAGCCGGCACAACCATGCACACACGGAAGACCAGAAAAGACAAAAGACTAAACACAAAGAAGAAAAAGTAATGCCCTTTATTAGAGAATGTATCGTTACATCGATCCGCGATGATAAAAGTATTCATATTGCCCCGATGGGAATTCATGAAGAAGGAGAACATCTTATTATTTTGCCGTTTAAACCCTCAGCAACCTTAGATAATTTACAAAGAGATGGCACCGCAACATTGAACTACACTGATGATGTGCGCGTGTTTGCTGGATGTTTAACCGGACATCGAGACTGGCCTACATGCCCTACCGAAGTACTCAAAGGTATACGTTTAGAAAACTGCCTAGCCCACACAGAGTTAGAAGTAATTGATAAGGTAGAAGATGAACAACGACCCAGATACACTTGCAAAGTGGCTCACGAAGTCACACACAAACCATTTCATGGGTATAATCGCGCTCAGTCAGCCGTTATTGAACTCGCTATATTAACGAGTCGCCTACACATGTTGCATCCAGATAAGATACAACAAGAAATTGAATATCTAAGCATTGGTTATGAAAAAACTTCTGGACCACGTGAACAAGAAGCTTGGGCATGGCTAATGGAAAAAATAGATACCCATAGGAATAAGGAAAGTCAAACATGACAGGAATGCTAGCCAGTGTTCGCGATCTTGAAGAAGCTAAATTAGTCTATCAAGGTGGTGCAGACATTATTGACCTGAAAGAACCCAATGAAGGTGCATTAGGCGCTGTGCCATTAAACGAGATACATCGCGTGGTTGATGATTTATGGGAAAAATGTGTAGTTAGCGCAACCATCGGTGACTTACCTGCAGACACCGCCAAAATAAATGAAAAAGTAACTCAAACTGCTGAAACCGGTGTTGATTACGTAAAAGTTGGCATATTCAGTGAGCGCCATATCGAATCTTGTTTACCAAGCCTCATTCATTGCACCAATAAAGGCATCTCAATCATCGCTGTATTTTTTGCAGACATGGAATTTGATGTGGACCTAGCCATTAAAGCCGCAGCAGATGCACGTTTAAAAGGCGTCATGTTAGACACTGCACGCAAAGGATCCGGAAGTTTACTGACCCACAAGAACATTATGCAGTTAGAATATTTTGTTAATCGGGCCAAACAAAATGATTTACTTACTGGACTTGCAGGATCACTCACTACCAAAGATGTCCCTACCTTACTTAAAGCCTCTCCTGATTATGTTGGATTTAGGACCGCTTTATGCACTAGCAAGCTAAGAACCGGCTCATTAAACGAACAAGCTATACAGTCTGTAAGAGAATCAGTCCCGGTTCCAGAAAAATTACTACGAAAACTAGCTTAAAACATTTCTATTAATTATTGTCAATTGCTCCATGAAAAAATTAAAAAATGAAGCAGAGTTAGTTAAAAAAGCAATACGCGTGGGAATGATCTATGCTGAGAAACGCGGTGTAGTTAAATTTGAATCCACCGATTCTGCAAGTGAAAAAATTGAATATCTATACAAATTACTTGTACACGACAAGCTAATTCAACCTTTAGCAAAAGACCAACAAGGCTTACCCGGCATGAAACACAAACTTGCTATTTGGGTATCCAAACAACTCCCTAAAGATCACCCGCTACTGCAGTAAATTTTTAAGTCGCTAAAGTATCGATACACTATCTATGGCGATACCCAAAAAACAAAAATCATTATCTCGAACAAGATTTCTTAGCCCATGGAAGCGATTTTGTCGTCTTGTAACACGTATCTTCTATCGAGAACTTGAAGTTACAGGGCTAGAAAATATTCCTAAGGATTCTGGATTATTACTATGCGCCAATCATGTGAATGCTTTAGTGGATGTCGTTGTATTGCAAGCATCCACTAATAAAGACTTACGCCCGCTTGCACGTAGCGGCCTATTTTTAAATCCATTTCTCAAACCAATATTAAATACGATAGGCGCTGTACCCATTTATCGTCGCCATGACCCAGATAGTGATACCACACAAAATCAAGACTCATTTGCAAAGTGCTATGAGCTTTTAGCAGAAAATGAAACCATAATAATATTTCCCGAAGGGCAAAGTCATTCAGATCCGCACATTAACAAACTAAAGACTGGCGCCGCACGCATTGCACTTGGTGCAAAAGAAAACAACAAGGCAGCTCCTGTTGTTATCCCAGTCGGACTCACTTTCTCACGTAAAGGGAAATTTCGCAGCGATGTATTAGTACAATATGGAATAGCTGTAGATATAACCACATCTGAAAAATTAGATTCATTTGAGTCAGTAGAACTAATAACGGATCGCATTAAACAAGAACTTGCAAAAGTTACGTTGAATGCGGATTCATGGGAAGATATCTATTTGATTACTCGCCTAGAAAAATTCTTTGCTCTTCGAAGAGGAAAATATAGAAAGGGACAATTAAAAGAGCGTTTCCATGCGCTGCAACGGCTTATCGATGCACAGCGTATTTTAAGAATCTATGAACCAGACAAAGTGCGTTCATTAGTTAAACAATTACGAGGCTTTGAACGATTATGCAAATGTTGCGGTATTCGCGACTACCATTTGACAATTAAATACAAGCCATTACTCGTTACCATATATATTTTACGTTTACTCTTGATCCTATTAATCGGCTTACCCATTGCAGCCTGGGGAGCTATTAATAGCTTTATTCCTTATCAGCTCACTCGTGACGTCGCGCGACGCATAGCGAAAGCTCCAGACCAATATGATACTGCCAATGTATCGTTTGGAATGCTCTTCTTTTTAGTATTTTGGGCAGCGCAAACTTATATTATAAATCTCTATTTTGGAATGACATCTTCGATAATATATCTTACTAGTGTTGCAATTAGCGCACCTTTTGCACTAAAGCTACGCAAGGAATATCATATAATTATCGACAATGTAAAAATATTTTTTTTATTCATGCGAAAAAAACAGCTACGCGAATATCTTGAAAGAAAACGCAAGGAAATAGAGATAGAACTTGCAAAATTATTACGCATTGTCAAAAGACTACCCACTATATAAAAATAAGGCTAGCACTATTTACTAAAGAACAAATTTGAAGATAGCGATCAATATTGGAAAACTGTAAACGAATTTATAACCAATAACTTTTTTGATTTAAACCACCTAACTAAAGGAGTTTAATTATCATGCAAACCATTAAACAGCTGTTAGATAACAAAGGTAATGAGATATCAACAATTGATCCGAACGATTCAGTATACGATGCAATCAAGTCTATGGCAGATAATCATATTGGCTCATTAATTGTCATGCAAAACAAACATGTTATAGGAATTATTACTGAGCGAGATTACTCAAGAAATGTAATTCTCAAAGGGAAATCTTCTGCAAATACACCTGTTAAAGATATAATGACTAGCAACGTCTTATGCGCTAAACCAGAACAAACAATAGAAGAAGCCATGGCTTTAATGACAGATAAACGCGTAAGACATTTACCCGTGATCGAAAATGGCAACCTTCTCGGGATTGTTTCTATTGGTGACTTAGTAAAAACAATTATATCAGAACAAAAACACATAATTGAACAACTCGAACATTATATTAACGGTTAATCTCATGCATGAATGACTCTACTAATGATGAGATTACTCATAATAATATTCTAGATTTTTGGTTTTCTGAATCTACCAAAAGACTTTGGTTTAACTCAATCCCCGAGTTTGACCAATCTATTCGCTTAAAATATCAACCTTTATGGGAACAAGCATCTGAAGGCCTGCTTGAAAGTTGGCGCGATACTTCGTTAGGTGCATTATCATTAGTAATCGTATTAGACCAATTCCCATTAAATATGTTTCGTGGAACTGCGAAAAGCTTTTCTACGGAAGCCCAAGCCATTATCGTGTCAAGAACTGCGTTAACCCAAAGTTTCGACAAACAATTAAGTAGTATTCAACTACCATTTTTATATATGCCACTCATGCATAGTGAAAACCTTGATGACCAAAATTATTCAGTTACATTATTTGAACAAGCTGAATTAGAAAGTAATATACGATTTGCAAAACATCATCGAGATATCATTGAAAAATATGGACGTTTCCCACATAGAAACAACATATTAAATCGAACAAGCACAGATGCTGAACTAGAGTATTTAGCCTCGCCACAAGCATTTAAAGGATAGCCTACCCATGCCAACAGGAAAGAATTGGCCCATCAGCTGGCAAGACTCGCTGATAGCTTCACTAGTCATCATTTCTTTTGTTAGTTTATTTTTTATCGAACCAATTTCTCAAGATCTTGCATACCATAGCTTTGCAGATAAACGAAATATGCTGAGCATCAGCAACTTTTTTGACGTGGCTTCTAATCTACCGTTTTTGTTTGTAGGTATTTTAGGTTTATTCTGTATTTACCAAAATTGGGGTGTAAGCAGTAGTTGGAGTTGGTTGATCCTTTTCTTAGCTGTCTTTCTTGTCGCATTTGGCTCTTCTTATTATCATCTAAGCCCAGAGAATAAGACCTTAACCTGGGATCGCTTACCCATGGCAATAGGATTTATGGCTTTATTTGTAATTGTTCTGACCGATTACGTAAACAGTAAACTTGAGAAATGGCTGCTGATCCCAATGTGCCTAGTTGGAGTGGCTTCGGTCATATACTGGCATATGACAGATGATTTACGTATTTATGCTTGGGTACAATTTGTTTCTATGGGTTTGCTACTGATAATCATTTCTATTTATAAGCCTTACCACTTACAAACAAAATATCTTGTATATGCCTTTGTTTTCTACACTCTCTCTAAGCTTGCTGAACACTTTGATAAGCAAATATATGAATTAATGGGACAAATAGTAAGTGGTCATACAATAAAACACCTGCTTGCCGCTATAGCTACGTTTTGCTTTTACTTATTACTAAAACGGCGGGTAACCTAAGCACTGTAGTTTATATACAATACAGACATGGAACACTCCCACCAGCACCCTACTCCTAAAAATTACAGCTTGGCGTTTGGCATTGGCACGGCTTTAAATGTAATTTTTGTAATTGTTGAAGCAACTTTTGGCTTTTTATCTAATTCTTTAGCGCTCATTGCAGATGCAGGCCACAATCTTGGAGATGTTCTTGCACTACTTTTGGCATGGGGCGCAACGTACTTAGCTCAACGCAAACCCACCAACACAAAAACCTATGGATTACGCAGAGGAACTATCTTAGCGGCCTTTATAAGCAGTCTAATTCTTTTAATGACGATGAGCATTGTTGCCTGGGAAGCTTTGGGACGATTTTCTATCCCGTCCGAAGTCAATTCAATGACGATTATTATTGTAGCGGCAATAGGTGTCGTTATAAATACTGCTACTGCACTGCTATTCTTAACGAGTCAACATGATGATTTAAATATTAAAGCCGCATTTATTCACATGGCTGCCGATGCAGGAGTTTCATTAGGTGTAGTCATTGCAGGCATCGCAATAATGCTAACAGGACTGTTTTGGATTGACCCTGCAATTAGTTTACTAATTGTTATTGTGATTGTGATCAGTACTTGGGGTGTATTTCGAGATTCATTTAACTTAGCCATGGATGGTGTACCCAAAGGCATAGATGTTGAAGAAGTAAGAAGCTTTATTTTACAACAAGATGGAATTACGGCTATTCACGACTTGCATGTTTGGGCCATGAGCACCACCCAAGTTGCACTTACTGCTCATATTGTTCGTGATACAACAAATTTAGATGATCAGTTTTTACAACAGCTTAGTTCTGAATTACAAAATAAGTTTGGAATTATCCACCCGACTATACAAATTGAATCTGGAAAAAATGCGCATTTATGTGACCAAGCCCACCTTGATAGTGTATAGCTAATCTTTGGCTAAACACATTCCATGCATTAATAATTTATATTACGTCCGCTTTCGGCCAATAGCAGACATTTACATGATTCAGTTGCTCTATTTCATGACTTCCCAACTTTCAATTCCACCTGTTACTATGCGGAAAAAAGGATGAGCATCAAGCTCCTTAATCGCTCTTACCTTAAAATATAATGGTCGATCTCGAGATTTTAACTTTACAAGTAAATGCCGCCTCTCATATTCCAGTTGGCCAATATTTACATCCATTATTAATCTAGATGTTGTCTTATCAATTTTATCAACGTTAAAGCTATACCCTCGCTGTAAAGATTCTTGATGAATGTGATAAAGGTATTTACCAATTGCAAAAATTGGTGCTCTTTTTGACTTGAACCGATCTAGCTGCGGGTGATTACGATAACCCTGCGTTTCACCTTTCAATACTTTTTGGGCAAGCAATGCTTCTCTCCAAAGAGCTACCAAACCTTTAGTATCGAGATATTTCGGATGAATTGACCATAAGCGCATAAGAATTCAGTATGTACGATTAAAAGGATAATTGAAAAGGCTGCAATACCGATAGCGAGCATGCGATCTTGATAACTAAAGATTATTCATTTGCACAAAAGAATAATTTAGATATATAGCAAAACTTACCCATGTTAAATACGGCAACATCAATACACCCGCCTTTTTGTCAGTCTTAAAGAAAATAATGACTGTAGACAATATCGCAAGCCATAGAATGATAATTTCTAATAGCGCTAAATCAGGTCGATGTATACCAAAGAATAAATACGACCATAGAATGTTTAAACCTAACTGCACAATAAACAATAACAGCGCAATGCTCAGCCCATATTCACGCTTCCCCCAAATACGCCACGCAGCAACTCCCATTAAAATAAATAAAATATTCCATACAATTGGAAATACGATATTAGGAGGGGTCAATGAAGATTTCTGCATACCTAGGTACCATTCCCCAGGAGTAAAGAAAGACCCTACAAATCCAACGAATAAACACAAGCCTATCCAGAAAGCTAAACTAAGCCATTTTACATTCATTTTAAACTTTGAGTGGTTTCATTACCGATAGCAACAACGGAATGATGCTAAAGGTTGCAAATAGCGACACAAGCATTGCCACACTTGTCAGCAAGCCAAAATAAATGGATGGCACAAAATTAGAAAGGATCAATACCACAAACCCCAAGGTGATGGTGATAGAGGTAAAGTACAATGCCTTACCTACAGTTGTTTGTGATTTATGTATAGCCTGGTAGTTATCACCACTTTCAGCATATTCTTTCTTATAGCGATGGATATAGTGAATGGCATAATCCACCCCTATTCCTATCGTGATGGCTGCAATCGTTATGGTCATTATATCTAACGGAATACCGAACACACCCATACACCCTAAAATAAAGAGCGCTGTAAAAATATTCGGCAATGTTCCAATAATCGCAAGCTTCACACTTCTGAATAGAACAATCAGCATAATAAGTATTGCTACAAAAACAGTACCGAGCGTTAAGATCTGTGACTTAAATAAACTTTGTAGAACATTATTGTATAAAACACTAATTCCTGTTAACCGTACACTTTCACCATTTTTTATAAATTCGCCATTTAAATCTGCCTTGATCTTTTTCAGCAAGTCATTGCGAATCAAAGTGTGGTCAGAATCCTTGATACGCGCTAGTACACGTGCTTGACTTCCATCACTTGAAACGTAGGGCGATATCAATACGTTTTTAATTTTTTCTGGTACTTTTGAATAGACCAGTGATAAATGAAAATCCTCTAATGGCCCACCTTTATTGATCGTTCTGAACACTTCCTCAGTGCTTGATAAAGACAACACCTTGCCAATTTGCGGCAGGTCTTCTAAATATCGATGAACTTTGTTAATCTTTTTAATTCCGCTGCGGTTATACCAATAACTTTTTGCCGTAAAGTCATCTTGGGTTTCTTCCAGCTCTGTTAAATAATCACCAAACTCTTCATCTTCTTCTAACTCGTCATCTATCTCCTCTTGCTCAGAACCTGCTTCTAGCATAATCTCTAGCGGAACCGTCCCCCCCAAGTCTTGATCTACTAATTCCAGTCCTTTATATATATCAGTAGATTTTTTAAAATAATCAATAAATCGATTTTCTACAGTAAGTTGACTGATACCTAATATATTCAGTGCAAACATTCCAATTAATATCGTTAAAGTTAATTTCTTATTTTTAACAATAACTTGCAAAATATTTTCAAGAAAATCAGCAGATTTATCTTTCTCTAGTTTGCGTGATATAGGCTTAATCAGTTTTATCAGTGCAGGCAACACCGTAAACGTCAGCAGAAATGCACAAAACAGCCCAAGTATCATAATGTAGCCAAAAGTGATTACTGGATTGATATCACTCACCACTAATGAGAAAAACGCTATCGCAGAAGTCAACACCATGTACGAACACGGAGTGATGATTTGAGAGATAGCAGTTCTAATCTTATCTTCAACACTATCATCAGGATGTTTTGCCTGAATTTCCTGATAGCGAATTATTACGTGTATCGATAACGTGACTGAAAATATAATCAGCAAGGCAACAAAATTAGAGGAAATAATGGTTAACTGAAAGCCTAATAGCGATGCTAAACCTGCAACCAGTAGAACATTTAATACTGCACAAATAAGTGCTAAGAAAATCCACGCTGGTTTTCTAAAAAACAAGAACAATACCACTATCATAATACCCAGGATGGCAATGCCAAAAGTACGTATGTCTTTAACCACATACTCTTTCATGTCATTTCCAATTAAAGGCGCACCTGCTAAATAAAATTCCCCTTTATCCACTTCCGCAGCCAGTATTCCTCTTACAGAATCTAGCACTTCCTTATAACGCTGATTGATGACTTGTCGTTCTAATATAATATTATCACGCAGCTCCTCTAGCTCATTTGTGATTTGTGTTTTCTTAGGGTCGGATTCTTGCTGTTCTAATAGCTCATACTTATGCTCAATTAAACCAACAAGTTCTTTATTCTTCTGTATATCAACTTTTATAGCGGTTGTACTTAAGTCTTTACTGATTAAATTATTAACGTATATCGGACTCGAGGTGAATTCTTGTTCCGCTTTTTTAAGATCAACATTTGAGTTCAATAAATTGGAAAAACTAGTTTCGCCTGTTTTTTCATCTTCTTTGAGTTGCAATAAAAGTGGCACATTACTCAATGAGGTGACACCGGCTATTCCATTGATTTTCTTAAATTGATTCGATATATCTTCTATATAGCGAATGGTTTCAAGCTCCAACATAGCTTTATTGGGCTTAAAACCAACAATTATGTATTCATCCGTACCATATTCGCGGTGCACCTCTCGATAATATTTAAGATCAGGATCACTCTCTAACATGAGCGAATCAGGAGAAGCATCAATGTTTAGATTTGCAATATAGACACTAGATGCTGCAACGAGCGCTAACATACTCACAAGTACAACGATTGGTTTGCGTATAACTATTTCAGTTATTGCACTGCTAATAATTTGGAACATGATTTTTTATTTTAAAGTAATTTATATTAATGTGTATTAAGCAAGCTCTGTAAGTCGCTCACTTTCGACTTATGCAAAATATTTAAATTTATTTTATTAGCATTGACTAATTTATTTAATGTTGCATCTATACATTTGCTTTTAGTAAGAGAGTCTAAATCTGTTTCTTCTAGTACTTGTTTTGAAGATTTTACTAATAATAGATTATTTATACCCAACTTTCCCGCTAACCATACTGCCAGACTATCTGAGGTCACGTCCCAAGTTTGGTCCAATGTACATTGATTACGAACCATCTCATAGGGTTCCCATATAGCTACTTTTGACTCTACCCAGATTTGGTGTGTGCGTTCTGCTGAATGCGTTAATGCCATTGCAGGACAAAGTGAAGCCAATACATTCGCATATTGCTGCATTGCCATAACCGCCATATGGTGCGCATAAACTCCTAAATCAAATTTCTTATCAGCCAACCTCACTTGATCTGCGAATGGCCCACCCCCAGGAACGATGATGATTTTTTTACTCGAATATTCGCTAATAGAATTTAACCACTGAACTAGATACTTACTATCGCATAAGCTACCGCCTATTTTAATCACCCAAGCTTCAGTATTAATCCTAATATCCTTGGGCATATTCCTTACCTTGCTTCAGTACGCGCATCATGGCCGCTGCCTTATCAAAGGTTTCTTGGTATTCCGCACTCACTTCTGAGTCGTGAACAATTCCGCCACCAGCATAAAAATACATCTGTTGGTTTTTATGCAAAATTGTTCGAATTGCTATATTAGTATCCATATTGCCATCATTACTTATATACCCAATCGCACCGCAATAAATACCTCGACGATGTGGTTCTAGCTCTTCGATGATTTCCATCGATCGTAGTTTAGGAGCCCCTGTAATAGATCCTCCAGGAAAACTACCACGCAACAAATCAAGCGCACTACGATGATCTCGTAATTTTCCAGTAATAGTGCTTACCATATGATGAACATTTGGATAGCTCTCTATATCAAATAATTTTGGCACTTTAACAGAGCCTAAAGCGCAGTTTTTACTAATATCATTGCGTAGCAAGTCTACAATCATGACGTTTTCAGCTTGGTCTTTTTTGCTATTTATCAGTTCTTGCAAAAGCGCATCATCTTCTTGTAAATTTTGTGAGCGTGGGCGCGTGCCTTTAATTGGTTTGGTTTGAACGACATTGTTTTTAACCGATAAAAACCGTTCTGGAGAATTACTAAGGACTTGGAAATCCGTGTAATTCAAATAGGCACTAAACGGTGATGGATTGATACGACGAAGCACACAATAAGCTTGCCAAGGATCGCCTTCAACTAGCGCATTAAACCGCTGGGCTAGATTTACCTGATAACAATCCCCTTCTCTTATATAAGACTTAATCTGTGCAAAAGCTTTTGCATAAGCTGCTTCATCCATATTAGATTCGACACTTCTCAATACATTAAATTCTTGGCGTTTTTTTAGCGGTTTTTTATCCAGAACATATTTAACTAAATCATCCCAATCTCGCTGTATGCGAAGATCGGTTTTATCGCCCACCAAAACAGTATTTTTCTTTTTGTGGTCTACAATTATTGCCCAGGAGTAGATCCCTATTTTCATATCAGGCAAATCAATATCGTCTTGCGAAATAGATGGAAGCTTTTCCAGTGATCTACCTAAATCGTAACTAAAGTAACCTAGCGCACCGCCTACAAAAGGCAGTTTTAAATCATTCTCTAGGGAATCGGATTTGTTTTTTTGTATTTGGGGTAGAAGATATTCTTTTAGTACAGAAAAAGGATCACCAGGAGCGGATAAAGATTCTGACCATGATTCAATATTATTTTTATTATTTTTACTAGTTATGCAAACTTTTGGTCTTGAACTGATAATGTCATAGCGGCCATATATAGCATCCGGCTGATTACTATCCAAAAATACTGACCAAGGTTCTTCAGCAAATTTATCAAACAATATACTGCTATTATGTGAATAGGGTATTTCTGCAATTAAATACTTATTCATCCATCATCGCCTATAAAAGCAGGACTTGCATAGGCTAAGCACGCCACCGATGCTGCAGGTGCACAATCACCCACCCCAAATTCACAATTTAGCGCTGTTAGATCAAAGTATTCTTCAAAATCAATATATTCTCTACCCAATTGCTGTGCCAGATCTCTTACTAAGAAACGCCCTACACCAGCACCTACGATTGGCGTGGCAAGTGATACGCTCTTTTTCATGAATTGATGGCGACAGGCATCCTTGATTATTTGAACTTGAGCGGCACGTATTTGTTTTGCAACTTTACGCCATACTTCCAACTCCTCTTTCTTTGCATCATTAGCAAACATTCTTGCAAGGCGAGCTGCACTACTTGATACATCTTTTGCGCGACCATCAAGCGTATCACTTAGATCTGCGTAAGCGGATAACTCACCGGTTAGACGATATACATCTGCAGTATTTGCAAAGTACTCATTGATGACAGGGATTTGTTTTTCTTTTACTAGAGCAGACTTGCTGATAGCAAATATAGGGGTTCTAACCACGCCACAGTACACCAACTCTCTTGCAATCAGCCTTTGTTCATCCGTGTATCCTGCATACGCCACTTTATGATCACGCACTTCGACAATATCAGTTGTAGTACTGCCAATATCAATAAATAAAGCATTCTCAATGTTAGCTGCGGCATAATGCGCACTTGCCAGCCAGTTTGCAGAAGCAATTTTACAATATTCAGCAGTCGCTTGATCAGCACCCACAAACCCATCCGTCCCTGCATAGTATTGCACCTTAGATGCGCCTAGTTTATTTGACATTTCTGCAATTATCGAAAGCACGCCTTGCTCGCGATCCACAAAATGATCCACTAACTCTCCCGTCATAGTTATGGCATGCACATACTGTTCAAAATTAGCATTTTTTTGAACCACATCTATGCAGTCACTTAATTCATTAACTCCCTTCCAAAGAGGACAAACCAATTGTTGAACTTGAGAAATAATTTGCTTGTTAGCGATTGCAACTTTTACGTGTGCGCCACCAACATCCCATCCTATAATATTAGGCTGCACGTTCTGCCCCGACCTCAACAGTAACGCTAGCGTTTATAGTGGCAATAATTTCTGGCAATTCCTGCTTAGCAAAAGTCTGCAGCAACCATTCAGCAGGGTTTGTGCCTAATGCTGATTTCAAACCCACATATGAGGTCGTTAATCTTGGATTAATTTCAACCAATAACACTTCATTATTGGTAATTAAAATATCTACTCCAATATAACCTTTTAAACCAGGCAAGGATTTTATTAACTTCTTACTAAATTCGATAAAATCATTTCGCTCAAGCGCATTAACCACACATTCTTTTAATTTCAGACTGTCGTCTGTCTCGATAAGCTTTTGTATATTGGCACTTAACACCCGACATTTACCCTGCCAACATAACAAACTTAAACTTGCGCTTTGTGCTTGAATATAGGGCTGAATAATGTAGTTCTTCATCTCGCCCAGGTTTATTGCATCACTTAGATGTTGTGTAGTGGTTAATAAATGGATGTTTTCACATCCAACCCCGTCTTTGGGCTTTATAATGATTCTATCTGCTTCTACAGATTCTATATTTTCTATTCCGTACGTTGGAATTTGAGAAACACCATAGCCTTGCAAATATTCGAAAGTATCTAGCTTATTGCCCACCAGCGCTATGCTTTCGGCTGTGCTATTAAGCAACATGAACCCTCTATTAGAATATTTCTCACACAAACTAGATAAAATATTTCCACTTTCTGGTGCAATAATCAGCAAAGCATCCACATGCGAGGACAAAGTATCAATCACCTCAACATAATCGTGCTCTGCACTCACAACATGCTCATCATTAACACAAGGGTTACGCTGCAATCGATAATCACGCATTATACTGACTTGCACATCAGCCAATTCTGAAAAATCTTCAACTACAGCATTAAGCATTAATTTACCTTCATTCACTAACGTAGCTGGCAACGCCTCGCCTACCAACCCTCCACCAGTGATATACTCGAAGATCAATATATTCATATTATTTGAAATGCTAATCGTCCCTGTTATAGATCTTTGCAAAGGTATTGTTGTTCATGCAATTGAAGGTAATAGAAAAGAATATCAGGCCATTGAATCTAAGCTTTGCTCTTCTGCTGATCCATTAGATGTCATAAGTGGCTTTCTAAAAGTATTTAATTTCAAATCAATTTATATTGCGGATTTAGATGCATTAGAACAACAAAATGCTCATTTAAAAATTGTTGAATCCATCTGCAATAAACACCCAGAATTAGAAGTTTGGTTGGATACCGGCCCTTCATTGATAGAGCATTATTTACAGAAAACTGATTTTCATAATTTACGTTTAATTCTTTCCTCAGAGTCACTGCCTTCAGTAACTACTTTCTCTTCACTGCTAGACCAATATCCTCAACATAATTTTCTTTTATCTCTAGACTACAAAGCCAATACACTGCTTGGGCCACAAGGGCTTTTACAGCACAAACAACAATGGCCAGAAGATGTGATTGTGTTAAATCTTAATAGTGTTGGCGCTAAAGCTGGTGTTCAAATCCCAACCGAACTTAATCATCACGAAATAACCAATAATTTTAATACCTATTATGGTGGAGGTATACGCAATTTAAACGACATAAAAAAACTTAATTCATTTAGTTTCGCAGGCGCACTTGTTTCAACTGCTTTACATAATCAAGATATAACGGGTGATGATATCCACTTACTTAACCAATAGCCTTAAGCCTTCGCTGAGAACTTTGACTTAAAATATTACGCAGCTGAGATTTACCTAACTCGTCTGAAACAAAGTACCTTAACAAAGCACTTTGCCCTTTCTTTTGCATCTCATCCAAACTTGGACCTTTATAAGTACAATGTGACTGACTGGTTTCATATATTTGTAATTCAGTTAATCCCGGAAGATATTCAATTAACTTTTCCCAAATGAAAATATTTAACAGTTCAGTACTTGAACGCCAAGATAGTTCTGCTGCCACGTAATTTAAATTATGGTGATCTAACTCATTAACAATTTTTTCTTTTGCGATACGCTTCAAATAACCATAGTCGAGAACAAATCCTGTTAATGGGTCAATATGATCTTTGACCTTAACGTTCATTGCATATCGCCCGCCATGAAGATTCTCACATTTATCAGGGTGATCGGTAATAAAATGCGCAGAATCAAAAACCAGTTCTTTAACTACTGTCGCCTTTTCATGCTGTTCAAAGAATCGTTCACATGCATTTGGTATGTCTTGCAAGTATTCAGATAAAAGGTTAACTAACCGTGTAGTGTCTTCCAGTGTTTCACACCTCATTAATTGGCCTTCTGTATATTCAGACGCAGCAAGAGGTTTTAGTCGAATCTGATATTCTTTCGCCAGTTCGACTCCCACTCGTTGCGCATCTTCAATTTTTGGAAAATCAACAAACAGGTAGCCTGCATGTAGCTCACCAATATGCGCAATTAAAACCGCAATTTGCTGTAAAAATGAAGACCCAGAACTGTTAACGATCCTTGGTGGCAGAAAAACGCTCGGTACTTTTAAAAAGTTCTTTGCAACTACTCGATGACTATCATTTTCGTAAAAGTATTCTTGTTTGAACTGAAAACCTAGTGCATGCAGCACTTTTTGGTACCAGAGCAATTGCTCTAACCTGCGTATGCCGAGCGTAATGCAGTAAAATTCACCTTGTTGTTGAATCGCATCTGCCATATATAAGCCAGCAAGCACATCCTGCACCTGTTGGTTGAATGATTTAGTGGGCTTTAAATAGCTTGCAACATTATCTTTTTGATTTACCTGATCAGCATTAAGCAACAGATCTAGAGGTAGATGATGACGCAATGCATACTCTTGCAAGGTTAACCCGCAACAAGCAAACAAATGCTCATTGTCTATTTGATTGCCAAGCTCTGTTTTACATTCATTACATTGCATACGAATACCATCGAATCTGTCTAGTGAAACTATCTAGTCAATATATCTAGTTAATAGATCTGGGGCTCATTATATAAGAAAATCTTACAGGTTAAGAAGAAACCAATAGGCAAAAAAATGCCCCGATAAAAATCGAGGCATTTCTATAAATTGCTCTAAAAAGTAGCCTAGAAACCCTTGAATGGGTGCTCTGCGCTGTCTTTTTGTGCAACAACTGTAGCAGCCTTAGGCTCGTCCTTAACGGCGCGCTCTAAAGATTCTTTTACAGCTTTGTAGTTGTTTTCATAGATAGCTTCGTTGCTCTTAGCTTCCCAGTGAATGAAAACACCAACACAAACGAAAACATCATCCGCTTCGTCTGCAGGGATAGTGCCGTCTTCAACGCTATCTGCTACTGCTTTAGCAACAGCTGCTTGAGCTGGGCCAAACATTTGTACTGCTTGCTCGCCACCTTTGATGGTCACTTTATTGAACATCATAGTATTTGGCTTACAAGGTAGGTTTGGTGCAACAACAGCTAATAAAGTTGAGAAGCCGTCCTTGTTATTTACCAAGCCATTACAGAAAGCTGTTTCAACAGCAGAACCGCGTGGTCCGATTAATAAATCGATGTGCGCGATTTCAGCCATAGTGCCTGAAGGGTCGTTATCATTAACGAGAGACTCTCCAGTCATAACTCTATTGATTAATGCCATTATTTTATTCTCCTAAAATTATATTTCTATTTGTCGACAAACATAGGTTCATCTGCTGATAAACCTACAATCTCCCTTGGAACTCCGCAGACAATGTCTGTGAACCTACCACTGTCTTACAACCGACCCATCCTATTAGTATAGGCCAGCCGCGAAGATGCTAGCTGCAGTAAGATCCGCTGAGGTTCCCGGGTTGATTAGGTCTCGCTTGAGTTGGCGGTCAATTTCTAATAATTGTGCCTCGTGCCCACTCGGTATGTCCGAACGGCAGAGCTCCATCTCAAGATCCGAGATCATATCACTAATTTCCCTAGCTTTTAAGAGCCCAAATTTCCGTTCAATTAAACTATCTGGGTAATGTGCTAAATAGGACATGAACAACCCTGTTGTAGCCCATTTTTCGTCCTTCCATTTCTCCATCAACGTCTGGTAGCGAGGCACACCAAAGTTAAAAATATCCTGATAATTGTTTGAATATTGAGCAGCGATCTGATCCCAGCTAGATGCAATTTTCATTGTATTTAAGAGAGTTACGCTAGGTTCTTCAGAAATATCTTGATCGTCTTTATCGCCCATTCCCCCAGGTTTCGCTATGCGTATCGCTTGATACACAAGCTGCGCATCTTCAATTGATGTCTGCTGTAGTATATTTTCTAAAGCCAGCTGAATATCGCCTCCAGTCCCCCGTGCATAGGCAGCATGAACTAGCGGGGCCATTAAAAGAATCATGCCAAGATTAGTATTGGTGCCCACCGCAGCATGAGTAGCTGAAGCGGCATTCAAGATACGAAGTCCTAAACTTGAATTGGGATCAGTAATCGATTCTGCACTTACTTTGGCACTGGTCAAAAAATCATCAACACTGAGATCTTTAGCGCCTGAGTAGACACTGATATTACCCGGCTTTAGAGATTGGACATCTAATTGACATACATGCAGATAGAGACGAGTAAGCTCTGCTCGCAGTTCATTATAGCCACTCATTTTGCTGTTTTATAAATCCGGATGAAATTCTCTAGGTCTACTAGAAATATACTCTAGATCTATACAGTGTGCTTGAGGAAGCACACTGACCGTAATTACTTTTGTGAAAAAGCTAGAACCTTTTTAATGGTAAGCCCTTGCACGAGAATCGAGAAGACTACTATGAAGTAAGTAATCACAAGAAGAGGCTCTCGTGCCGGCCCATCTGGTATTGAAAGTGCTAAGGCAACAGAAATCCCGCCGCGCAATCCACCCCATGTTAGTATGGTTGTCACATAAGGGGAAAAAGTTCTGAACTTACTCATTATCTTGATTGGTATACCCACACATACAAATCGCGCAAGTAGTACGACTGGAATTGCGAGCAATCCAGCTATCATAAATTGATTAGTAAAGGTTAGGATCAACAATTCCACACCAATTAATAAAAACAGAATTGCATTGAGAATCTCATCAATAAGCTCCCAAAAATCATCAAGGCGCTCGCGGGTATTATCTGACATGGCTAACATTCTGCCTTGATTACCAATGAATAGTCCTGCTACCACAATTGCAATCGGTGCAGAGACATGGATAGATTCAGCAAACGCATACCCACCAGAAACAAGTGCCAAAGTAATTAAAGCTTCAACCTGATAGTTATCTACCCCACGCAACATAAAGAATCCAAGTAAACCCAGACCTAGACCAAAGAAAACTCCGCCAATGGCTTCTATCGAAAATAACTTAATTACATGCGAAGTGGTCATCTCATCACCACCGGCAGCAATCCCTAACAACACAAGAAAAACAACTACTCCAACGCCATCATTAAATAATGATTCGCCAGCAATTTTAGTTTCTAAGGTTTTTGGTGCACCCACTAATTTTAAAATTCCCATCACTGCAATAGGATCAGTAGGTGAAATTAGTGCGCCAAACACCAAACAATACATATATTCAACAGGAATTCCTAGCCATTGCAGAATGTAGTACATTACAGTACCAATAATAAATGTAGAACTAATTACTCCGACAGTAGCCAGTGTGGCAATTAACCATTTCTGCTCTCGTAAGTCGTTAATATTTACATGCAATGCACCAGCAAAAAGCAAAAAACTCAACATACCGTGCAACAATGCTTCATTGAAATCTATGCTTTTAACCAGCGCTGTTGCCTGCTCATCTAAAGAAAATCCAAATTCTCCAAATAACAGCAGCGCTAACGAGAACAACAAGCTCAGCAACATAATGCCAATCGTTGTTGGTAGCTTAATATATTTATAATTTATATAGGAAAACACTGCAGCAAAAGATAGAAGTAGTGAGATAATTTCAAATAAACTCATAAGAACCTACTAGCATTAATTCAAATGTTAAACTAATTAGCGACAGTTAAGTCAGCCTGTGTTTGCATACAGTTAACAAAATCCTCAGCAAGCCTGTCTGCCACCACTAAGTTATTCACGCTTTCCAACCCTTTCCAGGCAGGAATGCTATTCACCTCGGTGACCCATAATTTTCCATCCAGATCTTGCATTACATCAACTCCAGCATAGTGCATATCGACTGCCTGCACGGCATCTTTAGCCATTTCTGCAAACTGGTCATTTATGACGGCTGAGTAGCACTTGCCACCATTGGCAACATTACTTATCCAATCCATACCTTCTCTTCTCATCGAGGCAATCACCCGATCACCAATCACGAATATTCTCCAATCAAATGCACTTTCATCACCAGTTTGTATGAAGCGCTGCAAGTAATAGATTTTGTTATAGACCTTAAAATTTGTAATATCTTCAGGCTTACAAATAAGCTGTAGATCTTTACCTTGCGACCCAAAAAGTGGTTTTGCGACCACTTTATTACCCATCGCTAATTCACGTCGAATAAAGGAATAAGCTTGATGCACATCATTCCCAATCCACGTAGGTGGTGTATGTATTCCAGCTTGATCTAATAGAAAACTTGTCATGCCTTTATCAACACTACGCTCAATAGCTCGCGCACTGTTGTAAACCAATATTTTTAATTCGTGTAAGGCATGCAACACATCAAGATAGAAGACAACCTCCTCTAAGGTTCCACCCTGCACTCCTCGCACAAACACCCCATCTGGCAATGCTCCTTCAAAACCCGGTATGAATAAGCTACTACCATTTTTATTTTTTTCATGACCACTGACATTGATGTAACAGTCCGTTAACGAGACATTTGTACACTTATAGCCTTTTCTTGCAAAGGCATTATGCAATTCTCTTCCGTGCCACCCTGGATCATCGGTAACAAGTGCAATACGTTTTGACACAAAAGCTCTACTATGAAAAAGATTTATTTAACAAGGCTGGATCTAGTTTTCCACCTCTAAAGGTGTTTCCACTTTCTACTGCAGTAACCATCACTGACGCTGGACTAAATAACATCGGATCGACTTTAAAAAAGTCATACTCATAGTCCTTAAATATTTGCGCAAAAGGTTTGCCATAATCTTTGGATGAGCTTGACGGTAATTCTTTCGCCAATTTTTCTGCTGCGGCATCATCACCTTTAACAAACAACTGCGCTCTTCCAGCAAATAGAATCGCATCATTGGTTCGGCCCATAGCTTTTACAAAGTCTGGAATCGGTGGAGACAATGGCGCACTGGCTGAGCCATCTAAAACATGCTCTAAAGGGAAATGTAGTTCATGGGTTTTATGCATAGCCACTTCAAGCACACGTGCAACCACTTGCATATTGCCAGCTATTGAACTGGTTGGTGTTAAGACAAAGGTTATTGCACTAGGATCTAACTTGCACGTATCTGCAACCTTATCGATCACCTCAATGGGTGGCAATTTATCGACCTCAAGCACAAAAACTGCACTGTCACATTGATCTTTATACCCTAGCTCTTCGAATAACGGCTCTTTTAGAGCAATTGCACGTCCTGGCCCTGAACCTAGTGCATGGAATTTTTCATGCGACAAACTCCAACCAGCATACTGGCTCGCCAAACAGGCTAAAACTGGATGCGAAGTATGTACATGCAAAGAAAGTGGCCAATCATCTACCGCAGAGGCATGGTATAAATTCACATTCCCTAAACCACCCATACATATTTCACCAATAATCCTACCGGCTTCCAACCCTCCTACACATTCTATTCCAGCATCAATATAAGTAGCGCCATTAGAAAACTTTCCAATATTCACTCGCAATGCTTCGCTTTTTGTTATCAGCTCGTGCACCAATGGCTTGACTAATTCATTCACACTGATCATCGACTTCTTCCTTATTATTTAGCTAATTGTTATTTAAATATTTTATTTAGATTTATTGTTTATTGAGCAAACTTCGCAAGAATCGATTGTTTGCGAGTTTTAATCATCTCATATACCTGGGCACTATTTTGCCCACCAGCAAAAATACTACAAACTGGCTCAAATTTCTTGATAACTTCTTTTGCATGAGGTCGATCTGCTGTCCAAAGCGGCCACGATATGCTTTCTGACACATTAATATCTGTAGGTGCATAAACAATTGCATGAGCTCGCAGCAGTTGCTGGCCTTTAACAGCTGGAAGTATTCGACTTTTACATACTTCAATATGTTGACTCATTAACTCACCAAATTTTGTTTCATATAATTCATATGTGGCTGGAATACGCGGATTTACTTCTAAAACATAGACTGACTTACCTGTACAAATAAAATCAATACTATTTAATCCTATAAGTTGGAATTCTTTTGCAATTACTTTCGCATATCGTAAAGCATTATCTTTAATTTCCTTATCCAGCTTTACCTGATTAATGGCGCCAGCATATGCATAAGGCACGCAATCGCCTAGCTTTTCGCTCCATAAAGTATTAAACCCCAACTCCAAAATTGCTTTTCCATTCGCTAGGAAAGTGAGTGAAAAATTTAGGCCATTTATCTTTTTCTGAAAATATATATTTCTACAAGAATCTATCTCACCATTAGCAGGAGCTACACCTACTCCACCTGTACTCTGCGCATCTTTAACTAACCATGCGTCATTCGAAATTAAACGAGTCTCAAACTCAAATCGTACATCAGGATATGGAATTGAATGCTGATCTAGTATTGAAAAAAATACTTTTGGATTTTTACATGCACTTAGCACTTGACTAGAATTACCAAACACTGGATCGACATTAATTTCATCCAACAAGCTTGGGTTGGATTCCATTGCAGCATCAAAAAACAAGCCATCGAATGATGTTTTAGATTGCAACGCATCAACCACTTGCAAAACCTCATCATGATCAAGCCCAAAATGAGATCGCTTTACTTTTTTAAGTTCAGTAGTTGCTACACTAGTATCAACATCAGCAAATCCATCTGCAGCTGCTACTGAGCATCCCAGCGACTTTAAACCTTGCGCAATCGCCCGGCCCGAAGTCGCCACTACCAGATAATTAGGCAAGGTAAAAGCCTAGCCTTAATTGATTATCTGTTTACTACTTTTCCTGCACAATTTCTCTAGCGACTTCAAAAGCGCGCTCAAAGTGAAGGAATATTGGCTCGTCTCTATCATGCATCTCTTGCAGTAGTCTGTGTTGAGTTTGATACTTCACATTTCCAATAGCCAAGGCACCAATTCCAAATGCATTTTTAGAACCTTCAATTGGCTCACATGCACCCATTACATCAAGACCATAAATGCCTGAAGGAGGTACCGCGTTTACATCCGCTGCAACTTTTAAGTTTGTGGCTGCATTCTTAATATGCTCTTCAGTAATTACTTGAATGCCTGCAGCTGCACAAGCCAGTATCACATCTGCTTTGCCGACAATACCGTCAATCATATCGTTAGCTTCGCCTTCGATACCAGACAGATCCGCTCCATATTCACTATTACAAAGTGCTGCAACACGTTGCGATTTATCTTTTTTCCGACCTAATATTTTAACGCTCGAAGCACCTGCTCTTGCAGCTAATACTGCAGCAGTAGAGCCTACTGGTCCTGTTCCGCCCATTACAATCACACACTTTCCATTCAGGTCAGTATCATGTTTGTCTTTTAAAGCCTGCTCTACAGTTGCTACCATCCCTGCAGCGGTTGTAAACGCCCCACTAGGATCAGCAAAACACGAGGCCTGGAAGGGAGGCACCATAGATTCTTGCACAATTTCCATCATATCCATTGCCATATGCATATCGCGTCCGCCAAGAAAAATCCCTGTGCGTTTTAGGCCAGATGGACTACGTGAAAATATCGCATCTTGGGTTAATGCTTGCACATCGTCTTTTTCTACGTCTGTATAACCAACAGCATTATCCCACCCTGCATCCAATGCCATATTAACGTCAAAAGGACTTAAATTTTTTGCAGGTGTGAACATATGAAGGATGTATGGCTTTTCCATTTTTTTCTCTCTCGTTTCTTTCTTTAAATAAAATTAATAAATAACTCAATGCACAAAACAAGTTTGCACATTCAAATATATAATACTGTTTTAAGACTTATTTGATTTGGATAAAGGAGTGAAATTTTGTTTTTCAATATCTTTTTCTTCTAAATCTTTTACAAGTGCCCCAATATTTCTTGCAGAAACAATTTTGAAATCCAAGTCCTTATTCTTTTCAAACTTAGATTGCAATTTACGTAACATTAAATGCGCTTTGGTCTCACTATCGACAAACGCAAACCCTGTTGGCCCCCAAGAGCTTTGCCCCACACCATTAACGCCTAACGACTCTAGGTAGTTACATGCCCCGGCTACTGCAGAGCTAGTATAGCGTCCTCCCTGGGCAGACGCGAAATATTCGCCGATACACCTTTGTAATTCATATATACCTAGATTAAATACATCAATATTCTGCTCGCATACTGCTGGCAAAATCTGCATTAGCACTAATCGACATAGATGTTCAGCAGTTTGAGATGAAAAATCAGGCAAAGTGGTGAAAGAAGCATCTTCATCTTGGCCGTGCAAACCACGCTGGTCTTGATCGAAAATTAATATCACACGCCAATTTGAAGGAAATTCCAACCTGGAAATAATGGGCGGCACCTGACTGTCAGAATTACGGCCTGCATCAACTAAAAATCCACCTCGATCAAATGCACCTATACCGATTCCTGACCTGGCACCACGATTAGATAAAACTGCAATTTCTGAACTTGTACAATCTATCTCAAATAACCTAGAAATAGCGGTGCCTACTGCGATAGCTAGCTGGGTACCCGACCCTAAGCCAGAATGATCAAGAATTTGTTCTATTACTTCAATTTCGAAGTTATTAGATAGGCCCTTATACGCAATAAACTTCTCCGCATACTTTTGCACACGCCCGGAAGGATCCCCGATAACTTTGAGTTGTTCAGAAGGTCTAGCAATAATTTTAGTTGCTACCCCATCTAATGTGAGCCCAACACTACCAAAACGCCTGCCCAAACCACCTTCAAGGTCTAAAAACCCAAGGTGAAGACGTGCGGGTGCTTCTACATAGACAGGTGAAGATTTCATAGGGCTAAGTCTATTCTATCTAAACTAATAAGACCTTAGATTTTAACTAATTAGAATCTATCAGCACTTAAAAAATGCCTCGAATTTCGAGGATTTTAATTATCAGAACAATCTCTTTAACTTGTCGCCAGGCTCTGCCTATATCTTTAAGCCTTTCTAAGACTTTTCCGTCTACATTCTTAATTTTTCTTGTCCAGGCTACTTTTACATTTCTTCACACATCAAAAAACGTAAATCTACTTTCTACCCAATGCAACAATTTGTATTGATACGTTATTTATTTAACTCACATTGCTTTTCATGAAGCCCAACTGGTGCTCCGTAATCATTTCTCTCTCTAACAATTACCGTTAGCAGAATCTTTTCGTCTTCTACAGTGTAATGAGCAGATTCAACACGTACGTGATGTGGATCAAGAGAAATTTTTGTTTTTAGCATTTGTTTAAAACAGTTATTTATATCAATCTTTTCAACCACATCATCAGGTGCTTTGTTTTGTGCGTATGAAAATGTGGCCGCAAAAAAGGCTATACTAAATATAAATATTGTTTTCATGACTATTCTCCTAATTATCTGTATTTGGCATGCATCTAGTTAGACCAATAAATTTCCACTTCAATTACACTAACCATTCAACTAAATAATAAATAATCTGCCCTTCTGAAGATTTAGAAGGACCCAACACTTTCGCGGCAAATCGATTAGAAGTTTCATCCACTTCCGCAAGTGCTTCTTCTTCGCTGGACTTGACTTCAACACAGTTCGCGGAAAAGCGTTTGTTATCTCGCTTGGATTCTCTTTTTGTTTTCTTATTGCGCTTTGGCTCATACACCACAGCATACTGAATATCAGATACACCTCCCGCCGGATCCGGGGGCACATACCCTCTCATTATTCTTTTAATTTAATTTGCAGCATACCCTCTGCAACATTTATATATTCAACCCCTGCTGCAAAAGTTTTCCAAAATCCGCTTTCCAAACCAAACTCAGAAACTAAATCTACATTTTTTAAATTTCCTAACCATGCATTGGGAATGGGCACGCCCATAATGCTAACCCCTTTTAAAATCACTACTGGTCTATCGTTTGCAAAAGATAAACCTAAACCAGTATTCACGCGCAAGGTTTTGCCCCCTATAAAGGGAAAATCGGGATCCATGGGTATAATCATTTTCGCACTGGCAAGATCATTTGCTAAATCAATTGCAACTCGTTTCGCCATATCCGTATTGTTAGCTAACATGGCATTAAGTTCTTTTTCACTAAAATTTATTTCGCGTTTGCTGGCATCTTCTTTATAAGGCTCAGGCGTCAACTCCTTTTCCTCATTTATTTGTTCTGAGTTTTCATCATCTTTTGAGCCAATTCCAAATAAGCCTTTCTTCTTTTTAGGTTCGTTATTGGCAACTGTGGTATCCGGCTGAAATCCTAATGCTTGCAATTTTTCATTTAAAACTACCGTTTCATTTTGAGATAAATGCACGGGCTTGAACTCTTTTGCAAACACATAGTATTGCAATACAAAATATGTCAATACAACTGCAACTAATAAGGTTAGCAGTACAATTAAAAATACCTGCTTACCGCTGAAGCCTTTTTTAGCACTGCCCCCATTTACACTTATATCAGTCATATATTCTCTCTCCACCAATCATTATAATTATTAGAGTTTTCGCCAGCTCGAAGTTCCATCTGGATGATCCTGAATTTGGATTTTCATTTCGGTAAGTTTATCGCGGATTCCATCGGCTAATTCAAAATTTTTGTCAATTTTAGCCTGAGCTCTTGAATTCAATAGCTTTTGAATTTCATCTTCATCAAGATCTCCTATCCCACGAAACCATTCATTTGGGTCTTGCTGCAAGATACCCAGCATATTGCCCGCAGCTAATAATTGTTTTTTAAGAATTTTCCTAGATTTAGGATTTTTCTCGCCATCTTTCCCGCCACTCACCTGCTTAACCAACTTATGCAATTCAGCAAATGCAGCAGGAGTATTTAAATCATCTTTAAGCGCTTGTAAAAATTCAGTCGGCACATCTTCCGCAGTAACTTCAACTTTTATATCTTGTAAATCCTGCAACGCCCCATAAAGTTTATCCAGATTTCTTGAGGATTGTTTAAGCGCGTCATCTGTCCAGTCCAATGGGCTTCTATAATGTGTGCTTAACAATGTCACACGAATAGCCTCACCAGGTGCCTGCTCTAACAAATCTTTAACCAACAAAACATTGCCAATGGATTTGGACATCTTTTCTTGATCAACATTCACAAAACCATTATGCATCCAGTAACGACTAAATAATTCTCCTCCATGCACACAGGTGGTTTGCGCCCTTTCATTTTCGTGATGTGGAAACACCAAGTCTTGGCCTCCGCCGTGTATATCTATGGTTTTACCTAAATGTTTCTCGATCATTGCAGAACATTCGATATGCCAACCCGGCCTACCACTGCCCCAGGAGCTATCCCAAGCAGGCTGATCTTTAGTAGAAGGTTTCCACAATACAAAATCAGACGGATCCTTTTTAAAGGGTGCCACTTCAACACGCGCACCTGCTAACATTTCCTTTTGATTTCTACCTGAGAGCTTCCCATATTCTTTATATGAGGGAACATCAAAAAGCACATGCCCTTCTGCCTCATAGGCGTGTCCGTTATTAATTAATCGCTGAATCATGTCAATAATTTGCGACATGTGTTCTGTCACGCGCGGCTCAATGGTTGGCGGCAGCACACCAAGCGCGCCCATGTCTTGATGATATACCTCAGTAAAGCGCTTACTGATGGTATCAATTGAAGTTTTTTCCTTTAACGCAGAGGCATTTATCTTGTCATCTACATCAGTAATGTTTCTTGTGTAAACTACATTAGGGAACTCATTTTGAAGAAGTCTAAAGAACGTATCAAAAACCACGGCTGGCCTTGCATTTCCAATATGAGGATGACTATAAACAGTCGGGCCACATACATACATGGTTACCCGCTCAGGATCACCTGGCACAAACTCTTCTTTTTTTCGCGAAAGCGTATTATAGATATGTATATTCATGTAACTATTTCTTCATCCTTGCTGTTAGCGCAAATATAACACCAGAAATGAATTGGTTATAGGCAGATATTAATTCACACATACATACTCACAAATTCAAGACCCACCTAAACACTTCCCTATCTTTATTGACCGTTTTTCTTTTTTGATAACAGCTCATTCAATAACTTATTGAATAGCAGTATTTTTATGAGCATCACATAAACCATCATCCATTAAGGCAGGTTTTTATCATAGTCGTGATCTAGAACAAAGAAGTAAATCAATCTCTGCCTTACAGTAAGTATGTGCATTCACATGGAAGTTGGATCACACCCAAGGAGAGAGACAACATGCTTATAATAAAAGCAATTTATCAATTGCCTATGCATATCTGTACGTTATGCCGGATAGGCATTATTGCGATTATTATAAATGCAACCAGTCCAGTAATTGTTTTTGCTAATAATTTCTCGCAGCCCGAAATTATAAGCTCCCCAGACAACTCTCTACACTCTAGCCTAAATTATGCTTTAAACAACTCTACATTACCCTTAATTAATGAAGTTACTAAGCTTTACGAATCTAGAAAATACAACCTTTTATGGAGCAACGGCAATCAATATAACCACCACGCGCATGCTTTATATAATGCAATTCAAAATGCGCGCAAACTAGGGTTAAATCCCGCAGACTATGATTTAGATGTCATTAAATATTTTCTGGAAACCACCATTGATGATTCAAGTATTTTAGGAAAGTTAGATGTTACCTTTACACATGCATATTTGAAATTGGCCAGTGATATTAATAATAAAGCTGTTTCATATACTTTAACTGATGAATATAGTCTTTTTACAAACAATTCATTCTTAACGAACATACAAGCAAATGAAACCAGTAATACACAAAATATTGTCGAGACTCCGCTTTTAAACCAAGACCCCTATTCTAGATTACTGAACGCATTAGAAAAATATCGCAACTTAAGCAATGAGTTCGAACCTATTATTTTACAAAAGAAATCTCTCACAATTGGTGATGCATCTTCTGAGATCATAAAGACAAGAAGTAGGCTATATGAATTAGGTGATCACAAAAGCGCCGATTTAACAAATGATGTATTTGACGAAACGCTTGCCTTAGCAATTAGTGACTTCCAATATCGTCATGGATTAGAAGCAGACGGCATTCTTGGCAAAAGAACCGTCCGAGAAATCAACAAGTCCATCGAACAACGCACTCTTCAATTAGAAGTGAATCTTGATAGAGCAAAACAAATCTCAGAACTTGGTAGCAATCGTTATATCTTAGTTAATGTGCCTGAATATAAGTTACATGTAATTGAAAACGGAAAAGCAATTTATCAAACTCGCGTAGTTGTCGGAAAAAAGAAACATAAAACGCCTGTATTGACTTCTGAGATATCTGAATTCGTATTAAATCCATATTGGAATGTGCCCACTTCAATTACAAAAAACGAAATCATCCCTAAACTTCAAGAAGATCCAGAATATCTTTCCAAAAATAATATGAAAGTTATTTCGAAGTTTAACAATCAGAATATTTTTGTTGATCCAGATATTATCGATTGGACAACTATGGACCCAGAAATCGATTCATTGAGAATTCGACAAGATCCCGGCAAAAAAAACGCATTGGGACGTGTTAAATTTGTATTCCCCAATAATTATAGAGTCTATCTACACGACACTCCTTCCCGCACCCTATTTACACGTAATTTACGCGCATTTAGTCATGGCTGTGTGCGAGTAGAAAACCCTTTCGAATTAGCAAAAGTACTTATTTCTAATAGCGAAAACTGGTCAAACGAAAAGCTAGATTATTTTGCTAAACGAAAAAAAACTAAAATAATTAGATTAGATAAGCCAATTCCAATACATATCACTTACATGACCGCCTGGGCAGACGAACAAGGCATCATTAATTTTCGACCAGACATCTACAAGCACGATAGCCAAATAGCAAACAACTTGTATAATACTGCACATTAAGTTAACCAGTATGTATACAAGGGTGTTATGTGAATCAACCTTCCGAACCTCTCGATTCGAGCAAATTAAATCGTCGTAAATTCTTAAAATGCTCAGTTATACTGGCTGCATCAAGCACTTTTCCTCATCTAATTCATGCAAATACTGTTCAATCTTCAGAAAGAACTTTAGAGTTTATAAACTTACACACCGATGAAACATTGCACAGTTGCTACTGGGCAAATGGAGAATATGACACGAACAGTTTGAGCGAAATTAACCACATTCTTCGCGATCACCGTGCGAACGAAGTGTGTGAAATGGATCCTAGTTTGATTGATTTGCTGCATGCATTACACGAAACTACCGGCTCAAATGCCCCTTTCCACATTATCTCTGCATACCGATCTCCGCAAACCAATGAAAAATTGCGCCAAGAAACTAATGGCGTGGCAAAGAGAAGCTTACATATGCAAGGCAAGGCTGTTGATATACGTCTACCTGATGTAGAACTTTCACGCTTACGCGATGCCGCTATTTCACTAGAGGCTGGCGGAGTGGGTTATTATGCAAAAAGCAACTTTATCCATATTGATATTGGAAAAGCTCGCAGTTGGTAATCCTTATCTACCTTAATGATCCATACCAAGGTCATATTCCATAATTCTCACTTTGTTATTTGATGAAATATTTTCATCTTATTTTTCTTTTCCTGATGCTCGTTTTTGCTGCTTTGCAATGGAATGATATCGATGCACCTATTTGGATTTCTATATATCTTGTAACTGCCCTGCTTGCATTGATAACGTATAAACAAATATGTCTAACTTGTTCAGTTGCGTGGGCATTAGTAACTACTCTACTAGCGAGTTATATGCTGATTGGCGTAGCTCCAGGAATAGTGAGTTTCATAGAAACCAACACATACTCAGAGATTTTTTTCTCAATGAGCAACGACAAACCCTATATTGAACAAACACGTGAAGCACTAGGTCTATTAATAATATTATTTTATTCCGTAGGTATATTGATAAACACTTGCATAAAGAAAAAATACAATAGTACCGAATGAGCATACTAGACGTCCCTTATGCCGCACCTAAGACTATTATATTTGATTGGCATGCAACTTTAGTCGACACACACGATGCAATGTATTACGCCATAGATGAGGTCTTACCAAAGCTTGAAGAACTTGGGCTAGCTGATCAACTCATTGATATCGAAGAAAGTAAAACAATCGATGATGCAAAGCTTGTTAAATATGTAAAAGAACAACGCAAGTTACACCCAAAAATCAAAGAAGCTCGCAAAATATCAAGAACAGATATTTTTGAAATTTTATTTGGAACTAATAAAGAAGCAAAAAAAGCTGCCCATAAGGCTTTTGATCACGCTTACCGTAATCATTTTGGCAAAGTAACTGCAATTGAACTGCGGTTTGAAAATGTACTAAACGAGCTCAAAACCATGGGTATAATTCTTGCTGTACTTACCAATAGAAAACGCGAATTCATGGAAAAAGAAATAACCTGCGTAGATGGTCACGATTGGTCGCACTTTTTTAGCGCAGTAGTCTGTGGAGACGATGTAGAACATCGCAAACCTCATCCAGATTTAATCCTAAAAACGCTAGAAGAATTAAATATTAAGCCAGGCACACACGCATGGTACGTGGGAGACAGTACAACGGATATTATCTCTGCAAGAGAAGCAAACGTAACCGCAATTTTTTACAATGGTGCAAATTGGGATCAGGAATGGATTGATAAAATCTTCCCTGGTACAACTAAGCACCCTCATCAGCCAGATTGTGTAGTGAATAACAGCCTAGAGCTTCTAGGACTTGCAAAAAAATATTTAGATAACAATAGTATCATTGAACATATATGATCGACTCACAGTAGAAAACAACACAACAAATATGACAACCCAAAATACAGAAGGCGTTTTAATTAGCCAATCCGTTGCAATCTTAATTGATGGCAACAATATCGAACGAAGTATTCATAGTGAGACTGGTGATGAAAACTCCATGCTCAATTTTGACACTCTTATCCCTAGACTACTTGATAATCGTGGTTTAAGTAGACTCGTGTATTTTCGTGAGGGCAAACAAATTTCACATAAGCTAAAAGAACGTTTACATGAATTTTACCATGGCTCTGTCCGTCCTTGTCATAAAAGCGCAGACATTCCACTTTCAATCAAGGCTACTCAGGTAGCCAGTAAAGTAGATACCATCATTATCATGTCAGGTGATTCTGACTTTATCGAACTAGTGCGTCATCTTAAAGCTGAAGGAGTGCGAGTTGAAATTGCCGCAGTACCCAGCACGACTTCAAAACTATTAATAGAAGAAGCAGATTACTTCCATGCTCTCAACAAAGAGTTTTGGTTTACATTGGGCCCCAAAAGAAGCAAACGAAAAGCGCCGCAAAAAAAGAAATCCAGTCGCTCTACATAATCATAACTAAACTATTCAGGCTCACCTTGCCAAAGCATTTCATAACCGATCTCATACGCTTCTTTTGCATAAGATCCTAAGGCTTCAAATTTCTCTTTAAATACAGAATCTGCATGGGATTTTTCATGCTGCTCAAATGAGTTCCAATAAGTCACAATTGCAATGTGATCCTGTGTCTGCTTTATTGAAGCAATAGAACCTTCATCCGATACAAAACCAGAAAATTTGTATACCTGACCTCCAATAAAGCCACCTTTATCATCACCATACTTATTTTTTACAACATTACACATTTCACCCAATGCAAGCTGTACATCTTCATCAGATACGCCTTCTTTAAGCTTAACAACGTTATATAACATGACGCATCCAAACGGAATGCTAAGAGGATTAAACATCAAGATCTCCTAATTAATTACTATTATCAATCATATATATAAGTCTACATGTCGCCATTTTCATTATCCATAAATTGCTAAATTCATAGACTTAGTAATCACATAGAGATATGATTTTTATTCTATCCAATAAAAAAAGTGAGAATAAAAATGGGATTATTTGATTTTGCAAAAGAATTCGGCAAAAAATTGTTTGGCAAAGACGACGATGCCGCGGAAAAAATTTCACAACATATTCAGGAATCTAATCCAGGTGTTGATCCATTTAGCGTTGCATTTGAAGATGGAAAAGTAACACTGGCTGGAAATGCCTCGAGCATGGAAGCCTATGAAAAAGCCGTTCTCATGGCAGGTAATGTCAAAGGTGTAACCGAAGTATCTGCTGAAGGTCTTATGGTCCCAGCATCAGAAATTGAAGCTAAGGTTGAATATTATGTAATTGAAAGTGGCGATTCTCTATCTAAAATTGCTAAGCAGTACTACGGCAACGCAATGGATTACCCTAAAATATTTGAAGCAAATCGCGAAGTTATTAAAGACCCAGATTTAATCTATCCAGGACAGAAAATTCGCATTCCTCTCGATTAAAATCAAATCGACCCCTGCATTAAGATTGCGGGGGTCGATTATTTGTCAATTAGCTCATCACTAAGAATTTACTATCTGAACTTAGTGCTAGAACCACATCTGCACTCACTTTCATTCCGCCTGGACTAATATATCCTGCTGTTCCTGAAGCCTGCTAACCATCGTTTTTATTCTCTATTTTACTTATTGCCGTCTAACACAGAATTCAGCAACTCTAAGGCTATATTTGCTGACTTAGACTTCAAATTAAGTAAAATCTAGAGCTTTATATATTTCAATGACATTCAGCCCTTATCTAACCTTTATACAATAATTCAAAATCCTATGTTAGATACCATTCGCAAGTTTGAAGTGCCTGAAGGCGTTGACCTAGAGCTACGCTTGGCAGGTCCGGTGATTAGAATCAATGCGTGGTTAATAGATTTTATTATTCGCTCTGTTATTCAAACCGTTGCGTATTTCGTTCTTATATGGCTAGGAAGTATTGGCTGGGGATTAATCTTACTCTGCATCTTTATAGTAGAGTGGTTCTATCCTGTTCTATTTGAGCTGTATCAAGGCGCAACCCCCGGGAAGAAAACGCTCAACCTATACGTCTGCCATGACGATGGGACGCCGGTAAATTGGCAGAGCTCTATGTTAAGAAATTTATTACGTGTAGCCGACTTTTTACCTTTTGGCTATGCCTTAGGCTTGCTTTCTATGTTCATAAATCGAGATTTTAAACGTCTCGGCGACATAGCTGCAGGTACTGTTGTGGTTTATCGCAATAACAAGAATTCAAAAATCAATGTGCCCATAGAAGACCCCAACCCATTGCCTTTACCTCTAACGATTACCGAACAACGGTCTATCTTAGACTTTGCAGAACGACATGATTTTTTATCTGTTCCGCGTCAGCAAGAACTTAGCAATATCCTCAGCAATTTAACTTGCAAGGAAAATGATGCTTCAGTAAAAGAATTACATAAATATGCCAACTGGCTTTTAAAAGGTCAGTAAAAATGAAACAGATTCAATTTGAAAATAAATACAATTCTTTTTGGGAAATGTTTGAGCATCTAGTTAATGATCTTGGGAAAAATAAGAAAAACCAGACTTCAAACCTACTAGAACGCTACAAATTCCCTAAACACTATCGAGAAGTATGCAATCACTTTGCCATAGCTAAGCAAAGGCATTACAGCCCTATTCTTACTGAGCATTTACATACTCTAGTGTTAAAGGGTCATGAACAAATTTATCGTAATAAAACAGTTTGGTTATGGAGAGTTGTAGAGTTTTTATCTAGCGATTTTCCTAGCTTATTGCGCAAACACTATAAGATTTTCTGGTTAGCAACCATGCTGTTTTATCTTCCAGCTATCACAATGGGCTTGGCCTGTTTCAAGAACAGCGAAGTTATTTATAGTGTAATGGATCAATCTTCTGTAGCAGATATGGAATATATGTATGACCCAGAAAACAAAAGTGTAGGACGTAACGAAAACCGGCAAGCTGACACTGACATTATGATGTTTGGTTACTATATATTTAATAATATATCAGTTGGATTTCGCACTTTTGCGAGCGGCATCCTCTTAGGTATTGGTTCATTATTCTTTTTATTTTATAACGGCTTGGTAATCGGTGGCGTGTCTGGTTACCTCACTAGCTTAGGCTTTACTGAAACCTTTTGGTCTTTTGTTTCTGGTCACGGATCATTTGAGCTTACTGCAATTGTCATTTGCGGCATGGCAGGCCTATTACTTGCAAAACCTATATTTTCTCCAGGCAATATGAAACGTGCCGATGCTTTAAAAGTCATTGCTAAAGATTCAATTCAGTTGGTCATGGGCGCAGCATTAATGTTAGTTGTTGCAGCATTTATAGAAGCATTTTGGTCACCCTCTTCGTTTATAGACACAAGCATCAAATATATTGTTGCAGCAATATTGTGGGCAATTGTGATTACTTATTTTACTTTTGCGGGTCGAAGTTCGAATGCAAGTTGAAGATTTAGCTATTACTTTGCGCAATCGTTCCAATTGGGAAGCAATCGATTTAGGTTTTGCGTTAGCGAGACAATGGTTCTTAAGATTATGGGGCGCCTGGTTGATTGCTGCGTTTCCCATTTTCATTATCGTCATGATATTGACATATGCGGTAAATGATGAATTGTTTAATTCATTAATATTCATTTTATTCTGGTGGTGCAAACCTTTATATGAACAGCCATTACTATATATTTTAAGTCGTCAACTATTTTCAGAATCAGTTGCCTTGCAAGATATTTTTAAAAATTACCTCAAAGTGATAAAACCTCAGCTAGGCGCCCTATTACTATGGAGAAGATTAAGCTTAAGTCGTTCATTTAATAACCCTGTTGCCATGTTAGAAAGCATTAAAGGTAAACAGCGTCGCACCAGACTTAGCGTATTGCACTCACAACAGAGCAGCGCAAGCCAATGGTTAACCATCGTTTGTGTACACTTAGAACTTCTACTTTACCTCTCATTTCTGTTTTTTATGTTTGCTCTAGTACCCTCCGAACTAATGGATGGCTTTACAATACTTGAGTTATTTGATGAAGAAAATTTACTATTAATTACCATCACGAACATCGCTTATTTTATTGCTATCTCCATCATAGCGCCCATCTATGTAGCAGCAGGATTTGCTCTGTACATTACAAGACGCGTAAAACTCGAAGGCTGGGACATTGAACTTGCTTTTAAACAAATGAAAAATCGCATCGAAGGTAACAAGAAAACAAAAACTAAGCCTCTTAACTCTGTATTAGCCAGTTTTCCGCTCGTAGCGTGCCTTCTTTTTACTGCATTTTCTCCAACCCAAAGTTATGCAAATGACAAGCTCTCCGTAACAAAAGAAACGGCTAAAACTTCCATAGAAGAAGTGCTAAACGTAAAGACTTTGGCAAAAAAACTACCAAAATGGAATGGACTTATGTTGGCTCTGCTACTGATAATGATGAAGAAAAAGACTCACCCGAGTGGTTAGAGAAATTCTTAAAATGGCTGTTCGGTAATTTTATTGACGGCGATGCAAGCTCTGGTCTGAAAATTTTTGAAATAGTGATATGGCTTGCCGTTGCGGTCATAGTCGTTTGGCTAATCAACAAATATTCACATTGGTTAAGCTGGATAAATCTACAACCCCGCTTAAGTAAAAAGGCCAAATCTATACCTAATATAATTTTAGGCATGGATATCACTCAAGAATCTTTGCCTGATGATGTCTTGGCTACATTTTCCAATTATATAAACAACAAACAGTATAGAGAAGCCTTGAGCTTATTATATAGAGCTACTCTCTCAGCCATTATTCATCGAGGTGATATTGATATTCCTACCAGTGCTACAGAACGAGAATGCAGTAATATGATCGCCGACAAACGCAGTAAAGATGAGTCTAACTTCTTTAAGGCGCTGACAAACGCTTGGGTGATGCTTGCCTATGCGGATCGTTCCCCATCCGTTGAAACTTTATCTCACTTGCGTGAAGGATGGACTAGACATTACCAAAACAGCGAATACAAGGAGAACTCATGACAAATGATCGTCGTGTAGTTGCTTTACTTCTTGTAGGACTATTAGCCATTTTCTCTACCTTGACTATAAAATGGTTTTTCAACAACTTTGAAAAAAAAGAAGTGGTAAAAAGCACTGGATATTCGGCGGAAGCTAGGCGCAATAAGTTTCTAGCAGCGGAATACTATTTGCGAAATTTAGGTCGTGAAGTAGAAAGCGACAGTAATCGTGCGCGATTATTGGAAACGCATGAGAGCTATCAAACTATATTAATCAATGATTATGGTCCTAAACTCTCTCCTACACATTTTAAAAAACTTAAACAATGGATTGAAAATGGCGGACACCTGATATTTACTGCTAACAATTTTCAATACAGCTATGATGATGAAGATGAGTATATTGAAAATGATTTTAAAAATAATCAGCTACTAAATGAATACGGAATTCTTCCCAGTTACACTAATTTTGATGAAAATAACGAAAACAGCGACAATGACAATGAAGATAATAATATTTCAAACTATATACTCCGTGACAATACAGAAATAAGCATAGACTTTTCTTCCTCAACTCAACTCTTAGACACCGCCAATTCTGCAACACTTTCATTAAGTGACCATTACGGCACTCATTTAATACAGCTTGATATTGGTGAAGGAAAGTTAACCGTACTGAGCGATAACTATTTATTAAGTAATAATTATATTGGTGAGCATGATCATGCATATTTATTATCATCATTAGTCGAAATTAATAATTCAACAAGTAAAAAAATACTTTTACTTTATAACAACCAGTCGGATTCAATTTTTACATTAATCTGGAAACATGGGAGAGAAGCATGCATTGCCTTTCTCGCTTTTCTAGTTCTAGGATTATGGTCATTACGCAATAGACTCGGACCTATAATGCCTGTTATTAATTATTCAAATCGAAACATCACAGAACACTTAACCGCAATTGCACGATTTAGTTGGCGACAAGATCATGGCATACACTTGCTTAACCAGAGCCGTATCGCATGTGAGAATGCTATGCTAAAAAGATATCCAACATTAAAGCAGATGTCTACTCTAGAACGCCTACACCACATTTCAGATATATTAGATATTGAAGCTAAAAAAGTGCATAGCGCACTTTATTTCGAACCCAAATCAACCAATGAATTCATCAACTCATCACATTACTTGCAAAAATTATGGATACTTCAATGAATGATAATACAAGCCACGAGAGCAACAATATTGATTTACAAGCTACCGGCGAACAAATCAAAAAACTGGAAACTGCTATTTCTTTAGCCGTTGTAGGACAACGCGATGTCGTCAAACAAATTCTTGTAACGCTTATTGCTGCTGGTCATGCTTTAATTGAAGGCGTACCCGGAACAGGTAAAACCTTATTAGTAAGATCTTTAGCTACTGCAGTTGGCGGAAAATTCAGTCGCGTGCAATTCACACCAGATTTGATGCCTAGCGATGTTACCGGTCATGTCATGTACGACATGAAAACAACAGAATTTAAAGTAAGGCGCGGCCCTGTATTTTGCAATTTTCTGTTAGCAGATGAAATCAACCGCGCTCCTGCAAAAACGCAATCTTCTTTGCTAGAAGTCATGCAAGAACAACAAGTGACAATTGAAGGTGAATCATTTCAACTTAATGACCCTTTTTTAGTACTGGCAACACAAAATCCGATTGAACAAGAAGGCACTTACCCATTGCCGGAAGCGCAATTAGATCGTTTTTTACTAAAAATTAAAATTGATTACCCTAACCATGAAGATGAAGTCAGTATTGTTAAACAAGTCACCTCGCAAAGCATTGGTGACAAACTTGATGTTTCTGCTGTAAAACAACAACTGACACCAGAACAAGTCGTTGCCTTACAACAAGCAGCAGCCAAATTACATATTGATGAACAAATCATTCAATACACTGTCCGTATCGCTTCTGCTACTAGAAATCGCAATGGTATAGATATCGGCTCTGGCCCACGAGGCAGTATTGCATTATTGCGTGCTGCACGTGCCAACGCTTTGATTAACGGTAATAGCTTTGTTACACCAGATGATGTGAAATCGGTCGCCCCTAATGTTTTACGCCACCGTATAGTTCTTAATGCAGATCTAGAAATTGAAGGCTATCCTGTTGATAAAGTCATAGATGACATTCTAAAAGAAGTCGATGCGCCTAGAATATAAGAATCTGTGAGCCAATAATTCCTTAATATGAAGCCCTCAAGAATTACGATTTGGTTTATTGCCTTTTGGGTAGCGCTAGGCCTGCTTGCAGCTTTCTTCCCGCAATTAAAAATACTATGGGAATTATTTGGTATTGGCTTTCTGATGATATTGTTAATTGATGCATTCGCTGTCTTTAAAAAACCAAACATTAATATTCACCATCAGGTTAATCACAACCTGCCAATTTATAGTTGGAGCAGTATTAAACAAATAATCCGTAATCAATCAGCAGATAATTTACACCTACTAGTACACGACCACTACCCTGTTGGTTTTAAGATCGAAAGCCTACCTGAAGCATTTACGCTTGCGCCAAATGATAGTGTTGAGCTGCAATATAGAATTAAACCGCTCGCTCGTGGCGACTTCAGTTTTAGCGGCACAGATATTTTAAGGCGCTCCCCTTGGCATTTATGGTTACGTAAGTTCTTTTATGAAAATGAAAAAAATGTAAGGGTATTTCCAGACTTTGCCTCTATTAGTAAATATATTTTGCTGGCTACTGATAACCGACTAAGCCAGTTAGGTATCAAAAAAAGACAGCGTAGAGGCGAAGGAAATGATTTTCACCAGCTACGTGAATACCATATTGGTGATAGTTTGAAACAAATTGATTGGAAAGCCAGCTCTCGCTTAAACAAACTTATTTCTAAAGAGTATCAAGACGAACGCGACCAACAAGTTGTTTTTTTACTGGATTGTGGTCGACGTATGCGCCACGCAGACGAAAAATATACTCACTTAGATCAAGCTATCAACTCTATGTTGCTACTAGCCTACGTTGCAATACAACAAGGTGATGCTGTAGGTTTTAAGTCTTTCGCAGGTGATGAACGTTGGGTGCCTCCCAAAAAAGGACCTAATGTAGTAAATAACTTACTACACAAAACCTATGACCTTCCTTCTACTTTATACTCTGCTGACTATCTAATAGTTGCAGAAGAAATTCTCCGCTTGCAACGACGACGGTCTCTAATTATTTTTGTTACCAATACCCGTGATGACGATTACGATAACTTAGTTTCAGCCATTCGCTTATTAAGCACACGTCATTTAGTAATTCTTGCCGACTTACGTGAAGAATCGCTAAACGAATTTCAAAAACAATCTGTAACTGACTTAGACAGCGCACTACAATTTCATGCTACCGAGCAATTTCTCCACCAACGTCAAGAAAATCACCGCAAGCTTAGACATTTAGGTGTAATTTGCCTTGATGTGTCTGCCGAGCAATTACCTACTCATTTAGTCAATGAGTACCTAAACATTAAGCGCTCAAGTAAGCTTTAAACTCAAATCATATATTCAGAAGTAATCTAATCAGTATAAATTGCTCTATAGGCAGTATAAAAAGCCGCCATACCCATCGGCAGCAACACTAACCAGCCTAAGAAAAACGGTATTGATGCAATAAATGCTAAAACAAGCATCACTATGCTAAATATCAAAAATGGCAGAATATTTTTCAAACAACCCATGAAACTCATTTTCAGAGATTCTATAAGTGGAACACCGCCAAGTGAGATGAGCGCCGGCGCAAACCAAAACATCATGGCAACTGGAATCATTAGCAAAAGAGCCACTAAAACAGCTAACATTATTCCAGAATTAAATATTGCAGCAGGATCAATCGATTCAGGGTTTGCTAATGCACCTAACCCACCCATACCACTAAACATGAACGCACCAATAATCACTACTAAAAGAATTATTACCCCAAGATAGATTGCTCCCAAACCGATCAGGGAACCCGTGTTGCTCTTAAAACCTGCAAATAAATGACCAATTTCAAGATTATCACCGCGTTCTAGTGCTGCACAGCCGATCATAAATCCAGCCATGAATACTGCATATAATAGTGACATCGCTAGCCCACCAATAATAGGAACAAACTGAACTACAATATTTAACACAAACCACAATATAATTAGAACAATCCATATCAATGGACTCATTTTAAATAAATTAAAAGCATCTTTTATCCAGCTAAGACCTGACATGGCAGGTAAAGACTTTATTCCGGTAACGGCTAATTCAACATCAGACCCCTTTCTTCCCTCTGTTAAATTTGCATCAGGCGCTTGATACGGATTTTGTTCAGACATATGACACTCCCTTTGTATTATGGATTACTGTTATTTAAGAATAATGTATATATGCAACTATTCAAAGGCTGCCTGACTATATTTATAATTCTAGATGAACCATCTATACTGCTAGTTAGTCCAATATAGCAATCATTCTATTTGCCTTCTAAAATCATCACTTATAACTAACAGTTAAAGGACCACTCCATGACGATGCGATACCAATTAGTGTTTACTTGCCTACTCCTCAGCTGTGCAAGCCTAACTTGGAGTCAAGATATAGAGTTTAAAAGTGGCAATAAACAAGTAGCCTTAGTAGAACTGTATACCTCACAAGGCTGTAGTAGCTGTCCGCCTGCCGACGAATGGCTAGGTAATCTTAAAAACAAACCTGGCTTATGGAGTGAATTTGTCCCTGTCGCCTTTCATGTGGATTATTGGGATTTCTTAGGCTGGAAAGATAGTTTCTCAAAAAAAGAATATTCCGATAGACAACGTTTGCACAGAAGACAGGGCAATGTAAAAGTGGTTTACACCCCTGGCTTTTTTCTTAATGGAGAAGAATGGAAACGAAAGTTTGGACGAAAAACACCTTCTTTAAGTAATGACGCCACAGGCAATTTAGCAGCCACTTTAAGCGGCAATATCCTCAAGGTAAATTATGAATTTCATGAGTCAATTAGTCCTGCGACATTAAATGTTGGAATATTAGGCTTCGGTTATCAATCTCAAATTCAAGCTGGTGAAAATTATAATCGTGTACTACAAGAAGATTTTGTACTTCTTTCACACTCTGAATATATAAGCTCTAACCATAAATGGGAAATCAAACTACCTGACAAAGTTAGTCCGAAAGCAAAAAGATATGGCTTAGCCATTTGGATCAGCGATGGAACTGACTTAAAGCCTTTACAAGCAACAGGCGGGTGGTTACCTGAAAGCTATTATTAATAGAGCACATTTTAGTAATGTGGAGGAACCTCATCCCCCGCACTTGCATCAGGCAGGCTTGAAACAATTTCTTTATACTGTTCTTTCAATTGATTACTAAGCACAGTTAATTCATCAATCTTCTTTTGCTGATTAACAACATGAGAATTAAGCTCTTGCAACAAGTCTTCTTGAAAAGATAGTTTTGTTTCTAACTCTACTATTCGCTCTTCTAGAATATTTTCAGGCTTATCTTTTGACATCACTATTATCCAAATAATTGTATAGCAGGCTCATTTAGCTCACCTAATTGTTCTCGTAAATCAAGAATATGTTGCTCCCAATACTGAGTGGTATTAAACCAGGGAAAAGCACGAGGAAAAGCAGGGTCATCCCATCGCTTTGCCAGCCATGCGCTAAAATACATTATCCGCAGCGTTCTTAACGATTCTACATATTTGATTTGCTGCAAAGGAAATTCCGAGAATTCATTATAGCCTTCTACGACCTCATTTAGTTGCGCAGTTTGCCTTGCCCGATCACCTGAAAGTAACATCCATATATCTTGTATTGCCGGTGCCATTCTAGAGTCATCGAAATCAATAAAATGTGGAGCATCATCACGCCATAGAATATTACCTACATGGCAATCACCATGAACACGAATATATTCCGCATCCTCACCATCAATATAGATAGTATCAATTATTTTTAAGATTTCATTTACAACAGCATCATAAGATTCCCGAATATGGCCAGGCATAAATTTATCTTTAATTAATGCGGCACTCTCATGACCATAATGTTTACAACTTATAGAAGGACGTTTCTGAAATGCCTGCACAGCACCTACAGTATGCATACGCCCTAAGAACCGACCCATAATAAACAAATTATCTAAATTATCTAACTCAGGCGCATGACCGCCCTTTCGTGAATACAAAGCTAGTCGAAAATCACCATACTTAAATAAAGTTTCAGAATTTTTTACTAAAGGGGGTACAACAGGAAGATCTTGTTCGACTAATTCTGCGCATAACTGATGCTCTTCTAGAATCTGTGCATCAGTCCAACGCTCAGGTCGATAAAACTTGGCAATTATAGGCTCATCATCCTCTATACCTACTTGGTAAACACGATTCTCATAGCTGTTCAATGCCAGAATTCTGCCATCACTAACATAATCGTGCTGATCTACTGCATTTAGTACAAAACTGGGAGTAAGTGCATCAAATGGATGATTTTTAACACTCTCACCTTCAGATGATTCTTTGTCTTCAGGAAAAGAATTACTCATATGCCTACGTTAGCTGATTATTGAGATTCACGCTAACTAAATACTTATCTTAAATGTCTAAGTCAGCAATGCATGCAAATGCTCCTGGATGTTTTTATCACCCGCAAGCCACTTCTTAACAACATCATGACCTGCTAGCAGACATTCTCTCCCATATTCCTTTTTACTAAATTCATCTCGAGTGCGATTTACAATAGTTCTGCCCTGCTCAGCACTCAAACCTCCGCCCATTAAATAACGCAAGTATATATCGTCTTCGTGAACCTCTACATCCGCAGACAATTCTTTAATTAAACTATAGGTAAAAACAGATATCATCTTTCGCACATCTCTTGTCTTTTCTTGTGCAGGAATTGGTAGATTTTGGGTAGCCACCTGTAAAATATCATGTGTTTTGCTACATAGCTCTTCTAAAAGATGTATTTCAGCCATTTTAGTTAACGTCGAGAAATTGCTACTCGAATTGCATCTAACCTTAACTGTGCATGTTGCATATACTCTTCAACCTGAACAGTAATTGATTCTAAATATTCAATTTCTTCTTGGCGTATATTTGGATTTACTTTTGATAGTGAAATTAAGCGCTCTAACTCAGCAGCTTGTTGTACTTTCATCGTATCGGTTGCTTGCTTAATCACTTCTTCCATCTCTACTTCGGCAATACCATTTGCATGTTCGATCAACTCAGTAATTTGCGCACGAGTATGCTTAATAATACTTTGTGCAACATTTTTCTTAACACGCTCTGCCTTATGATCCATATGTTCAGAAGTTAATACTGCACCTAAATCATTATGATTATGGTCAATCAATACACGGATAATCGCTTTTGAAAAATAATTGTCTAGTCTTAATATTTTTGGTGCGGCACAATGAATAGTAAAAATGCATTCTAGTAATACTGTACTCGGCTTCAGTGCTTGTAACTTGAGAGTACACAAAGTTACATTTCCAAACTCCCCAGAAAGTATCATATCCATACTACCCGTAACCATGGGATGCTCCCAAGTATGAAACTGCATGTCTTCTCGCACTAAAGCTTTAGCTCGATCGTAACATGCAGTTAATCCATCTTCTGGCAAACATGGGAAACTGTGCTCATGCATATGGTCGCCTGGTTGTAATACAACACTATGCAAACTATGATATTGCTGATCCACTCCAAACTGATCACATACACGCTCCATATAATCAGCTAACTCCATTTGCTCGGTTGAAGTCAAAATATCTTGCACTACCTCAGCCGCTTGATTTGGATTGCATGAATTAAGTTCTAACAAACGATCTCTACCTTGCTGTAAAGCTTGCTGCATTTCATTAGTTTTAGTTTTTGTGTCCTGAGCTAATTGCTCAAAATCTTCATTATCTTTCTGATTTATTAAGCATTCTTGCAAACGATCAGAAAATAATGGGTACACCGCTTGCCCTATTGAACATACCTGACGAAATGCATTCAATCCTTCATCATACCAACGCATTAATTTTTCTTGCGCACTATTCTTATAGCAAGGCACATGAATTTGAACCGTATGTAACTGTCCAATTCGATCTAAACGTCCGATACGTTGCTCCAATAAATCCGCATTTAATGGCAGGTCAAACAATATCAAATGATGCGCGAATTGAAAGTTTCTTCCTTCACTTCCAATTTCAGAACAAATGAGTACTTGCGCACCCTCTTCCTCATCTGCGAAATACGCAGCGGCACGATCTCTAGCGATCAGATCTAATCCCTCATGAAACACTGCTGAGCGTATCGCATGTTGTTGATTTAAATAATCCTCTAATTGACTTGCTGTGTTCGCCAATGCACAGATCACTAAAATTTTTTCGTTGCGATTTTCTAGTAACCATTTTGACAACCATTCAACACGAGCATCTAAATTTAACCAGTTTTCACCTAAGCGAGTCTCAGTACGTAAATGAGAAGCAACGAGATCTGTAGTTGACTCATCTTCATTGGTTTCTTGCATACTGACTATTACGTCTAATGCCTCTTGAGAGGTTTCCAAAAGATGCTGATGTAATTCACGCTGTGGGAAACCCTCCACTGCATCACGTGTATTTCTAAACAATACTCGCCCTGTGCCATGTCGATCCAATATAGTTTGAATCAATTCATCTATAGCTTTTCTTGGTGAATGATTTGGATTTTGTAATGCAGTTTTAAAATTCGCAGTGACTTCATTACCTAATAATGCAGAAATTTCATCTAATAAACTTGCATTTTTTCGAAGCTGCTCAGTTGCATCATCAGTAAGTAATTTTTGTACAAGCTCATTAACTGGCTGATAGCTTGTTTCTTCTTGCCTATATTTTTTCAGATCGTGATACCTATCAGGATCTAACAAACGCAATCTTGCAAAGTGACCATCAACTCCAAGCTGCTCAGGAGTTGCGGTTAACAATAGTAACCCAGCAACATTTCGCGCTAATGCTTCAATACATTCATATGCATTGCTTACATTATCTTCAGACCATGTTAGATGATGCGCTTCATCTACAATTAATAGATCCCAATCTACCGCTAATGACTGTTCAAAGCGTTCGCTGTTATCGGTTAAGAATGATAATGAACACAACACACATTGTGCAGTTTCAAAAGGGTTCCCAGGTTCTGCTTCGTCTAATGCATGGCAACGCTCTTCATCCAAAATAGTGAATTGCAGATTAAAACGACGTGACATCTCAACTAGCCATTGATGCACCAAACTGTCTGGTACTACAACCAAAACTCGACTGGCTGCACCAGTAATAAGTTGCTGATGCAAGATCAAACCTGCTTCTATGGTTTTTCCAAGTCCTACTTCGTCAGCGAGCAATACTCTAGGTGCATATCGTTTTGCAACTTGTGAAGCAATATAAAGCTGATGTGGAAGTAGCTGTACTCGCGGACCAAGCAAACCATAGCTTGGAGACTTTTGTAAACGATGTTGATGATGTAAAGTTTCTACACGCAATGAAAAATTTTTAACCTTATCAACCTGACCAGCAAATAAGCGATCTTGTGGCCGGCTAAATTGCACAAAACTTTCAAGATCTATTTCTTCAAGACTGTGTTGATTACCTTCTTCATCTAAACCTTGGTAAATCAAGTAACCGCCCTGTTCGATTACTTCAGCAATTGCAAAACTCACACCATCTGCATTGCTGACTTTTTCACCCACCGTGTAATGCACTCGACTTAAAGGAGCATTGCTTATTGCATAGGTTCTTCGTTCACCAACAGCGGGGAAACTAACGGTTACACGACGATTAGCAGTATCTACGACTATTCCAAGACCGAGCTCAGACTCTGTGTTACTTACCCACCTTTGACCAGGTACAAACTGAATATCCATTTACGCCTTAAATATTATGAATAATCCTATAAAAGGATAAAGCAAACCAAAAAGAGAAATAACTCTCTCAGCTTAAAGTCGAATAGAACCTAAAGAGGTTTGGAAAGGCGATTTTAGAGTGTATTACGAGCCAGTAATACGTACCAAAAGGTATAAGGTGGTGAGACGAGAAGGCTGATTTAGCTTAATTTGATATGGCTTTATAAAACTGTTCTTCAGAAATTTCTTTGCGGTCAAAATAAAGTCTAAATATTTGCTTTGCACGTCTATCATTATCAACAATTCTCTTCAAAAAATTGCGCATTAATTTTGATCTGACGTCCGTAGGTAGAGGTATAGTGCTTGCCATCACTCAAGCTCCATTTGAGTATATGTAGATGCTTTACGTTACCTTATATAGGCAAATCTTTAAGCCCTTGCCTGGGCTAAACGACAAAATTAACCGATCAAAAGAGGTAATCCAAGCTAGAGTCCCTTATTTTTAGCCAGATAAATAACTGTATTTTGCAAATACCCTAGTTATAGTTGCAAAAAATTGCCTTGGGAAATTTTTGACAAAAGCGTTGAGTAAAGTCCTTACAAGCATTACTGGATGGATCGTTTTGACATGCAGCTGCGATCTTAGCTTTTTTACACTTATATGCGTTAGGAAAAGTCCCGCAGAAATTATCAAACTTCTGTAACTGACTCTTACAATCCGTAGACTGAGGATCCTTTTTACATAAGCTTAAATATTTTGATAACAAACATTCTCTTGTATATGGATTTTGTTGGCAGAAAGCATGACCAGAAATCGCAGTTCGATTCGAAGCGGAATTTGTAACCGCAACAGTTTGCGTAGTCTGATTTTCAGGAGCCTCGATAATAGCTATTTCACCTTCTTCAGGCTCAAGCTCGATAACCTCTAAATCTCCATTACCCCGAACTTCTGACTCATTACTCACCATTACATCAGCACTCATCTCGCCCTCAGGAACTACTACTACCTCTGGAACGTCAATCTGCACATTACCTTTGGTATTCGCAGCAGATTTAATCGGAACTTCTTGGTAGATTTCAGAACCGTCAGCAGTCTCAATCCTGCGATATTCCATAGCTTGTGGTCGAATTACCTCATGAGTTTGGCCATTTTCATCAACCACCACATCTACGGGTTGGCCTACAATAACGTTTTGAGAGGTACTAGTACTGGGCAAATCTTCTAGATATGCGTCTAAAAGGTCCGTCTCTTCTGCAATGGCCCATGTCGATACAACTAATAGAGATGAAATTAGAGAGATATATAGTTTTTTCATAGTCGCCACCTGCTTGGAAATATAAATACCTTACTAATTGTACCCTTTTTCTTGAGGATGCCGCAAATACATTCAAACCTAACTTAATCAGCTCAAATGCATCTTGTCATTAAGAGAATATGGCCAGAAAAATAAGCAAAGATTACATTCTATTTTCTTTATAAAACATATCAAAATAATTGAATAAGTAACCGCTAAATATAGAAGATAATTTAATTGCCTACGCAAATTAATCACTTTATATAGCAATCTTACTGGGAGTCATAATAATTTAGTTAATTATAATCAATGCAGACGCCTATAAATTAAATTTAATAGCCGTATTTAAATCTATATATTGTATGTTTATCAACACTGTCAATTCGTATCTTTATTGTTATTAGCGTAACTTCTTTTTCACGCAAGGAGTAAACTTTGTTTGTGAAATCTATAAAAGACAATGCAGAAAATACTTTTTTTCCAGAAAACTGGTCAGATGATAATGCAAAAAGCATCGCTTTATCTGAAGGGCTTAGGCTTTCCGCTGATCATTTAGATGTCCTACATGCCTTACAAGAATATTACTCACGGCACGAAATAAATCAGATCAACATTCGTGAGCTGCACGATGCATTAAATGAGAAATTTCATCATAGTGGTGGAATGAAATATGTATATAGCTTATTTCCAGGCGGTCCTATAGCTCAAGGCTGCCGATTAGCGGGACTGCAACCGCCAGCAGGTTCTGTAGACAAAGGGTTTGGTAGCGTAGTTTAAATTCTAGAATAATTGAAATTAAGCTTCATATAAATGCTTAATGCTATCGATTTCACCAATATCTACAACGCGAAATGTGCATGCTCGGTTATGCTTAAATATATTAGACTCGCAAAGAAGCTCGACAAAACCATCTTCTAATAAATATTTATCTGATTGAAAATACCATCTAGAAGCTGATAATGTATGTGCAGTTAGCCCGTGCTCTTTAGCAAAGTTCTCAACGAACTTATTTGCATCTTTCTTAATATTATAGGCCGAATGATCTAAAAAATGCTCAGTTTTAGCTTTATACATTAGACCAGAGCAGATACTTTTAACGCTATCAGTTTGCATGGAACGCCTCCTGAATTTCTACATTAATAGTAAGAATTATACGCCTATAATAATCTAATTATTAATCCGAATAGCTGATGCCGCAAATAGAGATAATTAATTGCTTTCCGCCATATGCATATGCATATGCATATGCATTTATATTTTATTGCATTAATTATTGCGTTTATATTTAATTATTGTTTTAAACGATATCCTGTCTTAAACATCCACCATACGATGGCTAAACACGCTGTTGAGAATAGCAGTACCATCAATAAACTGACTTGAATACTGACATCTGATACTTCGTAAAAACTCCAACGAAAACCGCTTACCAAATACACTACAGGATTAAATAAACTTACAGTTTGCCAAGCTGGAGGGAGCATACCGATCGTATAAAAACTTCCACCTAAAAAGACTAAAGGCGTAATCACCAACAATGGGATCAATTGCAATTGCTCAAAACTTTTGGCCCACAGGCCTATTATAAAGCCAAGCAAGCTAAATGAAATACACGTTAGTACCAAAAAACTCAGCATCCAAATTGGATGTGCAATTTTTAATTCAACAAAAAATCCAGCAGTAGCAAGGATTATTAAGCCGATGATGAATGACTTTGTCGCCGCAGCACCCACATAACCCAATACGATTTCAACAAAAGAAATTGGCGCAGATAAAGTTTCATACATAGTGCCCGTAAAGCGTGGGAAATAAATTCCAAAAGAAGCGTTAGATACGCTCTGTGTAAGCAATGCCAGCATCATTAAACCAGGCACGATAAAGGCGCCGTACGAGATACCTCCAACCGTTTCGATACGACTGCCAATTGCAGAACCAAACACCACAAAATACAAGATCGTTGAAATAACAGGCGAAGCAAAACTTTGCAAAATCGTATGCCATGCACGCAGCATCTCGTATTTATAGATCACTCTTACTGCTTGCGTATTCATGCGCTTTCCTCAGTAGACACTTTCACTAAATTAATAAATATATCTTCAAGAGAACTTTGCGAAGTATTTATATCTTTCAACAATAAACCACTCTTATCCACAGCACGCAATAACTCTGCAATGCCAGTATGTTCACTATGACTATCATAGGTATACGTTAGCCGATTACCCTCTGAAGATAACTCCAAAGACCACGTCCATAATGACTCAGGTATTGAATCAATTGGCTGCTCTAGCTCCATCATCATTTGCCGTTTACCCAATTTGTGTTTTAACGAATCTTTTTCATCCACTACAATAAGCTCACCTTCATTAATCACTCCCACTCTATCTGCTATCTCCTCAGCTTCTTCAATATAATGAGTAGTAAGAATAATAGTTACCCCAGATTGTCGTAGCTTTTCCACCAAGGTCCACATATCTTTACGCAACTCAACATCGACTCCAGCAGTGGGCTCATCTAAAAACAATATAGTAGGCTCATGCGATAAAGCTTTAGCAATTAATACACGACGTTTCATTCCGCCAGATAAAGTCAAAATATCACTATCTTTTTTGTCCCACAGTGATAAGTTTTTCAACAATTGTTCGAGATAAATTGGATCAGGTTTCTTGCCAAACAAGCCTCTACTAAAACAAATAGTGTCCCAGACCGTCACAAACATACTTAGCGTTAACTCTTGTGGCACCAACCCGATCATGCTGCGAGTTAGTCGATAATCATTAACGATGTCATGACCATCAACTGTTACTGAACCCTCGCTTGCATTCACAATTCCACAAATAACAGATATTAATGTTGTTTTACCTGCACCATTTGGCCCCAGCAGCGCAAGAATTTCACCAGGCTGAATTTCTAAACTAATACCTTTGAGTGCTTGATGCCCACTTGCATAGGTTTTGGAAAGGTTAGTAACAGAAATTATAGGGTTCATACATGATTTATATCATGTTTTAGCAAAACCTCTAATTAGATATATTTTTGATCACTATTTGTTCTCTCAGCCCCATTCATAATTTGCAGTGCATTTAAGCATCAAGCATCGAAATGAAGATAGGCCGCTTAACTAAGCATCAATGTAGTAATCAGCAATACAATTAAGATTGTATTAATTCAATTTACATCATCACTTATTATTTCTGAGTCAATTAAGAAAACACGCAATTAAAATTACGTTGAATTTAAAATGTTACACTGAAGTATTTTAGAACAATGAAGAGAAAATGAACAAAAACCACTTACACCTACAGCTAAGTGGCCGAGAAGAAATGACAGCAACAAAAACTACCCACCTATTTACTAGGCAGTTTAATACCACTCAATCTAATTAAATCTATCTAGAGCGCTTACTTATCCGTAGCTGACTGAAGAGCTTAATACTAAGCACAATATTGCTATAAAAAATATGGCAAGAATCACCGATTCCGCCCAATTTACTTTTAAATGCTCAACAAAGTCATGTACTTTATGCTCAAAAGGAACTGTATTCATAACTAACAACCTCTCACGCTAATTAGCTTATGTAATTAGCACTATTTTACTTTGTAATTCAACAATCTACAAATTCGCAACGATGTTTTGTTGACGATTTAGAACACGTTCCTATGAGGCTCATTAACCATGATTATTAAACAGCGCTATAATTGGTGCATCTTGGTAGAAATAAATTTAATTAATCTTAAAGATCAATACTTACTATAAAAATTAATAAGTAACCATAGATAAAACGGGTGCATTAGGTAATTTTGATCTGCCATCCAAAGCTAGCAATTCAATAATAAAGGCAAAACCAACTAGCTTACAGCCTAATTTCCCTATAAGTTCAGCTGTTGCAGCAGCAGTTCCACCCGTTGCAATTAAGTCATCAACAATCAAAACTCGACCCTCTGCATGAATTGCATCTTGATGTATTTCTAAACAATCCGTTCCATATTCAAGCTCATATTCAATTGAATGTATTTCAGCTGGTAACTTTCCTGCTTTACGGACTGGCACAAACCCTGCTCCTAGCTTATATGCTATCGGTGCACCAAATATAAAGCCGCGCGATTCCACACCAATTACATAATCTATTTTTTGATCTAAAAACTCATCGCTAAAATGATCAATCACATAATTCAGTCCTTCAGAGTTTTGCAACAACGTTGTAATATCGCGGTAGACAATTCCTGGTTTTGGAAAATCAGGTATATCTCGGATAAGCGACTTAATGTCCATATTATTTTTGTTCCATACAATTCGGTTATTTATATAAAGCTATTGTTCATCACACTTTTTACACTCTAACTCATGCCCTAACATCTCTTTACGACCCTCTTCTGTTAACACCCAAGGACGACTCACCATTGGAAGGTTATGCCTTACATGCTGAAAATGCCCACACGAAAGTTCAGCGACCCAATGGCTTTCTTCATCTAGTTTATACCCAACAATACTTTGTTTCATTTACATTGTTCAGACTTATATTTTACCGTGCAAGTATTTTTTCCGCTCTGGTTCAGGAAATTTTTCTATAGCGTAACGTAGCATCATACGAGGCATTTTCTTATAACAATTCAATAAAAATGCTCGTTCAATATTTGGATTCTGCTTGCCTACTTCTCTCAGCATCCAGCCCACTGCTTTATGAATTAATTCCTCACTATCATTCAACAATTGTTTCGAAATTTCCAATGTGTCATCAAATTGATTATTTTTAATGAAATGCAAGGTAGAGATTATCGCAATACGCCTTTCCCATAAGTTTTTTGACTTGGCAAGCTTATATAATGGACTTTTATTTTTATCCTCAAGGTACATGCCTACAATTTTATATGCAGAACAATCGACCAAATCCCAGCTATTAATATATTTTGTATTATCCAAATACAATCTGTAGATGACTGATTTTTCATGCTTACTACTTTCAAATTTTTGAACCAGAAGAAAGAGCGCGCATAAACGTTCTTCATGGTATACAGACATTAATAATTTATGAATTTCAATCAGCGAGAGCTCGCTATATTGTTTTGCAAGTTTTCTAAGAACAGGCACACGTATACCGAGGAATTGATCCCCTTCTCCATACTCACCTTTCCCAGTTTTGAAAAAACGTTGCGAGTGAATAGCGTACTCAGGATTAGCAAGACCTTTAAGGTCTTCGCTCAATTTTTTTGATGACATTCACAAAGCTCCATTTAAAGCTTTGATTAAAAATTGATAGCTTGATAGCTAACAGAAATATTAACTATCTGTTTTATTTTCAGTACTTTCTTCAGCGCTTACTTCTGTTTTAGCTTCTGTTTTAGCTTCTGTTTTAGCTTCTGTTTTAGCTTCTGTTTTAGCTTCTGTTTTAGCTTCTGTTTTAGCTTCTGTTTTAGCTTCTGTTTTAGCTTCTGTTTTAGCTTCTGTCTTTTTATTTGATGCAGTCGCACGCTTACCAAACTGACGTTCGTTTAATAGCACTACATTTTCTTCCATCGCCTCTGTCACCTCTTCAAGGCTGCCTTGCTTATAACCATTTATACAATTTGTGCCATGAGCAATTTCATAACGATACCAGTCAGAGCCTTCAGCGCCTGGTGGTGGGTCTGTTTTTAAAATCGATTTGATCTCATACAGCTTACGAACTACTGGAACTTCATCTGTCATATGTTTTACTTGAATAGTTAATTTACATTTATAATTTCAGGGCCGCCGGGTATAAAAAGAAATTTACCAACGATTGCCGCCGCCACTCGATCTCTTCTCTTGTGGTTTAGCTTCATTAACCGTTAACGCACGTCCATCAAGATTAGTGCCATTAATTTCTTGAATCGCTTTTTGTGCTTCTGCACTGCTAGACATTTCAACAAAACCAAAGCCTTTACTTTGGCCCGTATCGCGATTCATGATTACATTTGCAGATTCAACCGTGCCACATTTACCAAATGTATCTTGTAGTGTTGCTTGATCTACTGAATAGGGCAAATTCCCAACGAATAATTTTTTTTCCACAACAACCTCCTAAAGGTTTAATAACCGTCTATGAGGATGAGGGCAATTTTACCGGCAGACTCGAAAGAAACGATATGACAAGGAAGTGCTAGTTTACGCTTTTTTGGCGTAAAAAGCCCGTAGACGAAATTTATGCAAGTTATAATGGTCTTTTCTGATGCTTAAATACCCATATAAAAATACTGTACACAAACTAGAAACAACCCTATACCGAACTATGTATTCGCCTACTCATGCGGGATAAAACTTGAATTTTCCAAAGAAGACGCTAAAAGAACAGCAAAACTTCATGCTTAAGTGAACAAACTGGGAAATACTTCAAATCTTGTGTCCCATAAGGCATGCCCACCTGCTAGAGATAGAATGGGATAAAAGATGATAACTCGAGGTACTTGTCAAATTTCCCTTACGATAAACTATAAAGCCAGCAGTGTTTATCGATGTTAGGCAATACACACTGCTGATTATGATTGGTATCTAATTAAGACTTAACACTTTTAACGCTTTCTTTAATGCGTGCTGCAATATCGCTTACTTCCATTTTCATGGTTAGCTGAGCAAGTTTTTCGCCGGTCTCAGCATTCAGCAAAAGCATAAACCCTGTCTTACCAGCATTACTGTCATATAAGTCGCTTATCCCCAAAGCGGCTGCCATCATTGCGGCCTGATGTTTCGTAGTTTCATCAGTCAGATTTAAGGTCACAAATAATATATCTTGATTATCAAGCTTGGCCTCTTTCCTAGCCTCTGCCACTTTTGGGTCAAGCGCTTTGCAGCTACCACACCAATCTGCATAAAAAAGCACGCCGTAGACAGCAGGTTTAGCGGTAGTTGAGCTCTCATCACCATGTGAAACCAACGGCATGGCAATTAACAGCATGGGAATGAGTAAAAATATAAGCTTTCGCATGTCTTCTCCTAATAAATTTTATGACATACAGAAATAGACCCAATAGATGAGCATTTCATTTCACCACCTTACGATTTAATAGAGAATAGATACTTGGAACGATATGATTGCTCTGGAACTTAAAATTCACGGCCTGCAGAGAAAGTGAAAACAGCGCTAGCATTATCACCCAGATCCGGAATAAATCGTGATTTTAGAAAATACTGTTGATAGCCAATTTTAAATTCTGGAAGAATAATCGGATAAAGGTCACCAGCATGGTCAATATTATCCTCATACCCAGTAACCAGCCCAGCAAGAGCACCTATGGTGCAGATAAACGTATCCGAAGAACATAGATCATAGGTATACGCAACGCCAAGGTAAATAGAAGTATCATCATAAGAATTATTAAAAATACCACCTGTAGCAGACCATCGCTCTTTGAAGAAATACGATACACCTAAACCATAGTTATCTTCTTCATAACCATCATCATCAAAGTGATACGAAGTGAGGTGCAGCTCAACTTCTAAATTTTCCGCTATAGCCGTACCACAAAAAATCAACAAGATAACTAATAATATTTTCATATGCTTAATTTTTACCTTTATCATTTAACCAACGTTATTCATTTAAAGCGCTCAAGTAGTGCTTTTGCATTATCACCACGCAACTGCCATGACATGCACCGAACACCTCCTCCCATTGAACAAACATGATGACTAGAAACTGGCACAACTTCGCGAGAAGTTGCTGCCCGCACTTGCTGTAAAGCAATCTCATCTTCAGGAATACCAAATTGAGGCAGATAGATTCTATTCGCTGTAACTAATGCATTGGTATACAAACCACAAGCTGAACCAAAACGATCATCGTATATCTCGCTGTCATCATAGGGTGTAACAATCTCGTGAATCGTAACACCAGGTAGACCGCGCTCTAAATCAGCTCGTAGGTCATTAGCATAATCAGGATCTTCTGCATAAGAATTAATTACTAAGACATTAGCATCCACAAATGCAACTACACCATCCGCATGCTCTAAGCCACCTTGTTCGTCCGATTCAATAAAAGCAACGTTTTTCACTGCCAATAATTTTCTGAGCTTAGAACGTGCTTGTTCTTCAGAGAAGTCATTATCACGCAAAAATTTACGACTGATCACTACATTGCCAGCGTAATCATCTACATAGTTACCGCCATCATTCAATAAATCAGTTTCCTTAAAAACAAGTTCTGCATTTTCAGACACAACAGCAATCCGCTCCTGTACAGCATCTGCATCGCCTTGACCTTTTTGGCCACCACCTTGTCCTGCAGCGGTGTAACGAAACATTATGGGTTGCGCCGCATTGGAAAAACTGAAATCACGCATCCAAATATCACTCATTGGCGCAATAACGACTTTATCTTCACCAAGAGCATCCACATAATCATCGTAGGCAAACTCATCAACAAAGACCAACACATCATCACGATCATGAATTTGATTTACATATTCCACATGAAATTCAAATATATTCTTAGCCTGATCAGCGTAATAGGGATCACCGGAAATCGGCGCAGCCAGTACAATTAATTCTTTTTGCAATCCCTTGTCCTCAGGTTTCTCATTTGCTGATAAACAACCAAGCGTTATTGCAAACAGAATTACAATATTAGAGATTATAAATTTCAGCGGCGTAATGTTTTATGGTAAAAAGACCAAAAGCCTTTTAGAGCAATGAAAATCATAAGTATTGGCAAGATGTTAGCTATTCAATACTACCTTTAAATGGTAAATGCGCTCTGCGTTGAGCTGCCTTTAATCTACCAATACGAGCTTCAAGCTTATGAATTTTATTCATGCTTGCAGAGCAAAGTCCCTGGTAAGTCCCTACTCTTTCTTCAGTAGCTGCAAGTCGTTGTCTTAAATCGAAGGTTTTAGGATCATGGTCGTACGTCATGCGTCTAATCTTACATCAATCCAATCATTTTCCGCAGCTTGCATCATCTGCTCCACTTCTGCTCGATCATCTGAATCAAACCAGTTATTAAACTCATCTTGCTCAAGCATCACTGGCATTCTGTGATGTATCTTTTGCATTTTTTTGTTCGGTGCCGTAGTAAGAATCGACATAAACATCTCACCGGTTTCACTATTGATTTCATACAAACCACCAAATGCAAAGCCATCCACTTTTGACGGACTAATTTTATAACGATCTCGCTTACCCTTAGGCTGGTTCTGATCCCACTCAAAGAAACCACTAGCAGGAATAATGCAGCGATTATTAAACATCGCCTTACTCCAGGTTTTCTTACCCCAAGCTTCAGCACTTCGGGCATTGATAAGCGGTTGTTTGCTAAATGACCGCTCCCAGCCCCATTTCATTTGTGCAAATTCATTACCATTGTCCGTGCGAATGGCAACCGCGACCTCATTGGTTGGATAGATCTGCTCACGTGTAGTAAACCCTATTTCAGCATCGATCAATGCTTCAACAATAGACAGAGGTACAGAATCCAAATAAAAACGCCCACACATACTTTTATCTTCCTAATGTCTGTTAGAAATTTGCTTCATTAGCCATACACATATTCTTCTAACTACCCATCAATCATTCAAGCCACTTAAACATAACTACTGAAGCCTGTCTTGAGTTTTATACAATCGGATATTAATTGACTTCAATTGATTAATATTCAACCAATATTTCTTTTCGTATCCAATATTAATCAAATTAAAATGCACAAATTTAACTTGTCAGTAGGTTACCGGATTGCCAAAATCAACACTTATATCTAAAATACAAACTAACAAATCTACTAGGTTGGGGGCCAGTAATTGTGAACGAAGATTCAAACAATAATTCTTCTCATCAACGACAGTACGTACAAACTAAAAAAGATATCATTACTTCTGTTTATTCTATTTTAGTTTTGTTTGCGGTAATGGCGCTTTACTTTCTATATGGGTAAACCAATTCGTTAGAAAGAATTCTCGACCACAAGCTCGTCTAAAGGAAGTTGCCCAGGTTTAGGCCAAGGGTCTTTTATGCCTTTCCCAATCGCAACCATTGGTCCAATCACATGAAAGGCAGGCAGATTAATAAGCTCTGTGACTTTTTCATGATCAAATCCAATCATGGGGCAAGATTGATAATCCATCTCTTGTGCAGCAAGCATCATGGTTTGCATCGCAATCCCGATGGATCGTTGCGCTTCATCACGCTGCAACCATTCTTTCTCCACATGAAACGGCCCCATCCAATTCACCAGCAATTCTGCGACCTCTTTCGGTGCATTCTTCCAATAACGCTCAGGCTCTTTATTCCAAGCTTTAACGTCTGCAGTAAAAAGCACTAATAGAGAAGCATCGGTAATTTGCGCTTGATCATTACCAAACTCGGTTCGAATTTTAGAACGCAACTCAGGGTCACGAAGAATAACAAAACGCCAATGCTGTATGTTAAAACTGGTAGGTGCTTGGATGGTTGCTTCAAGCAACTTAGTTTCTTCTTCTTGAGTTAACTTATGATTTTCATCAAAATGTTTAACGGCACGACGGTTGTAGATGGCTTCGATTGTATTCATATTTATTGCTTAAATTAAATTTAATAAGGTTCAAGTTGATTTGATCTTATCAAACACTATGGCCCAATGTCTGCTTCGACCGCCATGGACGGCGGAAGTGCAGAAATTGCAGGAGCAAATTTCTGTCGGCCAATAGCGGACATCGATAAATGACTGTATTACTAATTCTGAGCTTAATAAAAATAATTTAAAAATATTTAAATTAGATGTAATAAACATATCTTAAAGTAGGTCTCCTAACACAAGATCATGCATGGTTCTTAAATTTTATACATTAATCATGTTAAAGGAGAAAAAGTAATGAATACAATTAAAACATTAACAATGCTGCTTGTCGGTGTAGCGCTTATGATGCCAGCGTTTGTCAGTGCCGAAGAGTTTAAAGGTAAAATAGTTGGTCATCGTTGTGCCCAACTGAGCAAAATGTGCCCTCTTGTTGGACTAGAGGAACATATTGTGATGGAACAAGATTTCGTTATGGTTAAAGAAGACGGGTCAATCCATACTCTACATAATTTAAATCGTGATACAAAAGTACGGTATGTAGGTAAAAATGTGGTTATTCAAGGCGATTATGACGAAAACACAAAGGCAGTTTATGTTAACGAGTTCAGTAATGAGGAAGGGAAGCAAATTTGGTCTTGGAAACAGCAATCAAAAGAAAATCCTTTAGGCCTCACTGCTGGATAAAATCCACAAGCAATAACAAATAATCCCCTGTGGCTTGTTCTTAAACTCTGCGTTTCTTTGGTAAAAAAGAACTAAATTCTTATCAAAGAACCGCAGAGCATTATTATAGAGAACGGAGTGAATGTCCGCTTTGAGTCGAAAGCGGACATTAAGTATATTCTATTATACTAAGAACCCATCCTAAAAATGCACAACTTAATATCACTTTTACAATATCAATTTTAAATTTAAATAGAGCAATAAACGCGACTATTCCGATTACTAATGATACCCAATCAATTTTACCTACTAATTCTTCAAGCCCATTAAAACCATTCGACCACAACACGTGATAGGCGAAGAAGATTGCTAAGTTTATAATCACACCCACTACTGCAGCAGTGATCCCTAACAATGGTGCTGTAAAGTGTAAATCTTCTCTTGTCGCCTCAATGGCGGGGCCGCCAATAAATATAAACAAAAATGATGGTAGAAAGGTAAAGAAGGTTGCTACACAGGCTGCGGCAATGCCTGCAAGCGGTAACATCTCTGGGCCGAATATTTCTTTGGTCCAACCGCCTACAAATCCTACGAAGGTTACCACCATAATCAATGGGCCTGGCGTGGTCTCGCCTAACGCTAAACCATCGATCATTTGTGTACCGGTGAGCCAACCGAATTGATCTACCCCACCTTGGTATACATACGGCAACACGGCATAGGCACCACCAAAGGTTACTAACGCTGCTTTAGTAAAAAAGATACCCATCTGTGTAAGCGTGTGATTCCATCCGTATTTAAAATACAGAGCAGCAAAAGCAGCCAGCCCTATTCCCAAGCCCACAACAATAAATGTAACCAATCTAGGCCAATTAAACTTTATGTGACTGGGTGCGGGCGTATTATCATCGATTAATGCAGGGCCATAGGAATCATGTGCTTCACTTGGATGCAAACTGCCACTGAAATATTGAGGTACTACCTTAGAACCAATAAAACCTAAAATACCTGCTGCCAGTACGATGATCGGAAATGGAATATGAAAGAAAAAGATCGCAACAAACGCAAGCACAGCCATAGCGCGCAACACATTGTTTTTAAGTGCACGTGAACCAATTCGATATGCTGCAAATAACACAATAGCAGTAACGGCAGGTTTAACCCCATACAACACCCCTGCCACAATTTGTGTGTTGCCGTATTCTAAATAAATCCAAGTAAGTGCGATGAGAATAAATAAGGATGGCAGTACAAATAAGAACCCTGCAATTAAACCGCCTTTCACACCATGCAAGAGCCAACCTATATACGTAGCGAGCTGTTGCGCCTCTGGCCCCGGTAACACCATGGTGTAATTAAGAGCGTGTAGAAATCGATTTTCAGATATCCAGCGCCTACGCTCCACCAGTTCTTGGTGCATCATGCTGATCTGACCTGCTGGCCCACCAAAGCTGATGAAACCAAGCTTAAGCCACCATTTCATGGCTTCAAATAAACTAACGGAATTGGGTTTTGTAGTAGGTGGCATTAATTTTCTTCTTTTTGGGCTTCTTATTCTGTTAATTTATTGTCTTCTTTTTTGGGCAATAAAAAAGGCAGCCCGAAGGCTGCCTTTACATAAACCCTTTGCATAAACCTATGTATGAAGGGCTATTCGCCTACACCAAGTTTTCCACCTTTCCCAAGTCCACCTTCAACGTTTTGTACTTTGTAATTGCGTAATGCTTTGACCATATTGTTGTATGAGTTTGCAAAGGCTGCTGCAATTACTTTACCTTCAGGTGTTTTAGTAAATGCAGATGCTGCACCACCGCTACCACCTTTATTAAATATTCCAAACCCTGCGCCAAAACTGAATTTCTTTGAAGTGCCTTGTGCAGCGGCTATTTGCACACTAGAGCGGTTATCGATTAATAATAATGTGGTTGAAGCCTCGTCTCTTTTTAATTTTCCAGCAACACTATCTAATAAATCGCCTGCACCCCCAAGCTTTCCAAATAATTTACCTTTCGCTCCACCAGTTTCTTCTGAAACTTGAATCTCAGGGCTCATAGTATAGTCCGCCGCTACCATTTGGCCTTTACCAAAATTACTGCCTTCACGAGTTTCACCTGATGCTTCTAGTTGGCGCTCACCCATCACTTCTTTCATTGCTTTGCCTCTCTCAACCACAACAAAACAATTTGATTGCTGAACCATTAAACGTAGCAAAGGGGTTGTACTGCCTAACGTTGGGTAACGACGATAATAGCTATGCCACCAGGTTGAGTGTTGATCTTCATGCACCGCTAATGTGCCAAGAGGCTCGGAACAAGATTCTAATTGGCTATCTGCACCAGTTGAATTTGCGCCACCCGCAGAACCAGAAACCCCATCCGCATGTGCTGGCAAAACGAATGTTGCTAAAGCGAAAAAAGATATTAAACCCATTGGAAAAGACATTAGTCTAGACATTTGCATCATAGATAATCCCATTGTTGTAAATTAGTAATAGCCTAGTTGGAAGCAACCAACCAAAAATGCCGGATAAATATAACATTAACATCGCAGATGCTGTATTTGTCAATAAATTTATAATTCAAACAGCACCTTAATGACCAAACCAAAGAAAATGCTTTAGCTATAAAAGCAGAACTAAGTCGAGATCTATCCGTTAGCGATGGCTAACATTTCATCGCGGCGAGTGAATTTCTCGCGTGGTTTCCCTTTTGGTTCACCAGCTGCTACTTCTGCTGCATCAATCTTTTCCCATTGCGGATAATTAATATAGCTCGCACCATTAGCATCAAGTATTTTGTACAGTGCTGCTCGCCCTGCTTTATCGCTAGTAAATTTATTTACATCTTCTAATAGCATTTCGACTGACTCTACCGCGCATGCGCGGTTGGTACCGATAATTCCGGAAGGCCCACGTTTAATCCACCCTGCGGTATACAAACCCGTCACTACATCACCTCCATGTTCAGTCGTAATGCGACCCTCTTCATTTGGAATGGTGCCCCAACGATCATAAAAAGGCACATCTTCTATGGGCACGCCGTTATAACCAATACTACGGAATAGTATTCCACAATCGATTTCCATAGTTTCACCCGTACCTTTGCACGATTGTTTAAAGGGCTCACCTGATAGTGTATTAATTTCGAATACAACTTTTTCTAAACGACCATCGCCTTCAAGACGAATAGGACTTTTTAAGAAAGTTGAAATACATGTGCGCGGTTTACCGCTATCTTCTGATTCGGCAAACTTTTGAAATATTTCGACGTTCTTTTTATTGCCACGCCCTGCTTTTTCTTCTAACTCTTGTTGACTAACATCGTTCAGTACTAATTCTTTAGGATCAATATAAGCGCGACAGTTTTCGATTTCTAAAAACTCTTTCAACTCTTTTGAAGCAAACTTGGCTTGTGCAGGACCACGACGGCCAACTACATAAATGGTTTTGATCTTACTTTCTGCTAAGGCATCAAGCGCATGCTGTGAGATATCAGTGTGTTTTAGTTCATCAACAGACTTAGCCAGTATTCTAGACACGTCAGCCGCTACATTACCTTGACCAATTACCACTGCGGTTTCATGCGAAAGATCGAAGCTACGATCACGATAATCAGGATGGCCGTTATACCAACCGACAAATTCGGTTGCGGTATAACTACCCGCTAAATCTTCACCTGGAACACCTAATTTACGATCAGTTTCTGCACCACAAGTATAGATAACGGCATGATAAATTTCTTGCAACTCTTTAGCTTTAACATCTTTACCGACTGTTACATTACCAACAAAGTTAAATTCTGGGTTTTGCGCAATTTTTTTATAGACTTCGATGGCTTGTTTAAGTTTTGGATGATCGGGTGCTACGCCACTACGCACTAAACCAAATGGTGCAGGCAATCTTTCGATTAAATCAATTTCAACGTTGAGATCAGATTTAATTAGTGATTCAGCAGCATAAAAACCACTTGGACCGCTTCCGACAATGGCTACACGTAATGGATTACTCTCACTACCAATACTCATTCAAAACTCTCCTATTTCTCTCTAGATTCTATTCTTATTATTCTTCTTGAATCCCTTCTCGATCATTCCGTTTTATATGACACAAACAAAAACGCACAACATAAAGCTGTGCGTCTTATAAAATCTAAGCTTTATTGATTATTTAAAATCCTAGCTCTGTTTTACGATCTTCAGCACCATCCAGAGGATCCATTGGCTCTTCGATTAATGGCAAATCACCACACTTATCAGCGTTGATCTCCACCCATCCTTCTTGGCCTTCAGGAATATCATCTTCCTCGTAAATTGCCTCTACTGGGCATTCCGGTATGCAAGCGCTGCAATCAATGCATACATCTGGGTCGATGTAGAGCATTTCATCATCAAAATGAAAGCAAGCTACTGGACATACGGATACGCAATCTGTAAATCGACAGCCTTTGCAATTCTCTGTAACAACTGTAGTCATGTAGTTTCTCCTATGTGACTTACCCAATGAGATAAAAAAGTTAGACTAAATATGTAGATGCCGTGATAAGTGTCATGTGGTCGTTGCACTAACGTTCAAACAGTAGTACTTCACCACGATTGAGCTCAATCCCGTCTCCGCAATAGCGCTTGAATTTCCCATTTAGGTGTTTATCTTGGATTTTTCTTTTAAATCCATTCTCACGTAATTTTGTGAAATACAAACGCAAAAACAATGGATGATATGTACACGAATATTCAAAACTAGGCAACATGGGTGCATCTTGTAACGACACAATGGTGCCTCGTCTCATTCCCGCGCCTGTCCGTATTCCTAATTCACCCAAAACAATTATCGAGCCGGCCAACATATTTACACCTGTAAAGTCGCCGGCATTGCCACCAATAGCGATTAGCCCGCGACGCATTGCACTGCCAATCTCATTCTTGGCATCACCGTGCACAAATATTTCTCCACCTGTAATACCAGTGGATTGACCTCTATAAGCACTACCAACCATGTGACCTGCATTTTTCTTTATCGTAATGCGCCCACCTGACATTTCTGGCCCTACCCAATCCCCTGCGGAACCATTCACTTCAATTGCGCCACCCGACATCCCGGCACCCAGGTGCATACCCACATCACCATCGATAATGATCTTGCCCTTTGACATTCCAGCGCCAATAAGTTTTACACCACTTAAATCCCCTTCGACATGAATTTCTGCAGCACCCTTACCGGTTACTTTGAAAAAATCACCTAATTTACACTTCACATTACCGTGCATAACGTTGAGATGCTCGATACCGGATTGAGACAAGCTCGCGAACACAGTGGGATTAATCACTTCAGTTTCCAAAGGCACTTCAGGTTTTGTATACAGCTTTAAGTGTGTAACAGACATATCTATTTACTTAAGGTCTTTTTAATATCTTTATGTTTTTACTAAATAATTTATTATTTTAGTTTCTTATTTTAACCGTTCGCAATTTCATGCAAGTGAAAATGAAATTTACCCAGATCACCACCATAATTACCTGCAGTAATCATCGTCGCGCCTTTTTCTGCCGCAGCATGAATGCCACGACGCATGGATTCCTTGATCGCTTCTTCGCTTAGGCCATCTACTACAATTTCATACACAGCCTCTACATTCTCTGGCACTACAGAATCTTTTGAGATGGCACGTAAGGTTGGACAATAAGCGTCATTCGTTGATGCGATAAGAGCCTTATATTTAGAGCCTACTTTACTGCCTGATCGAACCAACCCTTGAGGGAATGGCAAGAATACCCCAGCTACTTCTCGCATGGCATTTGCGGCTGCGACTGAAGCTCGCAAGGTAGTGCTTTTTCTTGGTCCGAAGATAATTAAGTTGCCACCACCAATAGCGGATTGAATACCGAACTTATCATCAATTAAAAATTCACCTTCCATCACAGGAATACGCCATGAACGAATGCCATCTATAACTTTACTAATTTGATGCCCATCACCGAAGTAACGCAGCTTGCCACCTACTGATACAGATTTTTCAGATTCTAAACCGTTAAAACAGGCTGTAGTAGGGCAGGTCATTACACATTGACCAATACGGTCAATTAATTGACCTGCAATGGTTTTACTACTCATGGTGAATAACAACACGCTAATACCTGGGCGACCATCAGGCGTATCTTCTTCAGGAATTTCACTTTCTACTGCTGCTTCTAACTTACAACGAATCACTGAAGTCGCAAACCCTGTCATTGAAGCTGCTGCTGCGCGCGCCCATTGTTTGGTATCGGCAGTGATGATGACTCGAGCACCCCACATCGAAAACGCTTCTGCGAATGTATCTACTATTTCTGTTTTATTAATCTTCATGATTATAAGACCATACTTTAGCCATTAAGATTTAGGATTCGTAGGAATCACTTCATGATTATGCAAATAGTCATCACTAATTGCATAATTATTAAATTTGACTGAATAGTAATCCTCAAAGAACGGTTCGATTTCACCTGCAATGTCTTTATTATAACCAGGCTTTGTATGCAGCAGCTTGCCTGAATGGTCCGTTGCAAACTCATGATCTTTAATGATGGTTACGCCATCTTTTATGACGTAACGCGGTGCATTAAACATGGCTTCTTTATCGTGCTCTTCAGTGTAAATAGTGAGATCCGCATCTGCACCGATACCCAAGTGGCCTTTATTGGTTAATCCCAATGCACGTGCTGGCCCTGCTCGTGTAATGATGGCAATTTCATTTAAAGTGTATTCGCGATCCAACTCTCGCAAACTAGTTTGATTAATAGCTTTTTGATTTACATGCGATAACGCTTCTTTACGATAACCGCTATCCATTAATAATTTTATGAGTTTTGGGTAGCTCATAAACGAACCACCATTTGGATGATCTGTTGATAACAGCACACGCCAAGGATCTTTTGAGTGTAAAAATAATTCTAGGCCCATCGCCCACTGTAATGCATGGGTGTAAATATGATCTTGGTAGGTAAATGGGATAATACCGCAACCACTTTCACACTCCGTGTCTGCGTTAATCCATTTGTTCATTTTAACATTACGTAGCATCCAAGCTAATGGTGCATCGGCCGTCATTGCCGTGGCTTTACCAAACATAACTTGCCCAACATCAGTCGTTATATTTTCGTTATCATTTATGTAGTCAATGATAGAGCGAACACCAGAAACTGCGTCTTTATTTACTTCTCCACCAAAACTATGAAACTGTATATGCGCCATATGCACACGGCGCCCTTGAGCTGCCTTCATAGTATCCAAAGTAGTTTCGATATTGCCGCTATGTCCTAGATTATTGCAATGCACATGCGGAGGATGAGGTAAACCTAATTCATGCGCTGCTTCTATGAAACTTTCAATTACATGTGTAGGGGTTATATCGTAATGATCAATATTGTCGTTAACGTTTGTTATGTTAGCGTTCTTACGGCCCTTCCAAAGTTCATCCGCACCCACATTCACTAACTTAAGAGTGAATGCATGCACAGAGTCAATCCACCATGCAATGGCTTCTTTAAATTCTTGCTTGCGTCCTTCTTTTAATAACTTAAGTAAAAATGCGTTATTCCCTAACAAGACGTAAAAACCTTTATCAATAACAGGCGTATCGTCTAACTCTTCCAATGTGTGTCTTGCGGTAATTGGTGGTACTGCTGCTTCCATTGCAGTGGTATACCCCATAGTTGCATAACGATACCCGGTTGCAAATGTGGATGGCACCACACCACCCGTTCCAGAGCGTGTATGCGCAGTTTTAGGATGCACGTCTAAACGATGATCTTCAGGCTGTAACTTACGCGCAAGATTAACTTTTGCACCCGCAATGTGACAATGGATATCAATTGCACCTGGCATAACCACCATGCCATGCGCATCAATTTTAGTGGCAGAGCTTGAAACGGAATCGACTATCTTGCCATCCCTTATAAAGATGTCTTGTACTTTTCCGTCAATGTTGTTTGCAGGGTCGTATACACGACCATTAACAATTTTTAATTCAGATGACATGTTCTATTTGTTTTTATGTTTACAGATGAATCCTATTCTTCTGCTTATAATTTTTAACAACATCCGTGTAATAAAATTACTCTTTCTCCAGCTTCTTTTGCAACATTTACGCTGCAACTCTGGCCTTCTTGCCGCTTAATAACTTTTTAACTCGATCTCGAATAGCTTCTAGCACTTCTTGATCACCTGGATAGGTTGATTCCATTGCTGGACGTAACGTAATCGGCACATCATCCATTCGATACACCGTTCCACCAGTATTAATCCCATAAGTCGATACCGCAAAACGCACTTTAGCGATACTGCTAGTCACTGTGTCTTTTGTATCTAATGAAATGATAGGAATCTTTTTCATATGTTCAATTGCAGCTTTAGGAAAGTTTGAAGCAGGATCGGATGCTATAATCATTGCAGCATCGGCTTCACCTCGCGAGAGCACATCTGTTGTTGTAAATTCACCTGGATTAAATCTTGGATAACCTCTATTGAAATTTACACCAAACGGATAACCCGTTTGCCATGAAACAACATTGTCTGCACCGGTTACATTTCCGTGACCGCGTACAGGCTTTGCAACAAAGTGAGTGAACTCATTTAAATCTGCCGCAAGGGAAAGCAGTGCTCCTGAATTAAAGTGACGCCCTCTTGTCATGGTCAGACCCATTCCAAAAAACAGAACACCGAATTGACAATTTTTCATGCGCTCAACTAGGTCATCCAGTACTTCACGTGATATACCGGTTTGTTGTTCGATATCGTCCGCAATCTTTTTGCCTTTAACCAACGCACGTAGTGCCCACAATACTTCAAAATCTTTACCTGGTTTTATTTGCATGAAAATATCGGCAACCGGTGTACTAGGTGTTCTGCGCACATCTACCAATACAACAGTACGATCTTTCTTTCCATTTGGTATGTACATGCCTTTAGGGGTAACGGCATAGCGAGTGAAATGACGAGGATGAGATTCTGCGGGATTACCGCCCCAATAAATAACTAAATCAGCCCGGTTTTTTACCTCACCAAGAGTTGCAGTACTTTCGCCAACACCTTGGAAGGCCATGCCGGACGGACCGTGGCAAACAGAAGTAGTCGTATCAATATTGCCATTGATGGTATCCATAATATCTACGGTTACACGTTGCGCTTCACAAGTTGAATCACTCATACCATAGGTGATTGGGAATTTTGCGTCGACTAAAATTTTTGCTGCAGCATCAACACCTTCTTTAAAAGTGGCTACTTTGCCGTCGACAAGTACTACAGGGCGAGTATCAACCGTATGCTCATAAAACCATGCACGACCTAATACACATGCTTTTTTAGCTTTAATAATACGATGCTCATCTAAGTCAACCGTCAGCTCCATGTCGTCACATACACATCCGCAAAATGTGCACGTTGCATCTTTTACAATTTTTACATTCTTACCTGCATTAGGATCTACCCTTTTTTTTGGTACAGGTTTCTTGTCTTCTGTTGATACTGCTTCAGTCATAGAAAATACCTAGCGTTGAACTAATTATTTAACTTTAGTGATCTTAACTTCCATATGCTTGGATAAAGGCATGCCTGTCCCAGCAGTGTCCGATGCCATTAATTCACTTGATGGCGGGCCGTAAGGAATAAATATCATTCCAGTTGGTAAATCCTGATCTTTTTTACTCTTACAAGTCACTACGGTCTGACCTACATCCGACTTAAGTTTGATTTTATCGCCATCCTTAAGCTTTAAACGCCGCATATCTTTTTCATTCAGCTCCGCTGTCGACGTTACCCTCTTATATTCGTCTTTGAGCTTGCCTTCATTTAATGAGGTGCCCTGACTTTGCGAACGACCGGGTACTAGAATCATGGTCTCCGCCATCTATACATCCTTAAAAGTCATATTGGTTTGGTCACATATGTGAGAGAAAATAGAGGAGCGATTGGAGTCCATCAAATATAAAACCGCTATTTATCTACCGAATTCTTCCTTGAAAGTAGTGTGTACTAACTCTTCTTTAGCAAAATAATAGCATAGTTCCTTCAAAATCCAGCAAATTTATCTCCTCAATTAGATAGGGTATCTGTCGCCCACCCACCCAATTGGGTAAAAAATGTACATCGAGAAACTAGCGAACTCGGCTTGAAATTCGCTACACTCTCTATAGAAGCAAACATTACAACAAATAATAACAACTAACGACCAGGAGACTCCACATGCCTAAATATATTATCGAACGTGAAATCCCCGGCGCAGGCGATTTAACTGCTGCCGACCTTCAAGGCATATCGCAGAAATCATGTAGCATTCTAAAAAACATGGGTCCACAAATTCAGTGGGTAGAAAGTGTAGTAACAGATGACAAAGTGTACTGTACTTATATTGCGCCTAACGAAGAAGAAATTCGCAAACATGCTAACGAAGGCGGTTTCCCAGCGAATAAAATTTCAGAAATTCGTGGAATGATTGACCCCACTACTTCCGAGTGATTTCTAGATTATTCTCCATAAGCATCCGTGCTTATGGAGAACCAAATATACACCCCATATTAGTAACCACAATTGGAAAATCACCAATATCTCGTAATACTTGAGCAGTATTATAGTTTGTAAGCAGTTGCTCGACTTCATTTACTTCAATATCTATTAAACACTCGTGCATGACACGCAGCACGAAGGTTTTCTCATTTTCGAGAATATTAAAGTTTAAACTTTCTTTTTTTTCGTGCTCCCATTCATCAACGGTAGCACCAGGAAAATTTTTAGAAATGTAATCTAGTATTGGTTTACTAAAGTCAGCATAAGCAGTCATAGCTGCTATTAATTTGGAAGTAATTTATTAGTATCGCATTGATCAGCTGTAGACCAACCAAAGGTTTCTTTCAAGCTAGCGAAAAATGATTTCTTTTCAGGCTCATAGATTGCTGATGGATTCTCTATCACCTCTCCCGTTTCCGCCATACGTTCATATTTTGTAACCAAGTCTTTTAAAAATTTCACCATCTCTGGTGAGTCCCACTCACGCTCACCAACTGCTTTATACACAAGTTTACCTTCAGGGTTAATCAAAAAAGTGGTTGGCAAACCACGTACTCCCCAACTCGCTAAACTCATATCTTTATCTATAAGGATAGTGAACGAAACTGGCACTGCCTCTAAGAATTTTTTTATTCCCGCTAAACTTGGGCCCACATGCACACCTACTACTTCAAGACCCGAACCACCGAACTCATTATGTAAATTACTCATTGCTGGCATTTCTTTACGACAAGGTGCACACCAAGTCGCCCAAAAATTAAGTAGAACAAATTTACCTTTGTAATCGTTTAAATTTACTTCATTGCCATTCATGCCTTCGAGGTTAAAGCCACCGGCCTTGGGTGAACCACTAATTGGGTCCATCAAGCCTTCTGCCATCACCGGCATAGCTACCGCAAAACATATTAAAAAGATAAACAATAATCTGGTCATTTATATACTAATCCTGCTGATTTTCTGAATACCGGTTAGATTGAAATTATGTCAATAAGTTCGCAGCACTATAAAGGCTTTGACGAGGAGGATGAAGATTCATCACTATCTAATATGCTTTGTAGAAAATCAATCATAAATGGTGCATTCCATACCCTTGTGCCTACAGCTCTATAGCGAATGTTTCCTTTTGGATTGACTATAAAGGTAGTCGGCATGATCGGAATACCCCAGTCACCCAACTGTAAATCCATGTCAAATAATACTGGGTATTTAACGTTATTTAGATTTAGCACTGACTCTATACCTTCAGAAGGATCTCCAGCATGAATAGAAATAATCACCATGTCTTCTCTATCTAGTAATTCCTGCGCACTTTGCAGTGTAGTCATTTCACTTTTACATACATTACAAGACATCGACCAAAAATTTACTAGCACATGTTTGCCACGATAATCTTCTAGCTCATGCATTTCTCCATCTAGATAAGAAAGCTTAAAATTTTTAGCTTCATAATTTGGCGGATAGGCCTCCATCAACTGTCCATCTTCTGCACTGACTGAAATAGTCGCTGTCAAATTTACGACAAATCCTACGACAACCGCTAACACGTATTTTGGTATTTTATTCATTATTTACTGATTATTATTCAGCCTTCTTCTCATGTGCCCAGTTCGGATCATCCTTACTAATGTCTCCAATGGGTGCTGCAAAAGCGTCTGCTACTAAAACCCCAATATTGCTCCCGGTTAACGACATCATAAACGCAACCACGTCATCCATTTCTTCATTCGTAAGTTCTAATGGTTTAATTAAAGGACTAAGCACTTCATTTGGAACGCCACCCTGATTATAAAACTCCACGACTTGTCGCAATGTATGTAATGAACCATCATGCATATAGGGCGCGGTTAAGGAAACATTTCGTAGCGTTGGCGTACGGAATTTCCAGCGATCATTCGGGTTTTCTGTCACTTCATAACGACCCACGTCATTTGCCTTTGGTCTAGACACAGCTTTTATAACCTCATTATCAAGCTCTGCATACACACCTGGTGCAAGTTGCACGCGCGTGGTTTTACCTTGGATACCCATTGAAGCTTGATAACCCAAACCAGTGTTATGCAATTGATTGTCTGTGAACAAGGCATAGTCTTCATGCACCAAATGGCATGCACTGCAAGTTGCTTTGCCATTAAACAATTCAAAACCTTTTTTTACTTGCTCGCTTACCGCATCTTCTTGTTTCCCAAAATGCCATCGATCAAAAGGCGAATCTGCCGAATTCAATGTACGCTGGTAACTCGACAGCGCCATACCGACTGTTTCCATGGTTGGTCCACGCCCATCAAATGCCTTTTCAAATAAACCTTTGTATTCTGGAATAGCTTTAATTTTATCAATTACGTAACCTATCGAAGGGTTAGCCATTTCATTACGCGCTAAGAAAGGTGACCAAACTTGTTGCTCCAAGGTTGACTCACGCCCATCATGAAAAATTAATTCCAAATAAGCCACGTTGTAGCTCATGGGTGAATTACGTTTTCCAGAACGACCCTCCACTCCAACCGCAGTTTGTATTTCGTTATTAGTAAACCCTTGCTCAGGTATGTGGCAGATTGCACATGAAAACGTATCATTAATTGATAGGCGCCTATCAAAAAACAATCTTCTTCCTAATGAAACTTTTTCTTCAGTTACAGGGTTGTCTGCAGGAACGGGAACAGGTGGCAAACCTAATGGAGGGTTATTAACAAATTCTAATAAATTAGCTTTCTTTCCAATGCGCTTTTGTAAATCCAAGGCGTTGGTTTTGTAATTTATAGAATCATAGCCCTGCTTATTATCACCAGGACCATAGTAATGCTTACTATCATCAGCACTCTTTTCGGTCTCTGTTGAGCTACGCAACTTATCCGAAGACATTATCAAGCCAACAACACCGGCTAGAATTACGGTATTAATAACATATGCTATTTGTCGTCGACTAAAAGTCATTACAAAGTAGCATCCTTATCGATTATTCCATCTTCTATCAATAGTGTTTTAATATCTGTACTCACTAATTGGTCATGCAAAAATGACACGCTATATTCTTGTCTAATTTTCTTAGACTTATCAATTAAAAACGCACGCAATACGTGCGCCATGGCACCTGTGTAGTTGCCTTCATTGTCATACTGTTTAATCATCATTTGGCCATAGCTACTGGTGATCGGCAGCAGTTTTTCCTCAGAGGCAGTAGTTAGAAACACCCATTCCGGCTCACCACCTTCAAAGCCTGCACCATACAATCTCATAACTTCAGGCGAATCATGCTCTGGATCAAAACTAACGCTTATTAGGCGTATCTTATCAGCAAGCTTAGGATTGTCCTTGAATCGCTCTTTAATTTTGTAAAACACAGCTGTCGCTAACGGACAACCATTAAGGTCTGTGCAGCTACTGTATATAAAAGTCAGTAGTACAATTTTATCGCCTAACAAATCATCTAGCTCAAGCGCCTCTCCATCCACCCCTAATACTCCGCCGCCGCCAGCAGTGTTGATAACAGGTAATGAATAGCTACCCGGCTTAGGCAATTCGTATGGCAGTTCTGCCACCCAGCCATCGGCAATCACGCGTACTTCCGCCTCAGCAACCGCAGCATGTGAACCCGGTATGGGTGCATCATCATCTTTGTGCCCACATCCCGATAACACAAGTAACGAAAAGAATAATGCAATCAAAACTTTCATCTATGAAAATTCTCTATATAAATCTTTTGCAGAAACAACAAGGCCGCCTCGAGGGCGGCCTTGTTTCGAACTTAGCTTGTTAAATCACATAAATGCTTTACATCAATGTAACTTTTACAGCCCTTACTTAGCTTGAGACAACATAGTGTCGCTAGAGTTCGGCTTTTGAGAGTAAAGCGAGTATGCACCGAAACGCATTTGGTGCGCACGACCCAACTTCAACTCATAAAAGTCTACAGTGAACTCATGCGCAAGCTTCTTACCATTCCATGTGAATAGCTTGAAGTATTGCTCATCTGCTTCACCTGTTTTATCCCAGCTACCTAGCAAAGATGAAGTGAAGTAAGCACGCTTACCGTCCCAACTTTGTGAAATCATATTCACTTGTGCGCCAATCTCGTGCTCATATGTTTGCTTTGGAGCGTGTGGATCTGTGATATCAAAGAAACGAGTCTTACCGTCCATGAACGTTTGAACCCAAAGACCTTTGTCATCAGCAGTGATTGAGATATCAACTGGTAGAGGCACTTTAGAAGGATCGCCGATATCACCTACGTCTGCTGCTTGCCACTCACCTGCTTCGTCTTCATAAATTAACCAAATTTTTGAAGTTAATGCAGTGGTAGTGAAACAATAGTTATTAGTAGCTCCCCATGCGCAACGAATTTCTAATGGCGCACCTGGTACTTCAAATACTTTCTTAGGCTTACGAGTGTGCAAGTCCCAAACTACTACAGTGTTACCAAAACGCTTCATCGCTTCAGCATCACCAAGCATTTGACCAAAGTCCATCATGTAGTTAGACCAGCCAGTGAATGAAGAAGTAATCATTACATTACGACGAGGTAACGCACGAATGTCATAACCATAACCATCAGCAGCATTTCCTACTTTTTCTGCTCCGCGTAGATCTTCATCAGTTGGGTTCCAGTGTGCAGCAATGAAATCACCTTCGTTAGTGAATTCAGCCATACCAGTACGACCACCGTGGTCAACGTTATTTGATAAAGCACTTACCATGATACGTCCTGGTAATGCGTACATAGTGTGAGGACCAACCATACCGCCAGTCTTTTCAACAAAGTCAGTAATTACTTTGTGAAGCGTTGGCTTGCCTGGGTTTGTGTGTACGTCAAAAATAAAGATCTTATTGCTGTCTAATCCACCAGCAAAAAGATAACGACGGTCATCTGTTAAGCCAGAGTGATGCGCTTCATTACGACCGCCTACAGATAATACGTTTACAACTTTTCCGTAATTGTTAGATTCAGGATTTACAGAAAGAGTAACAAGCTTATCTTGCCCATCGCCCATTCCTTCAACACCTAAAGTCCAAACATATACATAGTCTTCCTGGCCTACAATTTTCGCCATGTAGGGAGACATGCATGTCTCATCCGCCATTGCGGTAGATTGAAAACCAATTACCGAAGCGAACAACACACATGTTAATGTGACGATGCTCTGCATCCATTTGGCTTTTGATATTGCCTTCTTCTTCATAATCTTATGACTCCATATCGTTATAGATTAGTTAACCGAGGATAAAAATCTTAGTGTTATTCAAGCAAAACCAAGCAGCCACCTCTCTCTATTAATACTATAGATAAAAGCAATGCCCAATCCTGTAAGAACCTATTGCGGCATTATGACGCATCTTGATAGTCCATTCAAAGATATATCATTCCTCTTCCTAGTCACTGAAAATTAATGTGCTACTCAACTTTATTAGACATAAACTAGACAAAATCGATCATTTTAATATGCATATTAATAATATTCGCTGGCAAGAGATAAGTTATTGTAATTATTATTGAATTTATGCTTTTTAATACATAAATTAGGGAACTGCTAGGATGCCACGTTCTCTAACTCTATATCCGTAACGATTACGACGCTTTTTGCTACGTATTACAACTATTACTCAATATGTTTAATTTCTCACTCCTACGAATAACTGTTTTATTCATATGCTTATTACCTGCTTTTGTTTTTAGCGATGAGAGCCGCATTGGCGGTAATTTTGAGTTAACTTCGCAACTAAATCAGCCTTTTACATCTACCGATGCACACGGCAAGGTTGTGATATTGTTTTTCGGCTTTACACATTGCCCAGATGTATGCCCCAATACACTGGGAACGATACAAACCGTTCTAGGGCAACTCGGCGAACGCGCAAAACATGTGCAACCAATCTTTGTTACAGTTGACCCTGAACGTGACAAACCTGAAATTTTACATAAATATTTACAATATTTTAATAATGATTTCATTGGTTTAACAGGAACACCTGAAGAGATAGATAAAGTAGTAAATCAGTTTCAAGGCTTCTATTCTTATGATGGCGATTTAGCAAGTAGTCAATATACAGTCGATCACACCTCCAACCTCTATATTATTAATACAGCCGGTGAGGTTACCAATATCATTCCCTATGGCTTACCACCTCAAGCCATTACCAATTCAATAGAAAAACTACTTGATGGTATAGATAGTTAATATTATTACTTAAAGTAAAATATTAAGAGCCTCAGAACAAATCTGTTCCTATTTCATCTATTAGTACTGTAGATACGCAAACCGCTGATCTTTTGGCGTGCCTTCAAGATCATTCTCTTCCTGACTTGGCTGCCATAACACCACTTCTTCTATTTTCTTCGCCAATTCAAAATCTTTGTTCGTCACTCCCTTAGCAGCATGATTCATCAATTTACAGATAACAAAGGCGTAGGAAACGGTTAAGTCAGGATGATGCCAGGCTACTTCAGCCAAATGACCAATCGTATTCACAACCATCAATGTCCCTTTCCAACTGTGAGTTTTATACTTGCGACGAATCCAGCCGTTTTCGTAGACCCACTCTGGCAAGTCTTCTGCTAATCGCTGATTAATTTGATCTTCTGTATACGTTTGTTCGGGTTTAATTTCACGCCATTTAGACATTGATTTGACTCCTATACTGATTGTTTATATGTATAAAGTGTGGATAAAATTGACTGATATACAGTAGCATTTTCAACAAATCTGTCGAATTTGAGATACAGACAATTTATGCTCTATACGGTACATTTTAATAGTGGATTTATGAAGTAAATGCGAACAGTCACACCTAGCACTTCACTATCTGTTTAGTGCCGTACCCGATCACACTGTTCCTCCGTTAGGCTCGCCCAATATAACTAGTCATGCAATTTGAAAATGTTACTTGTCCGCATTGCGGATTACTCTGTGATGATCTGTCAGTAGATGTGACCGATTTAATTGTGAAGCTTACTGATTCTGCGCATCCCTGCTGCAAAGCTTTTGATGACGCGTCAATACAAACCAATTCTCTGCCAACACCGTTAATTTCTGGCAAACCTGCTTCTGAAGCACAAGCACTAAAAAAAGCCGCAGAATTATTACACGCAGCAAAGCTGCCATTGGTAAGCGGGTTGATTGCTGACGTGCAATCTTGTCGGGAAGCTGTTGCACTAACTGAAAAGTTGAGTGGTGTAATTGATCATGCCAATGGACGCTCAATTCGAAAAGGCACCGCTGTAATGCAACGTATTGGCGAAGTTAGAACTACTTTGGCTGAAGTTCGCAATCGTGCTGATTGTGTTGTGATATTTGGTTCAGGTGTTTCTACAAGATTTCCACGTTTAATGGATCGAATTTTAACTCCAGAAAAAACACTTGGCACTGAAAACACTAATCAGAAAAAAATATTCATTCTTGATGTGTCCAGCGACAACACAACACGATGCAAGACTGAGAATAATGTTTCGCACATCTACTTAAATTACCCGTTACTTGAATCACTTGTGTACCGGTTCCAAGAAGTAGTTACTAGGCCTAAGGAATATTTTTTAGAACACAACTCAGAATCTGATCCTGAACATGATAAGGATACTAAACACCTATTTAGTATTCTCGACACTATTTCAAAAAGTCAGTACACCACTCTTATATGGAGTGTTGGAGATTTCAATCAAGAATCAGCTGAACATACTGTGCAAGCACTTACTGAATCCATTAAAACTTTAATGAAAGATGTTCGTTGTGTGGGATTGCCTTTAGGTGGTTCAAAAGGTGAAATCACAGCAAGTCAAGTTGCAACCTGGCAAACAGGCGTGCCACTACCTGTATCCTTCACTCAGGAATCACCCATACACAATCCAGTACTTTACGATGGCACGTCCGTATTAGAAAACCAAGAAGCCGATTGCTTACTGTGGATTGCTACCTATAACTCGGACGACGTTCCACCAGAGCATGACATTCCTACCATTGTGCTCGGCCACCCCAATATGAAATGTAATTCCGCCGAAGTTTACTTGCCAGTCGGTGTACCAGGAATTGATCATCGAGGTCTTGCATGTCGAACAGATAATGTTGCAACACTACCGCTACATAAAATTCGTGATAGCAAACTTCCCGCTGCAAGCGATCTATTAAACAAACTCATCGAGCTACTTTAATATGGCAATCAAACTATCAGGCGGCGAAATTTACGACCCGGCACATCAAATAGATGGCGAGAATAAAGATCTTTATATAGTAGATGGAAAATTAAAAAAGAATTTAACGGATAATGATAAGTTAGATCAAACGTATGACCTAAGTAATTGCATTGTTATGGCAGGTGCAATTGATTTACATACCCATATTGGTGGCGGCAAGGTAAACATTGCACGCACCATGATGTTAGAAGATGCACACTCTCACCCTCATCCAGGCACTGACATTCTACGTTCTGGAAATGGACGTGCAGTCCCTTCAACTTTCAGCGCAGGGTATCGTTACGCGGAAATGGGATATACCGCATGTTTTGAGCCTGCTGTACTACCGGTTAATGCTCGCCAAGCGCACATGGAGCTGGCAGATACACCTATGGTAGACAAAGGTGGTTACGCATTACTTGGTAACGATGATTTTTTATTAAACATGATCCGCGAAGGCGCCACGCAAAATGCGGTCAATGATTATGTTGCATGGCTATTAAATGCTACTCAGTGCATTGGTATTAAAGTGGTCAATGCAGGAGGTATTCATGCATTTAAATACAATCAACGTCGGCTTGATATTGATGAAACCGGACCAGCTGGCAGCAATCCAAGAGAAATTATTGCAACCTTAAGCAAAGCGGTACACGAACTTGGCATTGCTTTCCCATTGCATGTGCACGCAAGTAATCTAGGAGTACCAGGTAACTTTTCTTCAACATTAGCCACTATGGCTGCTGCTGATGGCTTACCTATTCATTTAACCCATATTCAATTTCATAGTTATGGCACCGAGGGTGATTATAAATTTTCTTCTGCTGCATGTGAAATTGCAGAAGCAATAAACAGAAACAAAAATGTAAGCGCAGACGTTGGCCAAATAATGTTTGGCCAAACCATAACCACTTCTGGCGACACCATGATGCAATATTTTGGTCACGATCATGCGTCGCCAAAAAAATGGACAGTGATGGACATTGAATGCGAAGCAGGTTGCGGCGTAATTCCTTTTAAATATCGTGATAAAAGTTTTGTGAATTCTTTGCAATGGGCTATTGGTTTAGAAATATTTTTACAAGTAAATGACCCGTGGCGTATTTTCCTAACCACAGACCATCCAAATGGCGCACCTTTTACAAGCTATCCGCATTTAATTAAATTGCTGATGGATCGTTCGTTCAGAAAAGATGTGTTTAAAATTCATAATGTAGATGCACAAAAAGCATCTAATCTTGCCTCAATGGATCGCGAGTATTCTTTATACGAAATCGCCATCATGACACGTGCAGCTCCTGCAAAGATTTTAGGATTAAACACCCACGGACATCTAGGTGAAGGTGCTAGTGGTAACGTTACGGTTTACCGTAAACAAGACGATATTGAACAGATGTTTGCCATACCTGCCTATGTCTTCAAAGATGGAAAACTGATTGTAAAGGATGGCAAGATTATTGAAACCGTACAGGGTGTAACCCATGTAGTTAAGCCTGAGTATGACCAGGCTATCGAGAAGCCACTGAAAAAATACTTTGATGATTATCAGACCATTTCACTTAATAACTTCAAGATTTCAAATGATGAAATGGTAGAATGCATTGGCAATCAAATAGAAATTCATCCAAGTGGCAATAACTAGCTGGATACAATTAGAAGCAATCGTTTAGCATGATTATTAATGGCGTAGAAATTGAGGACACTTTTGCAGAAGCATTCTCTATGCGTGCAACGCGCGTCATAATTACCGCTATTAACTACAAATGGGCACGCCACGCAGCTGAAACTATGACCGGATTTGCAACTTCTGTAATTGGCTGCGGAGTTGAAGCTGGAATAGAGAAAGTTATTGGCAATCATGAAACGCCCGATGGCCGCCCAGGCATTTCGGTGTTGTTATTTTCCACCGACAAGAAAACATTAGAAAAACAGCTGCAAACCCGCATTGGTCAATGCGTACTAACCTGCCCCACTACTGCTGTATTCTCTGGCATGGACGGTGAAGATCAAATCGCACTTGGTAAAAATATTCGCTACTTTGGCGACGGCTTTCAAACTTCTAAAAAAATTGGTGACAAGAGATTTTGGCGCATCCCTGTTATGGACGGAGAATTTTTATGTGCTGAAAGCACGGGATATCAAAAAGCTATTGGTGGTGGAAATATTTTAGTGTTTGCACGAGGCATTTCACATGCGTTACTAGCATGTGAAGCTGCTATCGATGCAATTGGCATGTTACCCAATATCATAATGCCATTCCCCGGCGGTGGTGTTCGTTCAGGGTCAAAAGTCGGTTCAAAATATAAATTTCTTAACGCATCTACTAACCACCCATTCTGCCCAACATTAAAGGGACGACCAGATAATGTGTTGGGGAAAAATATTGAAGCGGCAATGGAAATTGTTATCGATGGGCTTACCAAAGAAGATGTAACGTTAGCAATGTATCGAGGCATTGAAGCAATTTGCGATTTAGGAAAGTCACAAGGTATAGAAAAAATAACCGGTGGTAATTATGGCGGCAACTTAGGCCCGCATCATTTTCATTTAAGAGAGATTATGAATGAGTCTTACAACCGTTACATATAAAAGTAGTACTAAACAGCGCCTGGATATGCGCTGGTTGAGTCAAGCCATTAATGAGTCAATAAATTGTGATGCTGTCAAAAACCAACCACTGCAAATAGGCAACGAAGAATCAAACGTTGGTGAATTTTTTGATATCACAGGGAATTTTTCAAACCAACCTATAACATTAGAAAATTCAAATCAAAGCATGGATTATCTTGGTCATGCGCTTAAAAAGAAAACTGAACTCACTGTTAACGGTGATGCGGGTCATTTTGCCGGTGCTAAATTAGCAGGTGGTAAGTTAGTCGTGAAAGGCAATGCACAAAATTATGCTGGTTGCGGAATGTCTAAAGGCCAAATTGAAATAACAGGCAACGCAAATGATTATTTAGGTGGCGCATTTGCTGGCGACAAAAAAGGCATGTCTGGCGGCACTATTCTAGTACATGGAAATAGTGGTAATTTTACCGGCGATCTATTACGACGCGGCACCATTATGGTAGTTGGCAATATAGGTGATTACTGCGCCAGCAGGATGATTGCTGGCACCATCACCAACCTTGGTACCATAGGTAAACAAGTAGGCGTTGGTATGAGAAGAGGCACTATTCTATTGCCCCATAAGCCAAAAGATGTACTCACAGGTTTTCATGACTGTGGGCGCCATAATTTAGGTTACTTAACCTTATTACTGCATGAATTAAGGCAGTATAAAAGTACTTTCCAGTCACTCCACCCCATGCGCCGCCGTGTACAACGCTATATTGGAGATACCACTGTTGGTGGACAAGGCGAAATGTTAATTTGGATTGGATAAAAACTATAAGTATTTGATTAACATTTGGTATATGCGCTATTTTATGCGCTAACCATAGTCTATATTTAGCTGTACACATTCGATTATTAGGGAATTTTTGAAGCCAATGGATAAAGCTGTTTCACGCAAACGCAATAAAATGAAGGGCGAAAAACGCGGACGACGCGTGGATGCCGATGCGTTACAACAAGTTCAAGATCTAATCTCCTCTCTTCCAGTCAGACGCGATCTATTGATTGAATACCTGCACTTAATTCAAGATGAATTTGGCCACATATCTGCAGCGCATATAACAGCACTTGCTAGCACAATGCGCTTATCCACTACTGAAGTATATGAAGTAGCTACCTTCTATCATCACTTTGATGTAGTTAAAGAAGGTGAACAAGCCCCACCTGCGTTAACCGTACGTGTTTGTGATTCCATCAGTTGTGAAATGAATAATGCTGAAACATTAGTCAGCGAACTCAAAAAATACCATGGCAACAACGTTCGCATTCAACGCGTTCCTTGCGTAGGCCGATGTGATACTGCACCTATCGCGGTTGTAGGCCAAAAGCCCATCGATCACGCAACATTAGAAACGGTGAACCAAGCTGTTGAAGTGAATGATATAGATTCACCTACTACGGATTACATTACCTATAACCGTTATATAAATAGCGGTGGTTATCAATTAGTTAAACGTATGTTTGATACCACTAATGGTCCTGAAAAAATTATAGACATAATGAAGGACTCTGGCTTACGTGGCCTGGGTGGCGCGGGATTTCCTGCAGGACAAAAATGGGAAATTGTTAGCAAACAAGATGGTCCTCGTATACTAGCGGTTAACATCGATGAAGGTGAACCTGGAACGTTTAAAGATCGTTATTTCCTAGAAAAAGATCCACATCGATTTATTGAAGGCGCCTTAATTGCTTCACAAGTGGTAGACATTGATAGCATCTATATTTATTTGCGTGACGAATACGCAAACTGTTACACGATGTTATTACATGAGCTGGATGAGCTTAAAAAAGATCCACCATGCCAACTCCCACACATTGAATTACGCCGTGGTGCAGGTGCATATATATGTGGTGAAGAATCAGCCATGATTGAATCGATTGAAGGTAAACGTGGTATGCCACGTTTACGCCCTCCTTTTGTTGCTCAAGTTGGTGTGTTTGGGCGCCCTACTTTAGAACATAATCTAGAAACCCTATTTTGGGTGCGCGACATCCTTGAAAAAGGTGCGTCTTGGTTTTCAGAACAAGGCCGTAATGGTAGAAGTGGAATGCGCTCATTTTCTGTAAGTGGTCGAGTTAAAAAACCTGGCGTTCATATAACAGATGCCGGCATCACGATAAATGAATTAATTGAAGAACATTGCGGCGGCATGTTAGACGGCCATGAGTTTTATGGGTATTTCCCCGGCGGCGCTTCAGGCGGAATATTGCCTGCCTCAATGGGCGACATCCCATTAGATTTCGACACCTTAAATGAACACGGTTGCTTCATCGGTTCAGCTGCGATTATTATTTTTTCAAACAAAGACAAAGCTCGTGAACTTGCACGCAATGCGATGAGCTTTTTTGCGCATGAGTCTTGCGGAAAGTGCACACCATGTCGTGTAGGCACATCAAAAGCGGTGATGTTAATGGATAAGCCAAAATGGGATCAACCATTAATGCATGAACTTTCACAAACCATGAATGACGCATCGATTTGTGGTTTAGGACAAGCTGCGTCAAACCCAATGACATCAGTAATAAATTATTTCCCTAAAGAATTAGACTAGACCAAAATGAATAAACTAGGCAAAGGAAAGTTGGAGCAACTTAATGGCCGCTAATCCAGAACATTTACAGGATTTCAAAACTATAGCTTTTTCACTTAACGGTGAAACTATAAAAGCCTATGAAGATGAATCTATCCTAGAAGCTGCTCGTCGTCATGGTGTAGACATTCCTCATTTATGTTACACACCAGGCATGCGTGCTGATGGAAACTGTCGTGCATGTGTAGTTGAAATTGAAGGTGAACGCGTATTACAACCTTCTTGTGTACGCACACCTACTGAAGGCATGGTAGTGCATACAGACAATGATCGCTCTACACATTCGCAAAAAATGGTGCTGGAGTTATTGCAGTCTGATATGGCCGAAAGCCAATACACTCTGAACAGCGAACTTGATCAATGGTCACAGAAACTAGAAGTTGGATTACCACGTTTTGAATCGCGACATAATCCGGAACAAGATTTATCCCATCCCGCTATCGCAGTAAATCTAGATGCATGTATTCAATGTACACGTTGTGTACGCGCATGCCGAGAAGAACAAAACAATGATGTAATTGGTTATGCTAACCGCGGTTCTCATTCTGAAATTGTATTTGATATCCAAGACCCTATGGGTGATAGCACCTGTGTAGCGTGTGGCGAATGTGTTCAAGCCTGCCCCACTGGCGCACTTATGCCTTCCAATCAACTTGGCTTACAAAAGCCTGACCGCAAAGTTGAATCAACTTGTCCATATTGTGGTGTCGGTTGTTTGCTTACTTACAATATTAAAGATGAAAAAATTATTTATGTAGAAGGACGAGACGGACCCGCTAACAAAAGTCGCTTGTGCGTAAAAGGTCGTTATGGATTTGATTATGTACACCATGATGGTCGACTTACCACTCCATTAATTCGCAAACCTGGCATGGAGAAAATTACTGATGTCGAAAAGTTATCATTCAAAGACATCGATAAATATTATCGCAAAGCTAGTTGGGAAGAAGCCTTAGACTTTGCTGCTAAAGGTTTAGTTGATATTCGAGATGAACATGGACCTAACGCTTTAGCAGGCTTTGGTTCAGCAAAAGGCTCTAACGAAGAAGCCTATTTATTCCAGAAACTAGTTCGCACCGGATTTAAAACCAATAACGTTGATCACTGCACACGCTTGTGTCATGCATCATCTGTTGTTGCCTTGCTAGAAGGCATCGGATCTGGAGCCGTTTCCAATCCAGTAGAGGATGTAGCTAAAGCCGATGTAATTGTAATTATTGGTTCCAATGCAACAGATAATCATCCCGTTGCAGCTACCTTTATTAAGAATGCTAAACGCAATGGTGCAAAATTAATTGTAATGGATCCAAGGCGTACTGATTTAGCACGCCATGCAGACCACTTCTTACAGTTTAAACCTGATACTGATGTTGCCATGTTAAACGGCATCATGAATTCGATTATCAAACAAAACTTGCTTGATAAAGATTTCATTAAAGATCGCACTGAAAATTTTGCAGACTTTGCTAAACACATTCTCAAATACACTCCTGAGAGCGTAGAAAAGATTTGTGGTATCCCGGCTGAAACACTTCATGAAGTTGCCAAAGTATATGCAAGCTCTAATGCTTCCATCATTTTCTGGGGCATGGGTGTGTCTCAGCACATACATGGAACGGATAACGCGCGTTGTTTAATTGCCCTTTCTATGATGACGGGTCAAATTGGTAAACCTGGTACAGGTTTACATCCACTACGTGGACAAAACAATGTGCAAGGTGCATCGGATGTAGGACTTATACCAATGGTATTCCCAGATTATCAACGTGTTGATAATCCTGAGGCTCACTCACGTTTCGAAAAACTTTGGGATACTGAACTAGACAACAACCCTGGTTTAACCGTAGTAGAAATTATGCATGCCATTTCGGATGGAAATCTCCATGGTATGTACGTGATGGGTGAGAACCCTGCCATGTCGGACCCGAACTTAAATCATGCGCGCAAAGCACTTGCATCACTTAAGCATTGTGTGGTGCAAGAGATTTTCATGACAGAAACCGCTTGGTTTGCAGATGTAATATTGCCCGCATCGGCATTCCCAGAAAAAACTGGCACCTTTACCAATACCGATCGACGCGTACAACTTGGCCGACAGGCACTCATGCCACCTGGTGAAGCGAAGCAAGATTTATGGATCATCCAAGAAATTGCCACACGGATGGGGCTCACCGATTGGAAATATCATTACCCTTCCGATGTGTTTGATGAAATGCGACAAGGTATGGATAGCATTAAAGGTATGACATGGGACCGTTTGGAAGAACAACATTCCATTACTTATCCATGCGAGGAAGAAAATGATCCAGGTCAAAGTGTAATTTTCACTGACGACTTCCCTACTGAAAATGGTAGAGGTAAATTTGTTGCTGCTGAATTTACAAATGCGGATGAATTACCCGACGAAGAATATCCATTTGTTCTCGTAACGGGTCGTCAATTAGAACATTGGCACACCGGAGCGATGACCAGACGTGCAAGCATGCTAGATGCCATTGAACCAGTACCCGTAGCAAGCATCAATGCATCGGATTTAGACAAGATGGGTGCTAAGGGTGGCGACAAAATCAAACTTGCTTCACGACGTGGGGAAATTGAATGTTTCGCTAGAATCGATAATGGCATTAGCCCAGGACAAGTCTTTATGCCATTCTGCTATCGAGAAGCGGCAGCGAACTTGCTCACCAATGAAGCGCTAGACCCATTTGGTAAAATCCCTGAATTTAAGTTCTGCGCCCTACAGGTAAAACCCATCACACATTAGCTTCAATAATGCCTTGATCGACTTACCCCCTAGGCACTATTGAAGCAATCTCTTATATAGGCCAGAATCCGGCGCTTTCCGGGTATTCGAAGCATTTTATTGATAAATGGGAGCTAATTAAGCTGTCTTGATTCATACAATCAAGTAGACTTGCGGCCCTATTTAGCACTTCAATTAATATCCAGAACTTATTGAATATATTACATAAAGGTAAAGGTAATGAGCGATCTATCTAACTACAGAAACATTGGCATCTTTGCACACGTGGATGCAGGCAAAACCACAACATCAGAACGCATCCTCAGCCTTACCGGAAAAATTCATAAAATTGGCGAAGTACATGATGGTGAGGCTACCACGGACTTCATGGACCAAGAACGTGAGCGCGGTATTACCATTCAATCTGCTGCCACCAGCACTTTCTGGAAAGACCATCGCTTAAATATTATCGACACTCCAGGGCACGTAGATTTCACCATTGAAGTTTACCGCTCACTTAAAGTTCTAGATGGCGGCATTGGCGTATTCTGCGGATCAGGCGGTGTTGAGCCTCAATCAGAAACCAACTGGCGTTATGCAAACGAATCGGCTGTAGCGCGTATCATTTTTGTTAATAAACTGGATCGTCTAGGCGCTGATTTTTATAGCGTTGTGGATCAGATCAAAAAAGTATTAGGTGCAAACCCATTGGTAATGACCTTACCTATTGGCACCGAAGACGACTTTGTGGGCGTGGTTGATTTATTAACCCGCAAAGCATGGATTTGGGACGGCTCTGATGACCCAATGAATTATAAAGAAGAAGATGTGCCTGCTGACATGGTCGACAAAGTAGAACAGTTTCGTGAAGAGATGGTTGAAATCGCGCTTGAACAAGATGACGAAGCGATGGAAAAATATTTGGACGGTGAAGAGCCAAGTAATGAAATACTTAAAGCATGCATACGCAAAGGTACTATCGCACTTGATTTCTTCCCTACATACTGCGGCTCCGCATTTAAGAACAAAGGTGTTCAATTAGTATTAGATGCAGTGGTTGATTATCTACCCAGCCCTACGGAAGTGCCACCGCAACCAGAAGTAGATTTAGAAGGTAATGAAACCGGTGAGTTTGCAGAAGTTGATATTGATAAACCACTACGCGCATTAGCATTCAAGATAATGGATGACCGTTATGGCGCCCTAACCTTTATTCGAATTTATTCTGGCAAGTTAAATAAAGGCATGACAGTAATGAATAGCTTTACTGGTAAAACCGAACGCATCGGACGAATAGTTGAAATGCATGCCGATTCACGTGAAGAACTAGAATCTGCACAAGCTGGCGACATTGTTGCTGTGCTAGGTATGAAGAATGTGCAAACTGGACACACATTATGTGACCCAAATCATCCTGCGACCTTAGAACCAATGGTTTTCCCTGACCCCGTTATTTCAATGGCAATCTCTCCTAAAGATAAAGCTGCGTCTGAAAAAATGGGTGTCGCTTTAGGTAAAATGATTGCAGAAGATCCTTCGTTCCACGTGGCTACCGATGAAGACAGTGGCGAAACTATTCTTAAAGGAATGGGCGAACTCCATTTGGACATTAAGATTGATATCCTTAAACGCACGCATGGTGTTGAAGTAGTAGCCGGTGCGCCACAAGTAGCTTATCGCGAAACAATTACCCAAAGAATTGAAGATAGTTATACACACAAGAAACAATCTGGTGGTTCAGGTCAATTTGGTAAAATCGATTACATTATTGAGCCTGCAGAAGCTGGCACAGGTTACGAATTTGAATCTAAAGTAACAGGTGGTAATGTCCCGCGCGAATTCTGGCCTGCTGTTCAAAAAGGCTTTCAAATGATGATGGACACCGGTGTCTTAGCGGGTTACCCGTGTCTTGATGTAAAAGTTACTTTAGTGGATGGTGCTTTCCACGCAGTGGATTCATCAGCCATTGCATTTGAGCTTGCGGCTAAATCAGGTTATAGACAATCAATTCCTAAAGCAGGCCCACAACTACTAGAGCCAGTTATGAAGGTTGATGTTTTCACACCAGAAGATCACGTAGGTGATGTAATTGGTGATTTAAACAGACGCCGCGGAATGATCAGATCTCAAGACGCTGGCGTTACAGGTACACGCGTAAAAGCAGACGTACCATTATCTGAAATGTTTGGTTATATTGGTGACTTACGCACCATGACATCAGGACGTGGACAGTTCTCAATGGAGTTCTCTAACTACATGCCATGCCCTAAGAACGTTGCAGAAGTGGTCATTAAGCAAGCTAAAGAGCGTGCTGCAGCCAAAAATAAGTAATTAACATCTTTTGCATACCAAACCCGCTTAGAGCATATGCCTAAGCGGGTTTTTTTATGTTTATACTTTAATTTAGATTCATAGCTAACATAAAACAATTAAACTTAACCTGATGAAAGATCTTCAATGGCGATGTAATGTTTTTCAGCAACTTGATAAAAATACCCTATATGAAATTATTAAACTTAGAATAGATATTTTTGTTGTAGAGCAAAAATGCCCCTACCCTGAACTGGATGAAAAAGATCGACACGATGGAACGCTACACCTTAGTGCACATGACAATGAAAAATTGATTGCTTATGCGCGACTGCTACCACCAGGGTTAAGCTACGCAGAAACAAGCATTGGAAGGTTCGCGGTTGAGTCATCTTCGCGCCAGCAAGGCATTGGTTCATTACTTATAAAAAAATGTCTTGATGAAACCAATAAAGCTTGGCCTAAACACAATATCAAAATAAGTGCGCAAGAATATTTGCAAGAATTTTATGAGAAATTTGGTTTCATAAAAGTATCAAGCTCCTATCTTGAAGATTATATTCCACATATCGAAATGCTAAAAGATAAAAACAAAATTAGTAATTGAGCTAAACGATGAATTTAATGCCTTTAGGTGAAATCCCATGCGAACAATTTCTAGCAGAGTATTGGCAGAAAAAACCATTATTAATTCGTAATGCACTGCCTAATGTAAGCTCCCCTGTCAGCGCAGAGATTCTTGCGGGATTAGCCTGCGAAGATGAAATTGAATCACGCATCGTTATTCAACATCAATCTGAAAAAGGCTGGGAACTTAAACACGGTCCATTCAAAGAAAGTGATTTTTCAACCCTGCCAATTTCACATTGGACCTTATTGGTACAAGCCGTTGACCATTGGAATCCTGAAGCGGCTAAATTTTTGGAGCTATTTACCTTTATCCCACGTTGGCGAATCGATGATCTAATGATCAGCTATGCTTGTGATGGCGGTGGTGTAGGCCCACATTACGATAACTACGATGTATTCCTGGTGCAGACGAGTGGTAAACGAAAATGGGAAATTGGTGGCATCTATAATGAAGATGCTCCGTTACTTAAAAACCTGCCCGTTTCTATTTTAAGTGACTTTAGTGCGACTGAATCCTGGGTACTGGAGCCCGGCGATATTCTATATGTACCACCCGGCTTTGCACACAATGGTATTGCTGAAGGGAATGACTGCATTACTTGCTCCGTTGGTTTTCGCGCTCCCTCACATAGTGAAATTTTACGCGAATACACAGACTTTATTGGAGAACAGCTTAGCGAATCAATACGCTATGAAGACCCTGATCTACTCATGCAAAACAACACAGGTGAGATTAGTGCACAAACAATAGAAAAAATACAACACATCCTTCAAAAATATACTGGAAATAAAGAAGTGATTAGCAATTGGTTTGGGCATTACATTACTACCCCGAAGTATTCTCAAGAATCAGAAAAAATATACACATCAGATGATTTAAAAATATATCTAGATTCAGGAAATTTCATTTTCAGAAATGAAATCTCTCGATTCGCCTTCGAAGCGAAAGATAATAATCTTATTTTATATGTCGATGGAGAAAGTTTTGAAAACACTACAAGCTTGAACCCATTAATAGAAACACTCTGCGCTAATATTAAATTTAACAAGCAAGACATAATTCAGACTGATGAAAATCTAAATTTATTATTGAAATTACTACAACGTGGCTCGCTTTATCTAATAGATAGATAGCGTATTCAATTTTTTCTAACTGATGTCTGACTTATCATTCACCCCAATACCAAAGAACTCTGACGTACTCATTATTGGTGCTGGGGCAGCTGGATTGATGTGTGCTTTTCGTGCTGGGCAACGGGGAAGAAGCGTTTTGGTATTAGATCATGCTAATAAAGTAGGAAAAAAAATACTTATGTCAGGTGGCGGCCGTTGTAACTTCACAAATTTATACTGCGAACCCGACAATTTTCTTTCCAATAATAAAAATTTTTGCAAGTCCGCGCTCTCGCGTTACACCTCCTATGACTTCATCGAATTAGTACGTAGCCACGATATCCCCTACCACGAAAAAACATTGGGGCAACTGTTTTGTGATAACAAATCAAAAGATATTCTGGAGATGCTTTTAAATGAATGCAACCAAGCTGGTGTTAAAGTTCGCACACATTGTTCTGTTGAGCAGATCAATCCATTAGGGAGTGGTTACGAAATTAAAACTTCTTTAGGCACTACAACTTGCGAATCTTTAGTGATTGCAACCGGTGGCTTATCTATACCAAAAATGGGCGCCACAGGATTTGCATATCAAGTTGCAAAACAATTTGATTTAGAAGTACTTCCTACACGCGCTGGCCTTGTTCCTTTTACATTAAACCAGCCTATTCTAAATATTTTATCTCAACTGAGTGGTAGTTCTATTGAAGTGGTCGTTACCTGCAATGCCATGAGCTTTCATGAGAATCTTCTATTCACACATCGAGGACTGAGTGGACCGGCCATGCTACAGATTTCGTCCTATTGGAACCAAGGCGATGAACTCACCATAAACTTGCTACCTAAAATTGATTTATATGAATATCTTAAAGACAGGAAATCACAACGACCCAAAGTGGAATTGAAAACACTGCTATCCGAACTTATGACAAAGAATATTGCACAAACACTAATTCATTTATGGTTTTCAGATGACGAATATAGCAACAAACAGATAAATCAATTTTCTAACCAGCAATTACAAGAAATAGCAGACCATTTTCATAGTTGGAAATTAAAACCCAATAACACCGAGGGCTATCGAACAGCAGAAGTAACATTAGGTGGCATTAACTGCAATGAGCTATCTTCTAAAACCATGCAAGCCAATAAAAAAGATAATTTATATTTTATTGGAGAAGCAATCGATGTGGCCGGTCACTTGGGTGGATTTAATTTTCAATGGGCCTGGGCATCAGGCGCTGCTGCCAGCGAGTTTGTATAATTAGCAAGCACTAAATGAAAAATAATAAAATTTCTAGCACTTTGTAATGAAAAATAGCCCAGCAATCAAATCAAAGTATTAGGTTGATATATATATGCGATAATAAACTTAAATATGAATAACAAACGTATCACTATCACAGGACTCCTTGCAGTTGCATGGGCTATTGTAGGGTTATTTTTGCTACTAGGCTTTGCCTGTTGGCGCTTATCTGCTTACACCATTGAATCATTCTCCATGCCTCTAAACTGGATGCATTGGGTCGTGTTTATAGCTTGGACAATATTTATGGCTCATGGGGAAGGATACAAAGGTTTTCAAAAGAAATTTTCGCCACGCTTTGCTGCACGCTGTAAATATTTATCGCATAGCACTACATCGTTACAATTACTACTCGCCCCACTTTTCTGCATGGCGTATTTTCACGCACCCAAGAGACGCGTAATTGCTACCTGGGCACTTACCGTGATGATTATTATTTTCATTTTTACCTTTAGACTTATCCCCCAACCCTGGAAAGGCTTGCTCGATTTTGGTGTAGTACTTGGATTAGCTTGGGGAATGGTCTCTACATTCATTTATTGCTTTAAAGCGTTCACTGACGATAGCTTTACATGGGATAACGAGGTCCTTATCACATCTTGAACTATTCTCGATGCAATCTATCTAATTACATGCAACACCTATAACAAATGATCAATCGGAGAATTAAATGTTTATTGCCATGAATCGATTCAAAATAATTCCAGGAAATGAAGAAGATTTTTTAGACATTTGGCGAAACCGCGAAACTTTTTTAGATGAAGTTCCAGGCTTTAAAGAATTTCATTTATTGGAAGGCCCTAAAACAGAAGAATATAGCTTATATGCTTCACATTCTATTTGGGACTCTAAACAAGCTTTTGAAAATTGGACTAAGTCCGAAGCTTTTCGTAAAGCTCATGCCAACGTAGGTGACGTAAAACCTGTCTATCTTGGTAAGCCTGAATTTGAAGGATTTCAAGTGGCTATTTGATTAAACGATGCTATTACGTGCAATATTATTTAGTTTAACGCTCTACTTTTTCACAAGCCCTGGTCTTGCGGCTAGTCCTTTAGACGCACTTAAAAAACTATCGTCTTCATCACTATTGCTGGTCGATGAAAATAAGCAAGTACTGCATGCAAAAAATGCAGCGCTCCCATATATACCTGCTTCCACTATAAAGGTACTAACCTCCTTAATTGCCCTTGAGCACTGGGGAAGTGATTATCGATTTAAGACGGATTTCTATTATGACCCCGTAGCAAACAGTTTATGGGTAAAAGGTTATGGTGACCCTTATTTAGTTTCCGAAGAAATAGATATTATCGTCAACAAAATCAAGCAAGAAGGCATAAGCGAGTTGGATGGAATTAGTGTTGATAATAGTTACTTTAGTAAATCGATCAATATTGACGGCCAGGGTAGCTCATTAAACCCCTATGATGCTTCACTTGGAGCAACCGCAGCTAATTTTAATACCATTAATGTTCGTGTTTATTATGATGCAGTCAGCAGCAGTGAAACGCAAACACCTTTGACACCACTAGCCAATAAGCTAGCAAAAGGATTAGATATTGGCACTCACCGGATAAATTTAGGCAATGCAGAATATGGGTCTAGGTATTTCGCAGAATTACTAAAAGCTAAATTAAATTTATCGGAAATACCAACCGACGCACTTTTTCAAAGTGGAAATATTCCTGATAAAGCAGTATTACTCTTCACCCATCAAAACAGCAATACACTTGAGCAAATCATTCTTTCTATGTTGGAGTTTTCTAATAATTTTATAGCCAATCAATTATTTTTAACGCTAGGTGCTGATATTTATGATGCACCTGCGAACACCACTAAATCACAAGTCGTAGTAAGTGAATATATAAACAATAATTTTAATTGGTCTGACCACATAATTATTGAAGGCGCTGGGTTATCCAGACAAAATAGATTGAGCGCTCAGCAGCTGATTGATGTACTCAATAAGTTCAAACCCTATCGACACTTAATGCCTTCACAAACAGATGATATTTTTGCAAAATCAGGCACACTAAATAATGTTAGCACCTATGCAGGTTATATACATCGAAATGATTATTGGACTCCTTTCGCAATCATGATCAATCAACAAGTAAGCTTCAGATTCAGAGAAGAAGTGGCCGCAGAATTATTGAAATAGTCGTGTAGAAAAAAACAAGCATGTTGCCACACCGAATGACAACATGCTCTATAAAATGATCACTTACACCTCCTTAGTAGTTTTAAATTGCGACCATCTTTCCCACTTGTGTTTTAGAACAACTCCATGTCGCTCTAACAATGAAGCGAAAATGATTGCTGACACTCCTATTACAGCTAACGTCGCCCAGTTAGTGAAATCAATATGGATTAACGTGTTATACATTTGGTGAGCAAATGCAATAAAGGTAGCTACCAAGCCAGAAATTAAAGTTAATCTAGATCTCTCAGCCTGACCAATGACTACTACCGCTATTCCTGCTACTAATAACAGCACTGCAGCCGCAGCACCTCCATTTATAAGAAGCACTAGGAAGTTAGTCATCAATAAAGCGAATACTGCAAACGCAGAAAACAATGAATGCAAAGAACCTGCTCTTTTAGCTACATCTAATGCAAGTAATGCGAATACCACACCCATAACTGAAAATTCATAATTAATGGGAATGATTGCTAAGGAAGAAATTCCAGCATTAAATGCCACAAATCCAGCAGTAGCGATCGAAGCCCAATTTAATATTTGTTTTAATATCGAACTCTCATCTAACGGTGTAGAGAATATCCTCATCATCAGAAATACAATTGCGCCTAGCATTACAAGCAATATCTCGTCTACTTGATATAACCAAAAACTTCTAACTAACATTATCAACGCTGGAATAAATACTGTTGCTACAGCAAACATTCCTTCTGGCGTCTTCAGTGAAGTTTCACTAAACAATCTTTTTCGCAAAATCCAAAGAGGCACCATCACCGCCGCTAATACAATTAATCCCACCATTAATGATGTTCGTACAGGTATTAGTAATAATAAATTACTTATCACAAATAGCACTAATAAGTGTTTTGCAAAATTTCTGGAAAAAACCATATAGCTAAACCAGGCAATAGGCACCATTACAATTAGTGCGCTTACCCCTGCCACACCAACCGAAGCTAAGCTAGAGGTGGTCCAAGTTAGAAAGTCTGGATATTCATTTATCGACCCAAACCATTGCACTTGTGAGAAAACAAGTGCGCCCAGAATAGCAAAGTTAGCCGTAATGGAAATTAAGCTTAAACCAAAAAATACTCTACCTCCTTTATTTTCTTTCATTAAGAAACTTAACCCGAAACCACCTGCTGCTAACAGTAATGTTTGCATCAACATCAAATAGAATCGGTTTACATCACTACCTACTGACCAGTCTTGCATTAGGAATGCAGACATAGACGCAATAACTGCCATCGCACCTGAGAAACGTAGCAACTTAGAAATATTTACAAAGTTCTTCAAGGATTCAAATACATTTTTATTATCCTCCTCCTCAATTTCACTTTCACTTTCATCGATATGTTTCGCTCGCTTTCTTAAAGTTTTATTTAGCTCTTTGTCATTTTGATTATCGTCGAAACTATTATTCCAGCGATGAAACGGACTCGTAATCCTTTTTGTATTACTCATTGTCGACCTCCTTGTCTGATTTTTCCTTACTCAATATATCTGCAAGATCAGCTTTAAGACATTCAGCATCTTCTGCTTCGTTATAAGAATCATTTAATGTATCGATATGTGCAGTATTACCTGCCATATACTCTGTTTCCGTTACCAACATTTCCCAACGCTCAAATGTGTCATCAATTCCGTCAGCACAATCTCCTTCAATTTTATTGATAACCCTAAGTGCATCCGCTGCAGAATGCCTAGATCGCATTAAGTTTCTTTGTTGAGTCAAATCGGTGATTCGAGATTCAATACGATCCACACTAGTACCAACATTTCTTTCTAGCTCTTTATGCCGTGTGATGGCCTCTTGTGTTTGTGTAATTTGCTGCTCACATGCGTTCCTTCGCTTGACACATTCCAATGCTTGAGTTTCATCTTGCTCTGCTGCACGGATCGCTCGATCAGTCCATTTTTGATGCATAGTTTGTAACTCACCATGCTTGGTTCGCATGTTGGCTTCTTCTTTCTGTACACGCGCCAATCGAACGCGTGCTCTAGCTGCAGCAGTCCTTGCATCCTTAAGTGCAGCTTCTACAACCGCATCATGGTTTTCCACTTGTGAGACGGCATTGTCTAAGCCGGCTGTTATGGTGGCTTGTAAACGGCGGATAATACTCATAATCAAATCTCCTTTACTTTTTGTGGGTTCGAAGTGAGTATTGACCAAAGAATCGTATAGTTAAACTATTTTGATAATAGTTGCTATATATTGAACATTAAGTATTATATTTTAATACTTATAGAGGAATCATTAAATTAGGCAGGTTAAAATATGGCACAAACCAAAGCACTCATTCATACACTGAAGTCCTGCTTGAAGGCTCAAGACAAAACTTATGTAGATGTAGCTAAGGCCTTAAATTTGACTGAGGCAAGCGTAAAGCGGCTGTTTTCACAACATAGCTTCTCTTTAAATCGTTTGGAAACCGTATGCCAGATGCTGGATATGCAGATTTCAGATCTCGTTCAACAAATGAATGAATCGCAATTTCATCTAGAGCAGCTATCTGAAGAACAAGAACGCGTAATTGCCGACGACTTACTTTTATTACTGGTCACTGTTTGTGCTTTAAATAAATGGTTATTCGAGAATATGGTAGAGCGTTACAAAATAACTGAAGCGGAATGTATTCATAAGCTAGCGCAGCTTGATAAGCTAAAAGTGATTGAGCTTTTACCTAAAAATAAAATTAAACTACTCATAGCACCGAACTTTAGTTGGAGAAAAAACGGACCTATCCAAAGATTTTTTCAAGAGAATATCGGTCAAGAATACTTCAAAAGCAGTTTTCAAAAAGAAGAGGAAACATTAATCGTTTTAAATGGTATGTTATCTAAACTTTCAAATGGTGAATTTCAACGCAAACTTAAGCGATTAAGCAGAGAATTTAACGATCTAAATAACGAAGATTCATCATTAGATATATTTGAACGAAATGGCGTTACGCTAGTGCTTGCGATGCGTAATTGGGAATTTGGTATATTTAAACCTTTACAGAGATAATTTTTAATATAAACGCTATCCTATTAGTCGTTTAATATCATCTGCAATTGGATTAATCACGTCATTATCTGACCAATAATTATTATGACTCAATGGATTCCAATTATTTAACAAATTACCTACATTAACCGCATTATCCTCATTCACTTCATATTTAAAGCTTTCTTTTATATTCCTAGTCGATATGTTCTTTAACGGCCAACCTAGTGGATCATCAGGATCATAAAAGTTTTTCCATTTAAATGAATATCCTTTACTGCTAGAAGAAATAGCTTTTATTTTTCCATGTGGAATTCCAGCAAGAAAGATTGGTATATTACAACCTGTAAAACAAAGTAACTTTAAGTTTTTCAATCTTCGAAACTTGTCTAAATCAGACCCTACTGGAGAATCATCGAATCCCCCTTCTCTCCACGCGCCAAGTTGGGTCTGTTTAGATTGCACATCCCAAATATAATTTGAAATTACATGACAACCCAATGAATGTGCCATTAAAACAATTTTCACATTAGGGCCTGCTGCATCATAAGCCTTATCTAGCGCATCCAATATTCTATCTTGCACTTGCTCATATGGACTTCCTGCTTGGCTCGCTCTACGTTCTAAACCCGCAGCATCAGAAAACCCATACAAGAGAAACTTCCTTAAAGCTATCCAATCAATGTCATCTGTTGCTTTTATTCTGGTAAAAATATCTTTTTGGTGTTTTTGAAAAATATCCGCATAGTAGATAGAATCAAAATAAACACTCGGCCATGCACTGCCTACCTTTTTAGATAATTTTTTTTCTAATTTTTCAGCATAATTACGCGGTGTATCTCCCATCCCATGAATCACTAGCACAACTGTTTTATATGACATCGCAAGACCCTCACATAAAGGTTAAAAATAATTTACCTTAGACATGGTTTTATTATAACTAAATTCATATATCATCTATAAACACTATTCATTTTCACAATTTCTAGCTCTATACATTTAAACTTATAAGTTAAATAATCATCGTAAATACTTAGAAAGCATATATATGAAACATGCACAATTTCAAAAATCTCTAGAAAAAGAATTACCTGTTTGGGAAGAAAAAGGCTGGGTAACCAAGCAAAATAGCGAGTCAATCCTAGAGCACGTAGGAAGTTCAGAGTCCAGATTTAACCTGCTCGCATTTGGTATCGCAGTTCTAGGCGTATTATTACTCGGATCAGGAATCATTACCTATTTTGCTGCAAATTGGGCAGAAATGGCTAAGATCACAAAACTTATTTTGTTATTCAGCGCCATGTACGTTTCATTTGCCTGCGCAGGATACTTTTTAAAAACAGATAAATCACCCATGTTAGGGCAAGCATTACTCGTGCTGGGAGTCATAATTTTTGGCGCCAACATTATGCTTATTGCACAAATTTATCATATCGATGAACACTACCCCAATGGCGTACTATTTTGGGCTTTAGGAGGTTTAGTTACTGCATATCTTATGAAATCTCATGCAGTGTTGGTTTTGACTATTGCTTTATCAGTATTATGGACATCATTAGAAACATTTGGATTTAATCATATTCATTTTTGGTACTTGGCAATCTGGGTGACCTTTTTGCCGCTAATTTATTTTCGCCGCTGGAATTTCGCACTGCACTTAGCTTTGATCGCATTAATCATATGGAGCATTTATAGTTTTTTCGGGATTGATTATAGAGACCAACAAATCACGCAGATTTATCTAGTACAACTCTATTTTGTACTATATTTAACATTATTTTTGATTGGAATGCTTTGTGCCACTACGAATCAACTCAATTATTTTGCCAAACCTCTTCAGAACTATGGCGCTTTCGCTGCATTACTGAGTTTTTATATGCTCACTTTCCCTGAAATTCAACGAGGCTTCAGATACTTTGATGACCATCTTAGAACACAAGCTTCAACTGTCTGGCTGGCATTAACATTTTCCGCATTAGTACTGCTAGTTATTTTAGCAATATGGCACCGATCAAGAGTTACCACTAAAGAAAAACCAAAATATCTTATTTATGGTCAGTTTTTAATTGCAGCGGTTGTGTTACTGATTATCTTTAATTTATTTCTTGCAGGAAATTACGGTGGCTGGATGGCTATCGCATTAAATCTATTATTTTTTGCTGGAATGATATGGTTATTATTTGCAGGTACGCATACCAATAACCGTACACTCATTAACTTAGCATTCTTATTCTTCGCATTAGCATTAATAACTCGGTACTTTGATACATTTTGGAGTTTATTGAACCGCTCATTCTTCTTTATGGCAGGAGGGATAATTCTTATTATAGGAGGATATTTTCTCGAAAAACAACGTAGAAAGTTAACTGCAACTATTGCAAGCAGCTCTAAGCAGGTAATTTAGCATGGTTTCAAAAATAATATTTATATTAATCCTATTTACATTATTTTTATGCTCCATGATCGGCATGAAACAATGGACCCTAAGCACAGGAACACCCGTTCTATTAGAAACCCAACCCATTGACCCTCGCTCTCTATTCCGCGGTGACTATGTAAGATTAAATTACTCAATTAGCAATCTTAAACCTTCAGAACTTACAGGTGACGATGAGTTTAAAAAGCACGATGTAATTTACGTTACATTAAAAAAACAGAAAAAATATTGGGTTCCTCAATCTGTAACTCATGAAGCACCACAAGAAAACGATCTATACCTGAAAGGCACAATACAATATGTCAGCCAACATTCTTGGAATCAAGAAACTGAAACCTCAGATGAGATTACAAATTTACAGATAAAATATGGAATAGAAAACTATTTTGTTCCTGAATATGAAGGGCTTGAACTTGAGCGAAGAGACAACGATCAAGTGGTAGATATCCGTGTTGCAATCGATAAGTATGGAAGATCAGACATAAAAGCTGTACTCGTAAACGATATAATTAAATATAAAGAAACATTACTTTAAGCAAACAAAAAAACCCGGCATACGCCGGGTTTTTTTACTCAGGGAAGGGCTTAGTATTTAGTGATGACGCTTAAGTTCAGAATCATGATAACCATCACGCTCTTTCATTAGACGCCACATTCCTACTAGCGTTAATCCAACAACTGTTATTTGCAATGCAATAATTAATAACGCTTCCATTTCCAACTCCATACTTTAGGTTATAAAAATATCTCTCTAAAAAGATCAGATTAGGAAGGCGCATTGTCTAATGTGAACTACGTCACATTTCTCTGTTGGTGATATTTGGAGTAGAAGACTAGACGAGCGGTAGCCTACAGCACTAGTCCTTCACCCATAACAAGCATCGATTGTTGGCAGGCATTGCGTAATCCTTAATAACAGCAAGCCCCTGTTGCTTGGCAAGATCATTTAGATCATCAAAATCCCTAACGCCGCTCAAAGGGTTCTGCTGCTTCAAATATTGGTCAAATCTGGCGTTACTAGGGCTGGTATGCGCCCCAGCATAGGAAAATGGCCCATATATCAACAGTTTCCCAGACGGTGCCAATACTTCACCCACTCCTTTGAAAAACCGCTCCACCATTGCCCATGACATAATGTGTAAGCTATTTGCAGTAAAGAGCGCATCTACCGTTTGAATATTCCAAGGTTGATTAAGTACATCCAGCTCAACAGGTGCCTTGAGGTTAGATAGAGCCGCTTCTACGGCCCAAGCTTGAATACTAGGTAGGTTTTCCGCGCGATCGCTGGGTTGCCAATTCAGGTGTTGTAAATGCTTGGCAAAATACACAGCATGCTGCCCAGAGCCACTGCCTATTTCTAGTACCGATTTACGGTCTTTAAATACTTCTTGCAGTACTTCTAAAATCGGTTTTTTGTTCTGCTCACATGACTCTGAGTGGAGTTTCATTTATTAGCTAAGGCATCATTATCAAACGTTATACCTGCCCACCCTGTTTTCATGAAGTTGCGGATATTCTGGTGATTATTACTATCCGGGTTTTGCAATACATCCTCACGGTAGTACACACCAAAACAAGCGAGTGTTTTTTCTTCATCAAAGTTATTTAATTTTGCAAAAGCAAAAAGTTTACAAGAACCTTCATTTTCCCCAGCTTGGTTAACAAGATTTCCATTGGTAAATGCAGTAGGTGTATACGCATAAGCTGTTTCAATTACAGCCATGGTATCCTGAAATTCTATTGATTCGGGTGAAGTTTGGAGCTTATCCGAAAAGACTTTAGGTTGCATAGAGTTTACGATCAGCTTTTAATATGTGACAGAACTTCATTAATCATGCTTTTGATCATAAGATCTCTAACTTTAATTAATGCAATAGGCTTATAGCATGCAGATCAAGATTCACTAGCTTCCAGTTTCCATCTGCTTGGTCTTCTTCATCTGCCTCACAGTAGTATACCTGACCCAAATCATTGACCATAGTAAGTACATGGACGATGTGCAGGATGCACAAGTGTCGCGTGAGACAGGATGTCGGGAGCGACTGTACGCATATGAGAAGCATCAGGGATGATGCATCAAATTATTATTATTTTTGCTAAATTGTCCGCTTACGATGCAAAGCAGACATTATAAAATATAATACACTAAAATAGTTCAAGTAACATATATCACATCTAATTAGTTTCAGATTGGTATATATTTATGAAAAAATTGGTTTAGATGATTATGAATAAAACACTTTTAGTCATGCCGCTAATTTTACTTTCAATAAGTAGCGTTAGTTCGAATGATGATGAAATAATTGGCCAAACACCAGGCTGTATGATGTCGGACTACACGCTTGCAGATAAATCTGATTATGTTTTACCTTTCCCAATCGGGAAAGAATATACCGTGACTCAAGGGAACTGTGGATTACATACACATAGAAGTGAATATAACTTACGATTTTCCTATGATTTCCCTATACCAATAGGTGGAGATATAACGGCAGTAAGGAATGGCGAAGTAATCAATCTCGATGAACAGTTCCCTAATGATACCAATGACCACTCGCAAACAAACTGGATTGGGATAAAACATGAAGATGGAACTATTGCAGTCTACCTTCATCTGAATACAAAAGGTGTATTTGTAGAAATTGGCGATGAGGTTAAACAAGGCGAGATTATCGGAATATCAGGTAGTAGTGGTTATACTGAATATAGACCCCATTTACATTTCCATATCACAGAAAAAGAGCACGACACTTGCCAATTGAGTCTCCATGAGCAACCAAACACTTCAAAATACTCTTTAAAAGGTTGTAAAACTATTCCTATTACATTTAAAAATGCTGAACCACAAGACACACCACCCATACAGGGAAAGATATATAAAGCAGTCACTTTTTAACTATATAAATATCTTCTTTTGGCCGAAAGCAGACATTTTATATAACCATCAACTTTCTGCCAGCAATCTCTTAACCGGCATTTGTTTAGTACGTTGAATGGACACATATCCTGCCACTAATACTAACAAAGGCGCTAACATCAAGCACAAAATTGCCGTTTTAGGATTAAAGACAAACTGCCCTTCTATTAGGTAATTAGACAAGACAAAGCTGATTACTAAATTCAATAGATAAGCAATTGCCCCTGCAATGAACCCAATTAGAAGAAACTGGGTACGGAAAACTTTTTGCACCAACTTTGTATCTGCCCCTACTGCTTTAAAAATTGCAGTACTGTAAGATCTATTCTTACGCAGAATCATTTCTATTGAGACAAACACCAATACACTTGCAAACAAAGCAAAATACAATACGGTTTCAACCGCATAGCTAATTTTTTGAGCAATACCACGAATTCGATTTAACAAGAAATCCACATCAAAAAAAGTAGCACTCGGAAACTGTTTTACAAAATCTCGTAATATTGGCCGTTGTTGTTTATCTAGATGCAAGCTTCCCATATAAGAAACCGGCAAACCATCTAATACACCTGGATAGAAGATCATATAAAAATTAGGTGTAAAAGACTCCCACTCTACTGAACGAATACTGGTGACTACTGCTTCTACTACTTGTGTTTCTACTGTGAATGAAAGCTTGTCACCCAATGTGATTTCCAGGTTTTCTGCTAGACCTTCTTCTACCGAAACCGTAGCAGTATTTTTATTTTTAGATTCGATATACCAATCACGATGCCATTCACCGCGTATAATTTTATTATCTTTTGGTAATTGTTTGTTCCAGGTCAGCGCTAGATCCCTTCCTAAGGACTCGTCTTGGCGTTCCGTTTCTTTACTGGCATATTCTCGAATCGGCAGATCATTGATTGCGCTTAAACGGCCTCTTACCACTGGATACAATGGACTATGCTCCAGGCCCTGTTCTTTTACTTTTTCAAGAAATGACAACTTTTCATTCTCAAATAAGTTAATGGCGAATATATTTGGCGCATTATCGGGTACTTTAGATTGCCATGAGGCCACTAAGTCATCTCGAATGGTTGAGATGAGCGCTAGTGAGAAAAAAGTAATTGCGATACCAACTACTTGGACAATCACCATACGACGATTCGCCTTTAGACTTCTTGCAGTAAGTTTTGTCGACACTGATTTCGATTCACTATATTTTGAAAACCAACTAATGAAGTATTTTGTTACAAAGTATGCAAGTAAGACAAATAGAAATAACACAACAATGATATACAAACTAATCTTTACCTCTTGCGTGCCCACGTAAACAATGGTCGACAAGCCCATTAGCATTATTGCTATTGTAAATATAATAGGCTGCTGCTGCGTTTCTGTACGATTGAGCAATAGTTTTGGAGCAGTCTTTAAAAGCTTATTTAAAAATGGCCATGCAAAGCTAGCCACTACTACCAGTGCCGTAAAAGCACTCAGCAAGTATGGTTGGATGCTTGCAGCAGGCAACGTTTCCGGTATCAGGTCACCCAGGCTTCTTAATATAATGATATGCGCCACACCGCCTATCATTAAACCTATGACTACTGCGATTAAGCTAAACACGACAAAAGGTACTGCAACTGCAGCAATCATTCTTTTCCCTTGCAGCCCTAAACAGCGTAATAGCGCATATTGATAAGTCATTTCATTTGCATATTGGTAACTGACGAGTGCCGCTGCAACTGCACCGAGCAACACTGCTATGAGTGCTGTGATGTGCAGAAATCGGTAGGCACGATTCAGTGTATTCGCCAATGTTTGATTTGCAGCATCGATTGTGATGAATTCCTGATTCAGTTGTAAATTAGATTCAAGCTCTTGCTGCAAACTTTGTAACTTGGACGCCTCACCTGTAAACAGGTAACGGAATTTTACGCGGCTTCCCGGGCGTACTATTTGTGTAGCGGCTACATCTTCCCAGTTCATCATTATGCGCGGGGTAAAACTATAGAAGCTATTCCCTCGATCGGGCTCATACACTAAAATTTTAGATATTTTGAAAGATGTTTCACCTACGTTGAGATGTTGGTTTAATGAGAGTCCCAATTCATTTAATACTCTATCTTCTACCCACACCTCACCCTGTTTAGGCACTTCCTGAGTAGCTTGCGGATCTCCATAAAGTTGATTAGACACCTGAAGCTCGCCCAACAAAGGATAACTATTCGAAACTGCCTTAACACTTGATAACAGAAAGGCTTCTTTTTCTGCTACTTGATCATTAGTACTTGAATTAGTCATGGCCATAGCCATAGTCTGAAAAGTGAGCGTCTTTGCACTACTAAGAGAAAATGATTCCAGAACCGCTTTTTGTTCATCACTTAAATCTGTTGTGGATTGAAACACTAGATCTGCCGCAATGACTTCTTTTGCCTGACTATTAAATAATTTCTCTAATCGGTCTCCTAGTAAAGTAATACTAAATGTAACTGCACAAGCAATGGCTACCGCTATACAAAACAAACGCATAGAGTTTTGGCGAAGTTGCCTGACTAGAAGGTTGTTATAAAATGTAAACATGACTATTGATTTTTATGCAAGTTGTCTTTAAGAGAAGAGTCTTTATGTAATTGACCTTGATGTAATTTACCTCCATCAAGGCGATAACAGGAATCACAGCGTTTCGTTAACGACTCATCATGAGTGACCAATACCAATGCAGTACCTTGTTCTTGATTAAGCTCAAATAATAAATCAATAATTTTAGATCCGGTGTTACTATCTAAATTACCGGTTGGTTCATCTGCCAACAGTAATGGTGGTGTTGTCGAAAATGCGCGCGCAATGGCTACCCGTTGTTGTTCACCACCCGAGAGTGTTGTTGGATAATGATTATTTCTATGACTCATACCAACGCGGTCTAATAATGATGTTGCTTTTTCTTTTGCTTGAGCATCATTATTGATTTCAAGTGGCAGCATTACATTTTCTAATGCCGTAAACCCTGGCAGTAGATGAAATGCTTGAAATACAAAGCCTACATATTGATTGCGAAGTGCTGCACGCTCATCTTCACTCAACTCTTCAAGCTTATGATGGAACAATTCAATACTTCCTGTGGTCGGAATATCAAGGCCTGCTAACATACTAAGCAGGGTTGTTTTACCCGAACCAGATTGACCAATTACAGCAACTGCCTCTGCTTCGCTCACCTGAAGATTAACCTCTTCCAAAATTGAAATTGGCCCTTCTTCCGTAGAGACATTTTTGCTAACTTGGCTACAACGAATAACAGATGAATTTGAAATGACGTTTCTCCGTATTGTAATTATTACTTTCCTGATTACCCTTCTGGCTGCCTTTAATTTATGTCATGCCCATGACCATGTCAGGGACAATACCATTTTGGTATTAGGTGACAGCCTCAGTGCTGCCTATGGCATAGAGATTGAACATGGCTGGGTCAATCTTTTGCGTAATCGTTTGGATAACTATAGCGAAGACGGGCAATGGAATGTAGTCAATGCTTCAGTTAGTGGAGAAACCACCGCAGGCGGTCTAGCACGTCTCCCCAAATTGATAGAAAAATATAATCCCGCACTATGCATTATTGAGCTTGGCGCCAATAATGGCTTGCGAGGCCAATCTACCTCTCTCATGAGACAAAACTTAGAACAAATGGTGAAACAATGCAGTGTTTCAGGAACATCATTACTCTTAGGTATAAAACTACCTCCTAATTATGGAGAAAGATATACACAGGCCTTTCATCAAGTTTATTCTGATGTTGCCAGTGAATGTGATATCTCGCTAGTACCTTTTTTTCTTGATGGTATTGCATTGAAAGATGAATTCCTACAAGCCGATAGATTACATCCTACCGCTGATGCTCAACCCGTAATATTAGAAAATGTATGGCCTATATTAAGTAAGGCACTAGGATCACTTTAATATGAATTGGTTTGTTTATATCATTGAAGCAGACGATCAATCCTATTACACAGGAATCTCTACTGATATTGAAAAACGTTTCAAGCAACATTTGGATGGCAAAGGTGCTAAATTTTTCAATGGTCGAAAACCAGTCAAATTTGTGTATATAGAAAACGAACATACACGTAGTAGTGCAAGCACTCGTGAAGCTGAAATTAAAAAGCTAAGCCGAAAACAGAAAGAAGAACTAATTAACGAAACTGTTGATTAATTTCCCTCGCCACTCTTTATTTACGGAACCTTCACATAATCACGAAAAGTATCTCCATATAAACTCATAGTATTAAATAATTATACTTCTTATATTTTTATTGAAACCTCTTTAAGCAAGTTTACTATTACTCACAAAACTTACTTAAGGAAATTAAGATGCGCTTGTATCGTATTTTGTCAATAGTAATTGGGATCGGTGCAGTCACACTACTCTCTTCATGCACTACACTCATGCAACAGTTTACCGACCAAGGTATGCGCCGTGGAGTATCTTCCAGCCTAGTTGAATATTTATACCCTAAAGGTGAGACTCCGCCCGAATTCAAAGAAGAATCACCTAAATTAGAACTACCTTTGCGAGTTGGTGTTGCATTTGTTCCTAGTCATGCAGACGATTCAATTGCGCTAACCGCTACACATAAATCCGAATTACTTAATAAAGTAAAAACCTCATTTGAAGACAAAACCTATATTCATGAGATCATTATCATTCCCGAAACTTATATGCGTTCCAATCATGGATTTGACAGTGTTGATCAAGTAGCACGGTTATATGGGTTAGATACCATAGCTCTAATTTCATATGACCAAGTTATTTACACTGACGACACACGAGCTTCAATTCTATATTGGACTATCGTTGGCGCATACTTCATCAACGGAAGCAAAAACGACATTAATACATTTGTCGATGTGGCAATTTTTGATATTGAAAGCCATAAATTGCTGTTGCGCGCGCCAGGTACGGATGAGGTTATCGCAAAATCAACACTGATTAATAGTTCAGAAAAACTTCGTACTGCAAGACAAAAAAGTTTCGCTACAGCAATAAATAACTTATCTATAAATCTTGAAGATGAATTAGTCAGCTTCAAGGAACGTATTAAGCAAGATAAAAGTGTAGAAATTGCATATCGCCCAGGATTTTCAGGGGGCGGAGGGTCAATGAATTGGTTAGCTCTAATCCTTTTCGTATGTATTATATTAAAAGCTTTTACAACGCATAGTAATAAAAATATATTTTTTCATTTTTACAAAAGGTATTGGGAGTATTCGCCTGACCCTAGGTTCTAGAGAAGCGCAAGATCAACAGTCTCGAATTGCCTGTGTGACATCTAATGCTTGGCGATTTTGCCAAACATCATGTACACGAAAAATATTTGCACCAGCTAAAACTCCAAGCGCGGTAGTTGCACAGGTTGCAGGCATTCTCTCTCTCGGATCTTCACGATTAGAAATCTCACCCATGAATCGTTTGCGACTTGTTCCAAGTAGCACAGGGTAACCTAACTCTACAATCTTCTTAAGATCTCGTAGCAACTCTAAATTATGCAGAGTGCGCTTACCAAAGCCAATTCCCGGATCAAGAATGATATTAGATTTTTCAACCCCTAAACTTTCTGCATGCTGAGCACGTTCGAGTAAATATTCAGATACTTCACGCGTTACATTCTCATAACTAGGATTATCTTGCATGGTTCCAGGGTCGCCTTGCATATGCATTAAGCAAATAGACACATTGCAACTCGCCGCGAGTTTTAATAGAGATTCATCTTCACGTCCAGCACTCACATCATTCAACATTGTAGCCCCTGCTTCTAATGCCGCTTTTGCCACTTCCGATAAAGTTGTATCAATACTAATGTGTATATGCTGAGGGATTTCCTTACGCAAACCAGCTATCACATCTAGTACTCTTCTTTTTTGTTCCGTAGCATTAACGCGTTCTGCCCCAGGTCGTGTGGACTCTCCTCCAATATCAATAATGTCTGCACCTTGTTCGATCATTTCCAAACCACGGGTAATTGCATCTTTAGAAGATGGATACATGCCACCATCAGAAAAGCTGTCTGGGGTTACATTTAAGACCCCCATTAATAATGGTTTTGTATAATCAAGTTGCATATTAGACATCACTACATTTTTGAATATGGTATCACTTTTATACTACTACCTACTTCAATACTCATAAGATCTTCACCCATATACAACTCACCTTCGTAACCATCATTGACTTGCTTTAATACTTCTTCCTCTGGAGTTCCCACAATAATTACATGTGTCATTACCGCTGCCCGAGGTTTTGTGCTGTCTAGCACTTTTATGAGTTGCTCAGGATTGGTGTGATAACGCTGTATTTTCTGCAGGCGAGGATTATTCTCTAGTATTTCACTTTTAACAGCCATTATCTCGTGCACTAAAAGGTCTGTTTTAAGTGAGTGGTCTACGAGACTCTGTGAGTAAGTTGTATCGCCAGAGATGACTACTGAACGTTTACCAAAATCAATGCGGTAACCAAATGCCGGATCAACAGGTCTATGGTCTACCAGAAATGCTGTCACTTTAACGCCATCTTCAGAAAAAATTACGCCTGGTTTTATATCATTAGTGGCTACAGCTCCAGCATTGATATCTAACCCTGAATATTGGTTTCGTAATTGCACATCATAAGAGTAGGAGTGTCCTAAATGATCAACAAAAGATTTTGTGCCATTTGGGCCATAAATATTAAGTGGCAGAGGTCGTTGATAAATCCAGCCTGTAAGCCATACATCATCTAAAGCTGAAATATGATCTGAGTGGAGGTGAGTGATAAATATATGTTGTATATCGGAAATACGGATATCGAGTTGCTGCAAACGTTGCACTACACCGCGGCCCGAATCGAAAAGCAAATATTTCCCCCCAACTTCGACCAATATTGCAGGGCCACTACGTTCTACACTTGGACGAGGACTACCCGTACCTAACAAAGTAACTTTTATGAAATCAGCATTACATGCTACCGCATATAAGCTAAGCATTAGTACAAATAAAATTCTTTTTAACATGTCTTACTCACCAACATAGTTAATTACTTTTATTTTCTACTTTTCAACACGCAATACCGCAAGGAAAGCCTCTTGAGGTATTTCTACTCTACCGATTTGTTTCATTCGTTTTTTACCTGCTTTTTGCTTTTCTAGTAATTTTTTCTTTCTTGTTATATCTCCTCCATAGCACTTTGCAGTTACGTTCTTACGCAAAGCCTTAGTGGTTGTTCTGGCAATCACTTTCGAACCGATTGCAGCTTGAATAGCCACATCGTACATTTGCCTTGGAATTATCTCTTTCATTTTAACTGCAAGATCTCTTCCAAAATTAGCTGCTTGATCTTTATGCACAATTAACGAAAGCGCATCAACACGCTCACCATTAATGAGCGTATCTAACTTTACTAATGGCGCTACTTGGAATTTAGCATGGTGATAATCAAATGACGCATAACCACGACTTACAGATTTTAGTCGATCGAAAAAATCTAACACTACTTCGCTCAGCGGTAACTCAAAATTAATAGAAACTTGATTGCCATGGTAATTTAGATTTTTCTGAACACCACGTTTTTCGATACATAAAGTAATTACATTGCCGACATAATCATGTGGCACTAAAATTGAAGCATGAATGATTGGTTCATGAATTTCGTTTATTTTACTAATCTCTGGCAAATCGGATGGATTATGAATTTTTTTCACCTCGCCATCTGAAGTATGCACTTCATAAATTACAGTAGGTGCAGTAGTAATTAAATCTAAACTGTATTCTCGCTCAAGACGTTCTTGCACAATTTCCATATGCAACATTCCAAGAAAGCCACATCGAAATCCAAAGCCCAAAGCATCAGATGATTCTGGTTCGAAACTAAAAGCAGAATCATTCAAACTTAGTTTATCTAATGCATCACGAAATGACTCATAGTCTTCAGAGTTAACAGGAAACACACCAGCAAATACATTCGGTTGCACTTCTTTAAAACCTCCAAGCGCTTCTTCAGCAGGATTAGAAGTATTCGTAAAGGTGTCACCAACTTTAGCTGCAGTAATATCTTTAATCCCACAAATTATGTAGCCCACTTGTCCAGTGTTTAAACTATCACTTTCTTTTCGTTTTGGTGTGAATACTCCCACCTTTTCAACCTGATGACTTCGCCCGGTAGACATCGCAGTTATCTTTTGTTTTGGTTTGATCTCTCCTTGCATCACTCGTACTAAAGAAATAACCCCTACATAACTGTCAAACCAAGAATCTACAATTAAGGCTTTTAGTGGCGCATCAACTTCACCCGTTGGCGCTGGGAACCGTTGCACTATCGTTTCAAGAGCTTCTTCAACACCAATACCTGTTTTTGCACTGACCAGCAAAGGATCAGTTGCATCGATACCAATAACATCTTCAATTTCTTCAGAAACGCGATCAGGATCAGCAGAATCTAAATCCATCTTATTTAGTATTGGGAGTATTTCTAAGCCAAGGTCGATAGCGGTGTAACAGTTAGCAACACTTTGCGCTTCTACCCCTTGAGAAGCATCTACGACCAACAGCGCACCTTCGCAAGCCGCAAGGGAACGAGAAACTTCGTATGAGAAGTCCACATGACCAGGAGTATCAATTATATTTAACTGATAGGTATGACCATCTTTTGCTTTATAGTCGAGCGACACACTCTGAGCTTTAATGGTGATACCACGCTCACGCTCTAAATCCATTGAATCTAACACTTGTGCACTCATCTCACGCTCCGACAAGCCACCGCAGTGCTGAATAAAACGATCTGCTAGAGTAGATTTTCCGTGATCAATATGTGCAATGATAGAAAAGTTGCGAATTCGCTCCATAGATTAGTGTAGGAGTTTTCCTTAAGACCTGTGTGAATTTTATACGATTAAATAACAGGTCTAATTATCGCTTATTTTTAGTAACTTTTACTAACCTTTCCTAGCATTCTTACAATTAATTAATAGCACTTATCTCTTTAGGGACACTACTTTTTCGTTTTCTCATTCTTTCTCGGGAATTCTCATTGCCAGAAATTCTGGCCCATGAGAGCGTTGTACTAATATAGATATGAATTTACCTTCCGGTAGATCGTCCATCAATTTCGAGAACGCAGCAACCGTTTCTACAGGTTCACCATTAATCATCTGTACAACATCACCATTGCGTATACCTGCAGCTTTCGCTGCCCCACTTTGGGCATCTAAAACGAGTAGACCGCCATTCTCAAGTTCTAAACTTTCCATTTCATCGTCAGTTAATGGACGTAACACCAAACCAAAGACAGTATTTTCAGATTCTTCTTCAGGTGCATCTTTACTTGCTAGAGATTGATCTTTTTCAGGCAGTTGGCCAATTTTTAACTTTATATTTTTAGTTTTCCCATCACGCATTAATTTCAATTTGACAGTGCCACCAACACGCGTACGCCCGACGAGAGGCGGCAATGATGCAGAGTTCTTAACCTCCTCACCATCATAACTAAGAATAATGTCACCCACTTGTATATCAGTATCTTGCGCAGGACTTTCTGGTAATATTTTTGCTACTAATGCACCGGTTGGTTTTTCCATTCCAAAGGATTCAGCAAGTTCACGTGTGACTTCTTGTATGTAGACGCCCAACCAACCACGCGACACATAACCGTTAGTTTTCAATTGTTCAACCACATCCATGGCATCTTCAATTGGAATCGCAAACGACAATCCCATGAAGCCACCTGAACGTGTGTAAATTTGCGAATTAATTCCTACAACATTTCCGTCAAGATCAAACAGTGGCCCACCAGAATTACCTGGATTTATTGCCACATCGGTTTGAATAAATGGCACATAATTCTCACTCGGAAGACTTCTACCTTTAGCGCTCACAATCCCTGCAGTTACTGAAGCATCGAATCCAAATGGTGATCCAATAGCCAATACCCACTGCCCAACTTTCACCGCATCTGAATCACCAAGTTGTACACTTGGAAAATTAGCTCCTTCTAGTTTAAGCAACGCTATGTCACTGCGCGGATCACTACCTACCATTTCAGCAACCAATTGTCTGCGGTCACTTAACTTTACAATAATTTCATCTGCACCTTTAACAACATGATGATTTGTAATTACGTAGCCATCATTTGAAATAATAAATCCTGAGCCTAATGAGCGCGAATTAAAAAATTCCTCCCCACCATTACCACCATGCTCACCAAAAAACTTTTCAAAAAAATCTCCGAATGGACTGCCTTCAGGAAGTTCAGGGATTTCTACTCTAGGCGGCAAACCTCTTTTAACCTCGGTTTGCTTACTGGTACTTATGTTCACCACTGCATCAGCATGCTCTTCTACGAGCTCTGTGAAATCGGGTAAATTATAGCGGGCTACTGCACTGGTTGAGACAGTGCAAATTAAAATAAAAAAACTTATTAATAAACCAATAAAAACATTCCTATTCTTCATTAGCTACTCTCCGTTCTGGCTTTGTGATTTATTTATATTTTTTATTACTTACGTATCTGAGCAAAAAACTCATATACATGTTCTAAAGATATCTAGACAATTTGAAAACTGAAAAAGTTTAATCTAAATATTATTTATATTTATTTAGTTAAGAGGCGTGTAGATAATAGATGAACCAATCATCTTTACTGTACCTTGCGGAACTTCTCCCACCACTGTAATTTGATGTTGGTTAAGATCTCTGGCATAAGCATTTATTACACCTTGTTTATGCGCTCCTTCGTACATATGCTCTGGATCATCTACCTTGCTGATAAATACTGAAATAGAGGCTAAACCATCCGTAATCACCATATGCTGCACAGGATTATTACTCGCACTCATCAATCTACTGGTTACGCTTCGTAGCGAAAACCCTGGGGGCAACTCTTCAATTTTCCATGCCCGATCAGGTTGCAACTCGCCATTGAGCTCAACACTCGCAGTTTTCCAGGTGTAATCATTCAAATGCACACTTGGTTGAAATAATTTTTCGGGCGCAGTTTCGCGCATGCGAAAACTAGTGAACATCATGTTTTCGATTACTTTACCACTGGCGTCGAAGGTCTTAGATTCTAAAACCATACCCTGTTGAGCCTCTACGCAAAGTTCATGGCCATATCTAAGATCATCTAGCGGTTCAAAACGAACTAAGGTGCAGTTGTGCCCCGCAACTCTCGCCTGACCAACATCGGTTAATTTATAATGAAAGGCTAATTCGTTTATGTCAGTAGGCAAGGATGATGGCAGTCCATGCGCCTCACTAGCTGCTTCAATTACCACTAATTTATCACGCGGCCAAATACAAGTTAGCACATCCTGATCACGAATGACTTCTCGAGCATCGCCTGTAAGTGAAACAAGCTTCTCTCGCACACCATTATCGGAATAACCATGCACAATGCTCATAGTCTCAACATTTCCGTTGTGCATGAAAACAAAAGTACCTTCGTAGTTACCTCTCTCCAGCGTATTATTCATTTTGCTTAGCAAATTCTGCATTTCAATTTCGGAAGCACCCACCGATACAGCAGAAAAACTGCAAGTTATAAGCAGAATTATGGGTAATCGTAATAAAATCATTGGTAACTTAATCTTTTGTTTCTAACTCGTCTTTGCCGTAGCCAACAATTCTGACATGCGGAACAGAAACACGTGGAGACGCATACTCAGCGTGATTCATTATGTAGCTATTGAAACTCGCTGCTGCTTCTGGATTTGAAATAAAGTTCTGTAAATCTTCACTACTAACACGTTGTATATCACTCTCTTCTACCACACGATCCGCAACGACAGCTGCAGGAGTTATTTCATTTTTAGTTTGCATATAGTTTTGAAACGACACAAAAGAAACCACTGCAACTGAAGCAGCAATCGCCAAACCAATTGCAGTTTTAAATCGACCTGAGTCTTTTTCAGATTTAATTACCACATTAAGCTCTGGCACATCCATATCTTCATCATCCAACCTACTCATAACATTATGAACAAAGTTTTGGTCAATTTGTTTAGGCAGCTCATTTCGCATAGCATGCCCAATCAAATTGTAACGATGCAGCTTCACGCGAAGCTCATTGTCTGACTGCATTTCTTTTAAGATACGTTGTGTCTCAAATTCAGATACATCTTCATCTAAAATTCTTGACAGTAACTCTTGATCTATTTCCTTCATAATATTCATTCCATATTTAGTCTAAGCTATTTACTCAGTCTAATTAGCTCAATAGTGGCTTAAGATGTTTATCAATTGCTTCACGTGCGCGAAATATCCTTGATCTAACGGTACCAATTGGACATTCCATCACTAATGCAATTTCATCATAAGTCATTCCTTCTAACTCACGCAGTGTGATTGCGGTCTTCAAGTCTTCAGGCAATTCCTTTATCGCTCGATAGACTGTCTCTTCTATTTCGCGGGTCAGCATATTGCCCTCAGGCGTATCGTACTCTTTCAACGCAGTTGCTGACTCAATATGCTCGGCATCTTCTATATCCACGGCATAGGTAGGTGTCTTACGACTCTGCGAAACCAGATAATTCTTTGCTGAATTAATCGCAATCCTATACAGCCAGGTATAAAAAGCACTATCGCCGCGAAAGTTTTTTAAACCACGATAGGCTTTAATAAAAGCTTCCTGTGCTACATCTTGAGCATCGTCTTTATCCTTAACGAAGCGGGTCGCCAAGTTAACCACCTTCAGATGGTACTTGGTCACCAGCGCATCGAACGCTACTTTATCCCCTTTCTGAGCCCTCTTTACGAGCTCCTTATCGTTATTATTCTCGCCCATTAGGGCCAAACTCCTGTACGTGCAATCTTATATATAGGATTGCTACTGTATGACAATGTTATTGGTGAAGAGTTCTACATCCCTTGCTCAGGAAGGGATTCTACCGCTAAGTGGTGTAGTTTTGTTAACCAGATCACCCTTCTATGCCACAATGGCCTCTATTAGACCAAAAGTAGTCCAGAAACAGGAAAATAATACGGATTTAGTCGTTGTATATGCATGATTTTGACATATTAATTATCGGTAGTGGTGCAGCTGGGCTGAGCCTCGCTTTGCGCTTGCAAAACGACTTCCGTATAGCTGTGATCTCAAAAGGTCCACTGGATGATGGCAGCACTGCCTGGGCACAAGGTGGCATCTCTGCGGTGATGGATAGTGAGGATTCGATTGAACAGCATGTGGAAGATACCTTGGATGCTGGAGCTGGGCTTTGCGATGAAGCGGCCGTATTGCACACCGTCTCTCACGGCAAGGAAATGATCACCTGGTTACAAGAATTAGGGGTCGAATTTACCTATGAAACTGGTCGAGATGGAAAGAAGTATTTACACCTCACTCGCGAAGGCGGTCATACCCATCGACGAGTCGTACACTCAGCAGATGCCACAGGCTGGGCAATTGAAAACGCACTGATTAAAAATACCCAGGATAAAAGTAACATTGAATTGTTTGATCATCATATTGCAATTGATTTAATTACCACACACAAACATTTACAAAGAAGAGCTAGCGACAAAGCCAATCAATGTGTTGGTGCCTATGTACTAAATACGCATGACAATCAAGTTAAAACTTTTAAAGCAAAGCATGTCATTTTAGCTACTGGCGGCGCTAGCAAAGTGTACTTATATACCAGTAATCCTGATGGGGCTTCGGGTGATGGTATCGCGATGGCGTGGCGCGCAGGTTGCCGTGTTGCCAATATGGAATTCATGCAATTTCACCCAACCTGTTTATACCACCCTACCGCAAAATCTTATTTGATTACGGAAGCAGTACGCGGTGAAGGCGGAAAATTATTACTGCCTAATGGCGCGGAATTCGCACATGAATTTGATTCCCGTGGTGTACTAGCACCTCGCGACATCGTGGCACGTGCAATCGACTATAAAATGAAACAAATGGGTGTAGATTGTGTATATCTAGATATAAGCCATAAACCGAAAAAGTTTATTCAAGAACACTTCCCCAATGTGTATGCCCGTTGTTTAAAACTAGGCTACGACATGTCGAAAGAGCCTGTGCCAGTTGTTCCCGCTGCACATTACACTTGTGGTGGCGTGATGACAGATCTGAAAGGCCAAACTGATGTAGAAAACTTATATGCAATCGGCGAAACCACACACACAGGATTACATGGCGCAAATCGCATGGCGAGTAATTCGCTTCTCGAGTGCTTAGTATTTGCATCCTCAACAAGTGAATTGATTAATACAAAAGGCATTGACAATATCCCCTCCGTAAAAATTCCACCATGGGATGCCAGCCGAGTAACGGAGCCAGATGAAGAAATTGTTGTCGCTCACAACTGGGATGAACTAAGAAGGTTTATGTGGGACTACGTTGGTATTGTACGCACCAACAAACGTCTGCAACGCGCAAAACATCGCGCAGATTTACTCAGCTCAGAAATTGATGAGTACTATAGTAATTTCCGAGTCGGCAGTGATTTGATTGAATTAAGAAACTTAACCTTAGTTGCAGATTTAATTATACGTAGCGCATTAAGTAGAAGAGAAAGCCGCGGTTTGCATTATACGTTAGATTACCCTGACGCAGACCCTAACTTAGAAAATACAGACACTATTCTCGATCCAAAAACTGAGACAATAATTGCTAAATCACTTTACGCGAGCTAGTAGCTCAAACCAGTTATCAAACTTGCGAAAATAAATTTTGTCGATAGTATTTAAGCTCATCAATGGAATCGCGAATATCATCTAGAGCTAGATGTTTAGACTCTTTACTAAACCCTCTAGCAATTTTAGGATACCACCGATTTGCTAGCTCCTTCAGGCTACTAACATCTAGGTTTCGATAATGAAAATATTCCTCAAGGCTCGGCATTAATCGCGCCAGAAAACGACGATCCTGACAGATACTATTTCCACACATAGGCGATGTGTTGCTTGAAATGTATTGCTGCAAAAACTCAATAGTTGCTTTCTCAGCCTGCTCTTCATTGAATTCACTTTTTCTTACACGCTCAATTAAACCTGATTGACCATGTTGATTGGTATTCCATTCATCCATTCCAGCTATTAAAGTAGCAGGTTGATGTACCGCAATAACTGGACCTACTGCCAATTCTTCTAAATGCTTATTAGTAACGATGGTGGCTATTTCAATGATACGATCCGACATTGGATCCAAGCCTGTCATTTCTAAATCGATCCAAATTAAATTTTCAGCGTTCACAGACATTAGTATTTCCTTACCAGTTTTGTATATCATACCTATATGACTAAAAATATATTATATCCATCTCGCGGTCCAATGCATTGCCAAACTTTCAAGTTCTTAGTCATCTCCCTATTCTGTTTAGCGAATGCTATATTTTTAGTTCCTGTTGATGCTCAAGATGGCTCAGCACTACATTCAGAGAATTGCATAGCCTGCCATTCAGCCATGACAGGAGGCGATGGCTCGGTTTTATATACGCGTGATGATCGAAACGTAATCTCTTTGGGCGCACTCAACAAACAGGTTGACAGATGCCAATCGAGTCTTGGCTTAAATTGGTCTAATAACAAGATCAACAGTGTCCAGCAGTATTTAAATGAATTATTTTATCAGTTTTAATTGCTGGCAACTCCTAAGCTATTATTAATAAATACTCCGCAAAGATCGTAAGTCGTCATGGTGCACATCTTGTTGTTAAAGATGATCAAGGCATCAGACATACTTGCATATCTTCTAAAAAATTCAGCCATATTGTTTGCGGTGATCGTGTCGAGTGCTCCAAAATTGATCAAGATAGAGACCAAATTCTTAATATCCTGCCACGTAAAAATGAACTTGTACGACAAACCGAATATGCAAAGAAATCAGTCGCCGCAAACATAGATACTATTATTATAGTTTGTGCAGTTGAACCCGAGCCTTCATTGGAATTAATCGATCACTACATTGTTGCAGCAGAGCAATTGCCCTCCGACGTAGTTATTACTTTAAATAAAATTGACTTAGAAAATCATTTATCAATTATAGAGTCATTGCAGTCCAAATATACTAATCTACCGTACCCAATCGTCACAACAAGCAAGCTTTCTTCTATTCATAATTTAGATGCCTTAATAAATCTACTAAAAAATAAAACGTGCATTTTTGTTGGTCAATCAGGCGTCGGTAAATCAACATTAATTAATGCGCTAGTCCCAAATATTAATATTGACACACAAGAAATATCAGACTTAAGTCGGCAAGGCCGGCATACGACAAGCTCAACCACATTATACGACCTCCCCTTAGGAGGAGAATTAATTGATTCTCCAGGTGTAAGAGAGTTTGTCATGCCTAAACTTGATGCAAAAAGCATTAGCAAAGGATTTGTCGAAATTGAAAAATTTAGAAATGAATGCAAATTTCATAATTGCATACACATACAAGAACCTAAATGCGCAGTACTCGAAGCAGTTAAAGAAAATAGAATTAATAAGCAGCGTTATGAATCGTATTTAAAAATGATGGATAATATAAAAGAAGAAAATTATCAATAATGTTTGCGGCTGTTAAACGCTTGTGCAATCGTATTCTGATCTACAAACTCTAACTCCCCTCCTACCGGTACACCTTGTGCAAGGCGAGTTGTTTTAATATCTTGCTTACGCGCCATCTCACTCAGCACATGCGCTGTTACCTCACCTTCAACCGTTGAATTGGTTGCCAGAATCATCTCTTCAATATTCTGCTCAGTGAGACGCTTTTCAAGCACTTCTAAACCAAGTTCTTTAGGGCCTATCCCGTCCAGTGGCGAAAGGCGACCCATCAAAACAAAATACATACCTTTATAATCAGTGCTCTTTTCAATAGTGAATACATCTGCTGGACTCTCAACCACACAAATCTGCTTAATTAAGCGAGAATTATCATTACAAATTACACATAAATCATGCTCTGTAAAAGTACGGCAGTTAGCACAATGTCCTATTTCTTTTACAGCCTTGTTAAGGTTATCAGCTAAATTTTTTGCGCCATCACGATTACGTTGCAATAAATGAAATGCCATTCTTTGCGCAGATTTAGGACCTACACCAGGCAGACACTTTAAAGACTCGATCAGGGCGTCCAAAAGCGTTGGGGGCTGCGAACCATTACCTGAAAAACCAAATGACATGTTATTTACTTAGCGAAAATTCTAGAACGGGAGCTTCATACCTGGTGGTAAGTTTAATCCACTCGTTAACCCTGACATTTGATCTTTAGTCAGTTCTTCAACTTTATTGGAAGCATCGTTCATTGCTGCAGCAATTAAGTCTTCCAACATTTCTTTATCGTCTTTCAATAAACTATCGTCAACCTGAACTCTACGGACCGCATGCTTGCCTGTCATAGTAACTTTAACCAAACCGCCACCCGCTTGCCCTTCTACTTCTAAATTCTTTAGTTCATCCTGCGCCTTTTGCATGTCTTCTTGCATTTTCTGCGCTTGCTTCATTAAGTTGCCAATTCCACCTTTCATAATTTCACCTATTTATCTCATCCATTTATTCATAGAAATAATTGTTAATGGGTTTCACATATACTCAGATATTGCGTCTATATCGATTAGATTTATAATGGCTTCACTGACCCTTCAATAATTTCTGCGCCGAATTGTGATTTTAACGCCTTTACTGCTTCATCTGACTCAGCAGTTTTCTCTGCTTGTGATTGTATTTTTTCTCTTGCTCGATCTTTCTTTTTAGCTGGAGTCTCAAGCTGATTCGAAGAAATTTCGATAATTAATTTGAGTTCATTGCCAAAATATTCTTGCAAAGCTTTTTCTAATCTTTGCTGAGCACCTTTGGTAGCAATTCCTTCGTGTTTATATGCTAGATGCAGGGTGATCGTTTCATCCGTTATAGACTCTATACTGCAATTAGATGCAAGCGAATAAGAAACTGCTTGTAAACCAAGTTTTTCGACTAACTTTGGCCATTCTTCATTATTTTCACTTAGATCTTTCAGCGATGCATTTTTGTTGGGTTTTCCCGCTTTGTTAGATTCAGAACTTTCTTTAATTTTTTTTTCTGTTTTCTGCGTCGTATCTGTTTTTTTTAACGTGTTGCCAGGAGAGGGAGCCACATCTATTTTTATTTTCGTGCTCTCCGTTGGCCTAAACGTCAGCATTCGCAATAATGTCATCTCTAATGCACTTTGCGGTGTAGTAGACAAATACAAATCTCGCTTACCAATTAATGCAATTTGATAATACAACTGAACATCTTCAGGACTAAAACTACCCGTCAACTCTTTTACAAGTGCCGCATCAAACTCTAACGTTTCTAGCATACTCGGCACTGCTTGTGACAACGCCACTTGATGCAAAACTTCTATTATATCTACAAATAAACCATTAAAATCTGCCGAAAGTTGCGCTAACTCTTGTGTTGCTTGCATGATAGCGGCTGAATCTGAATTTGCTAATGCTTGCATCAATTTATGCAAAAACTCTCTAGGCACTGTGCCTAACATTTCATGTATGGCTATATCCGTAACATTGCCATCACTATAAGCGATTGCTTGATCTAACAAACTGAGAGAATCACGCATACTGCCATCAGCAGAACGTGCTAATGCATGCAAAGCATTTTTTTCGAAAGAAATTTCTTCTGCTTGCAAGAGTTTTTTTAACTGCGTAGTAATGGCATCATTTGATAGACGTTTAAGATTAAATTGCAAACAACGGGACAAAACAGTGATAGGTAATTTTTGCGAATCTGTAGTTGCCAACAAAAACTTAACATGAGGCGGCGGCTCTTCTAAAGTTTTTAACAATGCATTAAAACTGTGCCCAGATAACATATGCACTTCATCAATTAAGTAGACTTTAAAATTACCTCGTGTGGGACTATATTGAACATTGTCCAGAAGCTCTCTTGTATCTTCAACTTTAGTACGTGATGCGGCATCCACTTCAATCAAGTCAATAAATCTTCCTGCGTCGATCTCCTCACATGAACCACAGGTTCCACACGGTGAAGAAGTCATGCCTTGCTCACAATTTAAACACTTTGCAAATATACGCGCCAAAGTGGTTTTACCGACCCCTCTAGTACCAGTAAATAGATATGCGTGATGAATTCTTTCTTGGTCTAGCGCATTTGCTAATGCTTTTACCACATGACCTTGCCCAACCACTTCAGTAAAATTTTTAGGCCGCCACTTACGCGCTAATGCTTGATAACTCATTTAATGATGGTTTGAAATTCGTATTTAGATCGAAATTTAATGATGTGCAATTAACTTATTATATAGTGCGACCTGTGCCAGCAATCCCGTTGTACCCGAAGCAACTGTTACCGTTGCTCCCTTCCAGGCCTGGCGGAGTTCACAGCATTTCGTCACATGGGCACTGACACAGGCCGCAGCAAGACTATAACTTACAGCTCGTCGTATTAAAACATGGCAAATACTGATTAAAGTATAACCAGACCTTTAAATTTGGATATAAAATAATACCTTACTCGTAAAGGAGGATGTATGTCTTTGTTATTTTTGCTCTCACCTAGGAGGGTATTTACCAAAGCAAAAACTCGAATAGGTAAGGCTAATTGGGAATTCTGGATAGGTAACTTTTTTGTAGTTTTTTCTACCGTTCTAGGTGTGTACTTGGCGGCTCACGCTGCACTTGAGACGGCAATACAATTTGAAGCCGTAAGAGCAGATCGTGACAGTTATTACGTACGTACTTCACTTCATAATGAGCTTGAGAATAACATCGACGTGTATGAGGAAATTATTAAAAATTATCGTAACGGCAAAAGTGGCTATAGTAAAAACAGTCAATGGCAAAATCATCCAGAATATTTTGTGTGGGAATCTCTCAAATCTTCGCCCGCATTATTAACCACACCGCCTGAAATATTAGCTGGGGTAAGCAACTTTTATAAGTATTCAGGACTGGTTATAGAAAAATTAAGTAAAAGAGGTCCAACAAACGATACTGTATATATAGCCAATAAATTTGATGAAAAAATTATTGAATTCAAAGAAAAAACTTTGCTATTACTTGAAAATAATCTTGATTCACTAAGAGAAGAATTAATTACGCAAAAAATTGAGCTACAATAAACGCCATTAAATTCAAAAGTTGAACCTATAGATAAAAGAAAGAAACATGCCTTACGTAAATATAAAAGTAACGAAAGAAAATGTAACATCACAACAAAAGTCAGAGCTTATAAAAGGTGTAACAGCACTACTTGAAAATGTGTTAAATAAAAATCCTGCCACGACAATAGTAGTTATAGACGAAGTAGACACAGACAACTGGGGAATTGCTGGCGAACCAGTAACACTAAGAAGAAAGCGCGGTGAATAAAGAACTTAGATACACCCCATAATGCTAAAGCACTTCATTTGTTGTCGTGCCTAAGGGCTAAGTTCAAAATCAATACGTGAAAGAAAAAGGGAGATGGAGTACGCACCTCCCTATATTACGTCAAGCCGGACCAGAGCCTGGTAGTTAGAGAAAGGCCTTTTCTATAAGGCCTTCTTTTTATTTATATCTGTATTGGAGTAACACCCATGCTTTACGAGTATCTACACCAAAATCATCTGCATCGTAGTCTGCGTATTTTATGGCTCCAAGCAAATTCTTCACACCGAAGATATTGGGCTTGCCCCACAATAAATTTAACTCATCTCCATAGTCAGAAATCCTTCCACTGGAGCCTGCACCTGTGAAGGTTTTATCTGCTTCATAGTCGTGATAGGCCACCACAATTTTATTTTTACCAATGGTGTCACCAAAAAGACCCAATACTTGAAACGTAATACTGGTATCTTCAAGGCCGCCCACAGGGGTCGCTGATCCACCTGGCGCACCTACGAACACGTCTGCCCATCCATTAAAAGCGTGAACAGTAGCCAAAGGGGTTTGTAGTGCATTTCCACCATCACCTTGCCCTTCTAGAACTTCATAACCCACTCTGATCTGATAAGAAGGCTCACCTACAGGCAGAAATCCAACGTTATCAACTCTCGTTCCGCCCCAATTTAAGCCTAACTCTATATTGATATAATCATTGTCATCAAGTTCAGTATTGACCTGCACACCCATGGCGTTTTCACCTTCATCGCCTTTTGGATCTTGGTTAGCCCATTCGAATTCAGTTTGTAAATTAACGTTACCTATTTCGTGTGTACCGACAAAACGTGCACCCCAGGTATCTGAATCTAGCGCATTGGGTGGTACTGCACCAGGACCTGCTGGTAGTCCAGAACCTTCTTGAAAGGGTGGAGTTCTGCGGTTGTCATCAAAGTCTAACAAATACCCATAAGCTGTTAGTGTTCCAATTTCTGGGAAGGTGTAGCTTACATTTATTAAATGACCATCATCAAATTTCCATTCATCAAAAAGAGACCCAGCTCCAAACAGTCGCTTCACTTTTTTTACATATGAGTATGAAAAGTTAAGGTTTTTAATCGAGCTGCTATCAAATCTAAATGCATTCATGGATACGTTATTATTACGCCAAATAACATCACCTACCCAACGATGGTTGTTATAAATAATGGTTTGTCTGCCTAATTTAAAAGAAGTCTTTCCATCACAAAATCCTGCTCCTGGCGAAGCTCCGCAGGAAGAATTATTACCACTGCGCCAACCAATATAGGCTTCATTCACTTCCCCAAAATCATTGTCCGGAATAATGGCGTTTCCTTCAGCAAGCCTAGAACCTACTGGACCAGGGGGAATTCTAAAATCATCATCTAGGTTGAGAGCATCATCATTAAGATTAATTGCCGCTTCTAATTCTCCACGCAAATAAAATCCTTTATAACGAGCCGTGGTAAAGCCAAGTTGAGCTCGGATACTGGATAAAGACGCATCATTCGTACCTGCAAGTGGAGTCCCGCCTCGATCTTCTTGCACATCCTCATGTCTTGCCCTAAGCCACAAATCTGAACCGCCTTGCGTAAACATGGCGTTTAGTGTTCCTACTTCAGGGTAGAGTTTATGATGTGCGTTAAAGTGTGCATTGGGAACATCATTAAATCCTACTGCGTTAGCACTTTGAGCGATCATGAATATGGCAATCGCCACAAGGTACGGTAGTGGTTTGAAATAGACCATGGGTACTTCTCCTCCCTTGAAAGAATTAGGCCGAGATTACTTGAATCCCGACCGGATACTGACTTAGTAATTTGTAAATTTTATAGTTATTATATACTAATCTTATGGGCTGTTATATTATCTTAATAATCAATATAAAAGAACGGCACGTTATTCGTCCAAGACTTTGTCGTTATTGAACTCATAGGTGTTAGCTATGGATATGCACCGCTTACATAGTTATGCATTTGTGCCACTCTATTATTTAGTGACAAGGAAATGCTTGCGCATGTCGCACATCGTGAGCAGCGTTATGCACGGCCGCCGTACTTACGAAACCAGCACCGTATAGAATCACTGATCCTAAAATAAATGCGCATGCAATTTGTAACGGCTTTGATAGCGAAGTTGTACGAGTTGCAAGTTGAATAGTACTTTCAGTTGCTGTTTGATTTTGCATAGTTATGCCTCCTAGATTTGAAAAATATATTTTCTGATAATTATTTAAATAAAATGTGTATTAGTGATGCCAACTGTAGCGTTTAATTAACATTGCACATGAGCTATCCAGTATGTAACCCATAATTCCGATGGTAAGTACCATCGCAGTTAAACGGTCATATGAAAGCGTCTCGCGTGCATCCGCAATGGAATAACCAAGACCTGTAGTTACGCCCAAAAATTCAGCTGGTACGAGTACAATCCACGCCACACCTAATGCAAGGCGTATACCGGTAAGGATATCGAACGCAATCGCAGGAATAATTATTTGTGTAACCATATGCCATGGTTTTGCACCCAAGTTTTTGGCAACTTTAAACCAGGCCGGATCTACCTTAGCAAGCCCAGCTGCAGTAGCAAAAACAATAGGCCAAATTGCTGCAATGGCAATAAGAAACACAATTGCACCATTCCAAGTTGCAAATACGATTACTGCAATCGGTTCCCAAGAAAGTGGGCTGATCATACGTATTAATTGAAATGGTGAATTACTCAGTTGTCGAAAGATTTTACTTCTACCCAATAGGATTCCAATGGGTACACCAACAATAATGGCAATCAATAAACCAATACCTAAGCGGTAGCCACTAGACTGAATCGCTGATTGTATTTTTCCTTCTGCAAATAATTCAGGAAATGCCTGAAATGTTGGAATGGGTCCAAAGTCTTTAAAGTTAGTGGTATTAGGATTAATCTCAATGAGATAAGCCCCAAACAACCAAAGCAAGAAAAGAATAAATAGGCCGGCAACCCAATAAAACAAGCTGACACCAAAATTCTTTGCATAGGAGCCTTCCTGATTAGGAAGCGCTCCTGCACCAGCATCTATTAAGTCAGTATTGGCATCTCCATTGCTCAAAGTTCAAATACCTCCGTGCGAGTATAAGGATCGCCTTCAGTTGGTACGCTGGCATCATTACGCCATTTTGGATTGGCTTCTAATGCTGCTTTAACATAATCGTAGTTAACCAAATCTTCATTTACATGCTCAGGCGTAAGCGTATCTAAGAACTTTGCATTTCCTGTAACCACTGTTTCTTTCAAATCATTAATTACAAGCTCTGTTGCAGACCGATAAGGCCAAGCTTGGAAGTCAATGCGGTTCTGATCCCAGTCTGGGTGCTTAATGGCCTCAGGATTTTGATAGTACGCTGGATCGTAAAACAACATTGCACGCTTCACGACTTCTTTTGGTATAGGGAAATAACCTTTACCATCTTTGGATAATAGCTCAGCCATCGCTTCTCTATTCTCGGCTAGATGTATTTGCGCTTTTATGATTGCGTTATGTACACCCTGCGCCCAAGCAGCACGATCTGGATCCATTGCATCATCTTCGTGCATCACCACAACACAACATGGGTGTCCTTTCCAAGCATCACCGGTAAAGCGCAACACTTTTCCGCCCGCTTTAAGTTCACCAAGAGCATTAAACGGTTCTGCAACGCAATAACCATCAATACTTCCTGCTGCGAGCGCAGGCGGCATGGACGGAGGAGGTAAAACGAGGAAGTTGCATTCGTCCGGCGCCAATTTTGCTGATTGAGGCTTAATGACAGGTTTAATTCCGGCAGCTTTCATAATTTTTTGCGAAACAATATTATGAATCGAATACCAATACGGTACTGCAAACTGTTTGCCACCAAAATCTTTTGGCTCATTGATACCACTATTCTTACCCACAAGGATTGCTGAACCATTGGTATGGTCCCACGCTGTAACTTTGATAGGATATTTATTGTTGTAGCGCATCCAAACCGGAATCGGTATCAACATGTGCGTGAGATTAAAACGATGTGCTGCAAACGCTTCCACTAAAGGCGACCAGCCACGAATCAAAGTGGGCCTTTTAGAGTCGAGACCTTCATCTTTGAAATATCCTAATTCATGCGCAATTAACAACGCAGCAGCATCCGTGATCGGGATGTAGCCAATTTTAATTACTGGATCCCATTTCTTTTTCGCAGAAAAAGCAGGCATGGTCATGCCAGCAGTTCCTAACGCCGCACCAACTTGGAGTAATTCACGTCGATTTACACCGGTACCTAATGCGCCGGTAAATGTCGGGTCATACTCAATCGCGAGATTAGGATCATCATGTACAATCCCTTCGCCATGCTTCTGGTAGATCTTCTTCATGTTGGAATTCCTCTCATCGTTTCTCTTCTGGGTTACTCTTCTGGGTTATTCATCTGATGTGCACAATCAGACCTATATATTAACTGCGTAGTTCATAAGTTTATACCCACATTATTTTTATTATTATAAGTGGTTACTTTAAGTAACATTTGCAGCATCTTGAAATACTTGCATTAAATTAGCTCTTAATTCTTGTACGGCAGGATCTTCACGGTCTCGCGGATCCGGGAGATCCACTTTTAAATCATGAACCATTTTTCCTGGCGAACCTGCCATGATGAGTGTGCGGTCTGCCATGATCACAGCTTCGTCAATATCATGCGTTACCATTACAATATTGAATCCCATTTTTTTGGATATCGCTCGCACATCTTTTTGTAGAGTCGCCCTAGTAAATGCGTCCAGTGCAGAAAATGGCTCATCCAGCAATAACATTTCTGGCTCCATAACCAAAGAACGCGCTAACGCTACACGTTGTTGTTGTCCACCGGATAGGTCTTGTGTATTTTTATGCGCATATTCATCCATGTGAACCAGACTAACCGCTTCTTTAACGCGGTCAGCAATTTTATCTTTTGACCAACCAGCAAACCTTAAGCCTGTGCCAACATTTTGCTCCACTGTCATCCAGGGGAAAAGATGAGGCGCTTGAAACATCATGATCCATTTAGATGATGCCGCTTTAACCGCTTTGTTGTTAACTTCTACCGTTCCGTTAAATCCACCCAGCAAACCGGCTACTATATGAAGCAAGGTTGATTTACCACAGCCAGAACGACCAATAATTACCAGGGACTCACCTGGATCCGATTGCATATCCAACTTCTCAAAGGTCAGCGGAGACTTTGAGTTATAACGATGCGTAACCTCCTTGAGGTTTATGCTAACGCCATTGCGTTCTGACATACGTGTTTTTCCCTTATTTATATTCGTTTTTTTAGCACTGTTATCTATTGACCCAGTGCTTAGCAAAGAGTTAATTGTTCCTTTGAGTATTTCTTGTTTACTCAACTAACTACTCCATTCGACCATTCGTTTGGCAAGAGCAGCTCTTAACAAAAACATCTTTGCAATTACCCATAAATTTCTATTCTGCTATAACTTTGTCACACCACTCAGTATCTTCTACAAAGGTATCTGGGTTTCCTGGTTGGCCGCCTGCATTCGCCATATCTTCTTCTGTAATACCTCGTGCTCGCGAACATGCACCACAAAACTCAATACGTGCGCCTTCTGCAAGAACATTTTTCCATTGCTCTGCAACGGAAGGCCAGCCCATTGGCTTTAAATTTTCTCGTACTACTTCGCGCGCCATACAAACTGCTTCGCCAAGTAAAAAGATGCGAACTTCGTGACCAGCACTGGCTAGCGCATGACCGTGGCCTAACACCATTGCTGCTCGAGTTGGGTCATCGCTACCCCACGATGATTTCATAAATATTTTTGACATGACTCCTCTTCCTACTTGTATAACTGCTTTAGTTATTTTTTTATTAGCAGCAATGTTTTAAATTATTCGACCATATTCAACCGCTTATCAACTTCCTGCATACGACTTTTTAAATCATCTTCATCAATCAATCCTCGACGTATCATTGAATGAGCTAAGGCAAGTAACTGTCTCTCAGGAAATGGAACATCTTTATAATGCTCATCAGTAAGCTCATCTTCTTCCCAACGACGCTCAACACCAGGTAATGCACAAGAAACTTCTGAAAGCACATCACAAGTTGCCTCAAGTGTGATCTTCCATGGAGGATCAGGATTTTCGACACCCCATTTTTTACTTAAGTCACGCCAAGATTTTCCTTCAGCTTTAGCTTTAACTTCTTCAAGTAATGACACAGATGACTTATCTAATTTTCTTTTAGCCATCTCCTCATCAAGAGAAATTTTTTCTGGATTAATTTCGACCATGATCTCTATTTCCTTATAGCCCCGTCTTATAATCTAGTGCCCGTATGGGTTCACAGCTGGACGTATATATCGCTTATCATTAGCGGTCTTACCTGGCTTAGGTAACGCAACACCAATTAAACAATCTCGTGTAACAATTTCGGTTAGCTGATCTTCGGTCCAACCATCTGTTCCTTCAGGACGTTCAGGCATGACGATATAACGGGTCTTCTGATTGGAATCTACGACTCGCACTTCAACCTCTTCAGATATCTGCAAACCAAATTCTGCTAATACTTGGCGCGGCCAACGCACTAAGCGACGACGATAATTAGGTGTTCGATACCATTCAGGTGATTGACCAAGAATAGGCCGTGGATAACAAGAACAAAGTGTACACACAACAACATGTTTTACAGTTGGTGAATCTGCCATTACACGCAAATTACAATAATCACTAGGCGTACCGAATTTAGTTGGCATTTGGTTCACCCAATCAATACCTACTTCAAGACTCGCCTTAACACTATCTTCTATACATAGTTTTTTATACTCTGGGTCCAACCACGCTTTAGCCACTAAGCGTGCAGCAGGCACGGGACCCAGTGTATGCATGTATTCTGTCCATGCATTATGATCATCTTGAGTAAACAAACCTTTCTCGATTGCAAGTTCGCGAACTGCAAGCTCAAGAATTTCAAACTCACTGACCTCGTCTACCATTGGTGCAGCTTTATGATTTTTTGACATGTGTCTCTCCTCTTTTCTCGTTCTTTTTATCTAGACGTAAGTTATGCCAGGACCAGTTAAGCAGGTTCTAACCCATGCTCAGGAATTTCTGTCTCCAATGTATCTTGAGAAAAAGTATCAGAATATTCAGGCCAAATATCTTTTTGCATGAATAGCACGCTATACATCCACTCAACATTATCAGTGTTATCCCAAGCTTCATCTTCTGCCGGAGGGCTTTCATACACTAAACGCACAACCGTTGCTTCTAAGCCGCGCGTATACATCGGTGTACGAGTGTAAAATAGATCAGAAATATCACGTACTTTAACTTTATCGCCTACTTTAAATTTAGCGGTCCCTGCTTCACCTTTGAAACATTGTGGATCACCAATACCAGTTGCTTTTTTTGCATGATGCTCTAAATCATAATGTGGCTTACTCATAACGTTTCTTAACCTCATCAATTTTTTCGTGTAGTTCAGTGAGGGAGACAAATTGCTTGTCAACCAAGATCAATGCAGCCGTTAACAACCAACGTCCGTAATAAGGTAATCCTAAATATTGAGTTTGACCCACATCAACATTTTGACGTCTTCTTCTTTCTTCTGCAGTCCATACGCCACGCCACGCTAATACTTCACACGTTACAAAAGTATTGTGCTCCCAAACTTCTTCTTCTTTCTCTTCCCATGGTATAGGTACATCTCGTTCGCCGCCGACATCGTGTACAGGACGTGTATATGCACGATACTGTTCGTTTGATATTTCATCCGGTGCGGGTGCGTGTGTTTCTTTGTGAATCGCGGGCTGTAGCATGCCTACGTAATCTAGATGACCAAGCACTCTATTGCGTGTAGGTGTTGACATAACCTAGTGACTCCTCTGATATTTATAATTCTTTTTAATTTGTTGCCTTACTACTACCATTGTTTTTTTATAAAAAATAATAATAGGTATTTATACATTATTTTTATAGGCGCACAAATTACTTGATGACAAGTCTAATGTAGCTATGTTATTAATCCATTACTTTGTTTTTATCAGACCTATAGGATTTAGCTATGCAACAGCGAGATATCTTTCCTCGATCACTACAATACTTAGTAGCCATAGCGGAATACGGTAGTTACACCCGTGCAGCAGAAGCACTGCATGTATCACAACCTACCCTGTCACAACAAATAAAACAGTTAGAAGAATCATTACAGTCGCCATTACTAGATCGATCCGGAAGATCCGTACAGTTAACTAATGCAGGCGAAATATACATACGACATGCTCGCCGCGCTTGGGGTGAATTAGATGGCGGTGCTCGTGCAATTCACGATGTGCAAAATTTAAGCAGAGGATCATTACGTTTAGGCTGGACACCCATTACTGATTACCTAACCTGTTCGTTATTAGAAAATTTTAATGGCCTGTATCCAGGCATCAACATCAATACCTTAGAAATGCCGCAAGATGACATTGAAGTGTCTGTTGCAGAATCACGAATTGATATTGGTATAGTGTTTAGCAAACCGTTTGCATCTACCACACGCCCGAATGAACTGGAGACCGATGTATTGTTTGAAGAGAAGCTCTGTGTTGCAGTAGGCAACTCTCATCCTAGAACTAAACAACAAGAAAGGATGAGCGCACAAAACCTCGGGCAAGAATCTCTAGCTTTGTTGAATAATGATTTTGCTTTGCGCCGTCATGTGGATGAATATTGCAATAAATATGAAATCGAACCTCGTTTTGCAGTTGAGAGCAATTCACTAAGCGCTATAATTTCACTAATTAAACATCGCCCACTTGCAACCATACTTCCTCTAAGCATTGTTAGACAACAAGGCTTACACGCTATCAATCTTTCACCAGAAATGCAGCGTAAGGAAATAACATTAATTTACCGTAAAGATGGTTATAAAAGTCCTGCTACCGTTGCATTCTCAGAATTAGCCCACTTATGGTCTAAAGATGAGTTGCCTAAACACTAGTTACAGTTAAATCTCCTTGAGGAATTACTTAACATACAAGTTAAAGTCAAATAATCATGTAAATGATTAACTACACTTTGATGATGAATACAAAATTAGAATTTAATTTCTTCTGATTAAAATATGCAAGCAACTGAAAAAGCACTTATCAATTTTTTTGAACAGGTCGCTTTAAAAAACAAAGCTCTATTGACACAGATAGAAATAGAACAGAGCTTTGATATAGACAATAAAAGATGGCAATTTACCTTGCCAAATTTACATTCTTTTCTTCAAAACCAAAATAATGTATTCAGCTCTGTTGATTACCTAACATTTCGAAATATTTTATATAACAGTCCTATCAATCAAACAGTGAAGATACATGGTGCTGAAATCAATATTTCTGATAATCAAGCTAAGGTAGATAAATCTCGTTATGCCTTAATTTGGAATAACAAAGTTAATTAGCTCTGGTAGAACAATATTTTCCTTAATCGTTATTTTTCCAGCCTTACTCACGTTTTCGCTTACTAGCGCCTGCAAAATGAATAATAGAATAAGAAATCCCAAAACCTGCAAACATTGAAAAGATAATTAAAATAATATTTGCTAAATTAATATCTCCACCAAGCTTTGTATTAATATCAAATACCATTGCTAACACATTCATTATTATTAATGCTAAGAACACACCTCCAAAAAATAATATGCGAAATGGCCTCGTGCCAGTCATTATTACATCAACAAATTTGTTTAAAAATTTTTGCATCGTCTTGTATTCTCTCAGTAAAGCAATCATGACATAAACTTGCCTGACTCCACTAATAGAATATTTTACAAACATAGGTAATTAGCTATTGAAATATTGTACCGTTCGGTACAATATTCATATATCAGTTAACTATGACTAAGGATGCAATGATGTCTGAAAGACCCCCCTTACCACCATTTACTCAGGAAACTGCAATTCAAAAAGTTCGTATGGCTGAAAATGCTTGGAACATAGGTAACCCAGAGAAAATTTCACTTGCCTACACTGAGGATAGCCGTTGGCGAAATCGAGATGAGTTTATTAACGGTCGCGATGAGATCGTAGCTTTTCTCACACGCAAATGGGATAAAGAATTAGATTACCGACTCATCAAAGAACTCTGGGCATTTCATGACAACCGTATCGCGGTACGTTATCAATACGAGTGTCATGATAGCGCTGGAAATTGGTTTCGAGCATATGGAAATGAAAACTGGGAGTTTGATGAACGTGGCCTCATGCGCCAGCGTCAAGCGAGTATTAACGATATTCCTATTAAGGAAACTGAGCGAAAATTTCTGTGGGATAAAGGCCCAAGACCCGATGATTTCCCCGGGTTAACCGAATTAGGTCTCTGACTTTATGGCACGAGACATTACCGAACATCACGACGTAATTCCCACGCTTGGTGAAATATTTCGAGAATTTGGATTTGCAGGCACCTCCCTTGCAGAAATTACTCATCGCACCGGCCTCGGCAAAGGTAGTCTTTACCATTATTTTCCAAATGGCAAAAAAGAGATGGCTGAGGTCGTACTTGATAATGTAGCCATCTGGTTTGAAGAAAATGTATTTCTACCACTTCGTGAGAGCAATAATCCAAAACATGGAATTAAAGTAATGTTTAAGGCAGTAGATGATTATTTCCATTCAGGCAAACGTATTTGCCTCGTGGGTGCATTTTCGCTTGATAACACGCGCGATCAGTTTGCTTGCAAACTAAATTCATATTTCACATCATGGAACCAGGCACTTGCATCTGCGCTAAAACGCGATGGACTAAATGCCAATCTCGCCAATGACATTTCTGAAGATGTCGTCACAAGCATACAAGGAGCGTTAGTCCTGGCAAGATCACAAGACAATCCAAAAGTATTTACACGAACATTAAAGCGACTTAAAAAACGTATTGAATCAAGCGCCCATGACTAAAGAGCCATTACATAACAATATCGACTCACCACGATACAAATCATTACTTAAGCAGCTTAATAACCACCCTCTTTATGATTTTTTAAATAATGAAAACAATCTGAAAATATTCATGGAGCATCATGTTTTTGCGGTATGGGATTTCATGTCGCTTATTAAGGCACTTCAATTGCACCTTGCCCCTATTACGATCCCTTGGATACCGATTAAATATCCACATCATGCCAATTTCATCAATCAGCTTGTATTAGAGGAAGAGTCTGATCTAGCACTAACGGAAGCTGCAGAGTTTTCTCATGCTAGTCATTTTCAAGGTTACTTGAATGCCATGACAGATATAGGTGCTAACACACTACCAATTTCACATTTTATTAACCTAGTTGAAACCAAAGGTCTTGAGAGCGCCCTGCAAACTCGACACATACCCTACCCTGCCAAACAATTTTTGACGTTCACCTTTAAACTTATTGAACGTAATCAGCCTCATTTGTTAGCAACGGTTATAGCTTTTGGAAGAGAAACTATAGTTCCACAACTTTTCCAATCTATTCAAAATGGATTACAGATTAACCGAAATGATGCACCTAATTTGCATGCTTATTTAGCTAGACATGTGCAACTTGATAAACATGAACATGGCCCACTTGCTGTACGCATGGCTAATGAGCTATGTGGCAATGCTATAGATAAGCAATCTGAAGCAGTTGAAATTGCAGAACAAGCTTTAGCAAGTAGACTAGAATTTTGGAATGGAATACATTTATCGTTAGTGGCTTAATGAAATTATTTCATGCAAGACAAAATTGATTGATGATTTATTAAGAGTATTTTAAAAACTCTACTCTCTAGCTCGACCAACACTTCGTATGTTAAGTGCATTACAAAATAATCAGCCAAATGTTTTACAGTTCGCCCACATCACGGACACTCATTTATTAAATCAGTCAGAAGATACTTTTAACGGTTTAAATACAAAAAATTCTCTTGAGTCGGTTTTATCTCACATCCAATCAAATTATGCCGATATCGATTTTTTGTTGCTTACTGGAGATGTCTCGCAAACAGGCGATCAACAGAGCTATAACGTTTTAAAAACGATATTACAACAATATGCATTTCCCATTTATTGTGTGCCAGGCAATCATGATGTACCCAATCTTTTACAACAGGTCATCTCTAATTGTCCTTATGATTCAATCAACATCATCCAAATGGGTAAATTCTCATTGGTTTTATTGAGTAGCTGGGTAGATGAACAAAATCACGGTGTAATTTCACAAAACTGTTTACAACAGCTCAAAATGCATCTTAAAAATAGCGAAGGCCAATTTAATATATTTGCCATGCATCATCCGCCTGTATTGATCAACAGCAAATGGCTAGATGAATTGGGACTCATGAATAAGACTGAATTTATAACGCTTGTTGAAAATTATTCTCAAGATGCGCTCGTTTTATTTGGGCATATCCATCAAGATTTTGACCAGCAAAAAAATAAGTTACGTTTGCTCTCAACCCCCTCCACCTGCTATCAATTCAAAAAATATTCCGACACCATACAAGTCGAAATTACACCTCCACCCTCATATAGGATCGTTAACTTGGATTTAGACAACCACCAAACAATTAATATACGTACAAAAATTCATCATATTGAGTGAAATTGTATAACAAATCAGTCATTTGAATGATATTCACCTTATTTACCAATTATAATTCGGAGATCTATAGGCAAAATCTATAGATATAATAAATACAAAGTATTCGGATACATTATTCATCTCATTTAGACTTAACGATCAGCTTGGATGAACGGTATATTAATCAAGCATATAAGAAGACTATCAAGTGCAATAGACGAACAAAGAATTCGTGTTCACTTAATCCAAACAAGATGTCTTGTTTGAATAAAAAATAATTAGGAAGGAGTAGCAAAAATGAACATAGCCAAAGAAACCTCACACTTATTGATTCAAGCTCAGACCAGAACCATCTCATGGGCAAATGTTTATGCCGTGTCAGCCGCGGTTGTAACGGGTGTATTGATTATTTCTGCTGTGGGTTTTGCCGGACCGGAAATGCTGCATAATGCCGCACACGACATCCGACACGGACTTGCATTTCCTTGCCACTAAGGAGTTAAGCAATGAAGACTTTTAACAGAATATTCTTAACCGCATTGTTTGCCGGTCTGCTGGCCGGCTTAGCACTTGCAGGCCTTCAACACTACACTGTAATTCCTATGATTTTGGAAGCAGAGACCTATGAAGTTACAGATAGCGATGATGCAGCTGATCATGGTGAAGAAGAAGCATGGGCTCCTGAAGACGGCACTGAACGTACATTCTACACTGCAACCAATAGCATAATCGTCGGTATAGGATTTGGGCTACTGCTATCTGCATGCTATGCAATACGCCGCAACATCAGATGGCATCATGGAATTTTATGGGGACTCGCTGGTTTTGCAGCATTTCATCTCGCGCCATCCTTTGGCTTACCGCCAGAACTGCCTGGTGATGCTGCGGCACAATTGGAACAACGCCAAGTATGGTGGGTCATTACCGTAGTGCTTACAGCAATAGGGTTGTGGATTATTGCGTTTCAACCAAAATCATATTTAAAACTATTTGGTATTGCTTTGATAGCATTGCCACATGTGTTTGGAGCACCACAACCAGAAGTTCACCATGGGCTCGCACCTGAGGAACTGAGAACTTCATTCAAATTTGCATCGCTTGGGACAAATGCAATTTTTTGGATCGTGCTGGGGACTCTAAGTGCATATTTTTATGTCCGTATTGAAGATCGCAGCGCAATCCGCTCAGCTAGTGAGACTGTTAGCTAAAAATTAGCATTCCCTGTTGTTATATTTATAAATAAGTGATTGAAATTACTTCAATCACTTATTGGATAGAAATGTCCAAATTTTTATAAATAGATCTGTACATCTCATCACACTAAATTGATTGATCTGTAAAAATCAGAAGAAAAAGAAGAAGGAGTTTACCCATGAGTATATTTAAATTTTTAGTTACTTCGTTAGTTATTTTAGCTACTTTTGAAAACGTCTACGCAAATGACATCCAAGATGAAATAAGCGCGATTAAAGCGCGATTAAACCAACTCGAACAAATTGTAAATAAACAAAGCGAAACGATTAATCAGCAAAATGATGTAATTGAAGAGAAGTCCAAACAAATTGAAGAGTTGGTGCAAAACTCGAATACAAATTCAGAATCGGATGACGGATGGTTTAATAAAATAGAAATCAGTGGTGTCACGGAAGTGGAAGCGGGTTATAACGATCCTGATGATGGAGAAAGCAGCAGTGATATTGTGTTGGCTACTGCCGAGCTTAGTGTTGCCGCTGAGGTGAATGAATGGGTATCTGCAGAGACTGTTTTACTATTTGAAGAAGACGATACCGATCTTGAAGTTGACGTTGCCATTGTGACCATTGCGAATCCAAATAAGCCTTGGTTTGTTTCTTCCGGTTTAATGTACGAGCCTTTTGGTATGTTTGAAACGAATTTAATTTCTGACCCATTAACATTAGAGATTGCTGAAACGCGCGAAACTTCAGTGCTTGCTGGAATTGAGCATAATGGTTTTAGTGGCGGTGTGTATGTTTTTAATGGTGATCTTTCTGAAAAAGGTGACGATGACATTGATAACTTTGGTGCGTTTGCCGGTTATATGCAAGAAAATGAAAATAGTTCTTTCGCAATTAATCTTGGTTATATAAATGACATTGGTGATTCAGACAATTTACAAGATGTTATTCAGGACAACATTGATGCTGCTGCAGTTGAATACAGTGACCAAGTCGGTGGGTTCTCTATTGACGGCATCTTCACCTATGGGCCTTTCAATGTTATTGCTGAATACATTATGGCTACGGACGATTTCGAAGCGAATGAGTTGACTTATCGAACCGGCGGCGCAGAACCTGAAGCTTTTAATATAGAAGTGGGTTATAGCTTTAATGTGGGTGGCGTGCCTATGACGGCAGCACTTGCCTATCAAGGCACTGATGAAGCGGTTGCGTTAGAGCTTCCAGAGGAACGCATAATAGGTGGTTTATCTGCTGAAATATTTGATGGCACCGCACTCTCGTTCGAGTGGGCACATGATGATGACTACAGTGATTCAGATGGCGGTACCGGAGAATTTGGTGGAGACACCATCACTTCTCAACTTGCTGTTGAGTTTTAAACAAGCCACAAAAAGAACTAACACCGATCTTTAAAAATATACTACTTAAAATCTATTTTCTAAATATATGTGAAAATTTTTCACGCAAAGTTACATTATTTTCAAGCTTTTGAATTTTTTTCTCTTGCCTAAGCAATTGTTCACGAGAATAGTGTGGTTCAGCTATCGCATCAACAGCTAAATTAATTAAGCTATGCTCAGGTCCCATCCTGCCCGCCTCTAACTCTCGTTGCGTTAACTCATACAAGGTTTCAATACAAACGCTACCACCAATAGTGCATTCTCGAGTTATCAGCATTTTATAATCTTGATCTCTAACTTCTCTAATCTTGTCTATATCTACACTATCTTGCATATGTAATTCAACAGCATCCATCAAAGATTTATACAATGAAAGCAATGTTATATAGTCTTCAACCTTTGATGATTTTTCATGCCTGTTAATAATTTCTTCCCGGACTTGTTGCCAACCCGATACATCTTTAGTGCAACTGTTTACCTTATCTGCGAGGATTTTCAAACTCATCTCTTATAAACAGCATTAAATAGTATAATTTTTAGGCTCATGTTTTTTTGCATCAAAGCAACTTACCTTCTACAACTGACACAACATAACCACCCACATAGACCTCACGAATCCCTGCAAGCATCTTCGCGCGCAGCATAATCAACGATGGTCGACGAACTTCATAACCCTGCTCTATTCTTAAGGACAAACCAGATTCAGGAAAATACTGATGCTCCAACAGATAAGCACCAAGAAATGCAGCGCCATTTCCCGTTGCTGGGTCTTCACGCACACCATGCGACTCAAAAAAGAACCTCACACAAAGATCATTCTCAGAATTATATGTTTGTTGAGTAAAAAGGTAAGTGAGCGGTGGAAATCCATTCGCTAACATTGAAGAATATTTTTCAATATTTAACATACATTTTCGAAGTGCATCTAAACTGCGGAGTGGAATTATCATGGCAGATGTTCCAGCAGAAACCACCTGAATAGGCGTTCTCATCTCAATGTCATCTGACGATATACCTAAAGCAGTGGCAACAGGCTCAACGGCTGAAATAGCACCCAGCAACATTTCTGGAGCTGAAAACCACACAATTTCTTTCCCAGCATCCGATATTTCAAATGTTACTGGTACCTGAGATTCGCTTAGGTTTAGTTTTATATGTGCACTTGATTCAGAAATAACATGATTACGAAGCACCTGAGCTGTTCCAAGAATTGGATGACCCGCAAATGCTATTTCTTTTGACGGCGTAAAGATCCGCACACGGTAGCCTCCATTCTCCTCAGGTTCTGGAGTAACAAAAGTGGTTTCAGAAAAATTCATCTCCGCCGCTATCTTTTGCATCGAATCTTCTGAAGGTAATCTCTCACCTATTACTACGGCTAGCTGATTTCCCGAGTAAGACTGTTCAGCAAACACATCAACTATGTAGAATTGATAAGACATTTACCCAGTTTTTAGTTGTTTATATAGTTTAAATACATTCTGCAAACTAATTATTTTTTATATATATGTCTGCAAACATGAAACCATACCTTTTAATTTTCCACTATCATACTGGAACCATTTGCATCGAATTACATTATACTCCCAACGCGAAACGTACCTAACATCTTCACCCAAAACGGGCGCTTTCCAGTATTCCCCCCTCATTAAAGCCAAATTTATTTTTACCTGTCCCATCCTCGTACTGGCATTGCCAATTATTTTTATCCTTAATCGAGCAGTTTTTGTATTCATCTAACAAATTTGCAACTTCACTAATTACTGTGTTTTCACCCACACGGTACGCTACTTTCATTACCGGGCGCCATTCATTAACCACACTATCTTCAACAGTAGGTTTCACTACAACATAGGAAAAAACAATTTGCTCATTGTTACAAGCAATAACACATAGTGCTGATAAGAATACTATTAGTAAATTACGCACAGATAAATTAGTATACTTTCGTTAATTCAGGATTATTAAATTAGCTAGCTTAAGGTTAAATAATACTACATTATAGTTTTCATGCCTTCTAAAAACACATCAGAATTCATTCTTTTATCTGAATTAATAAACATATTGAAAGACAAAGAATATTATCAGACATTTGCTAAAACTATAGCCATGACTAGTAATTCCAAAAATCCGATGCCATCTGATGACGAAGTTGTTGCAGAGATGTTTCGTTATTTTATTCAGACAGATCTTCTACAAATATTTCGTGAAAAAGCATTGGTGACGTTAGATTCTATTGAATCTGAAGTTGATAGGAGAATACTAAAGAATACAGAATCCGAAAATAGTGAAGATAATTTAAAGAACACTATTCACGATGACATCTGGAAAAATGAAATATATATTAATATTAAAGAATTAAAGAAATTATATGCAAACAAATGCATCGTTTTCCCTAATTCATTACTAACAGAATTATCTACTCAAGAGAATTTATAAATTAAGTTAATTGCCCACTCACCAGTAACGTAAAATCTGGTTTGTTTCCATTTACTTTAGCTTCCACAGTAGCTTCGGCAGCTCCTAACGCAAAGGAAAGTGCAGCATCTCGATCCGCAAAGGTTTTACTAATATCTAGTGTTACAGCATCTTCACCTGACTTGAATAATGTCGCAACAGGCTTGAACTCGCCAGAATCAGTTTCCTTAGTTTTGTATAAAATCGTATAGTTTTTATATTTTTTTAGATCTGCTTTCACATCACCCCCAAAATTAGATTGAATTCAGAAGCACTTTTTCAACTATTACTGCTTCAAATTGAACGGTAGAAAGCATACATTTGATCCTCTATTATTTTCACCATGACCGACGAAAAGCGAAGATATTCGGCCGAAAATACAGGATGTTGAAATTGGCGGTGGTTGGAGTCTTAAGCAAACCCTACTCTCTTATATAATGTATAAATTCCCTGATTAACATCCTATTTACAGGGAATATTTATACATTAGCGCTTGATTCATCTCCTCCTCCAGACATTCTTTCGAATTACCAAGCACTTAGATCATTTCAAATCGGAAATGTCTTTTCAATAACAGGGAAATATCAGGGAATTTAAACGTCCGCTTACGCCCATAAGCGGACATAACACCGTGGTTCAGCATCACTCATCCAAGAGCTCGTAATATGACAACGAGTTCCCAAAAGGGTCGCGAAATTCAAAATATTTTACTGCTCCAGGCACTGATTCAATTTCTGTTACCGCACTGCCAACCTTAAGAGCTAACTCATGACTCTCCTTGATGTTGTTTGATTCAAATCGCACGACTGATGGATTAGGTTCGTTGGCTTCGACTTCAAAGAGTTGCAGCCAACATGTTGGTGTAAGGCTAAATTCCCAAACATCAGGTACTGGATTAATCTCCTCTACACTTCCTAGTAGTCGGCGATACCACTTTGTCGCGCTGCCTATGTCGGCAACAGGCAACCCGATAGTGACGGTTTTAATTTCGCTCATATCTATGGGTCCTCCCAATAAATTACTTTAGATATGTCCGCTTTGCGTCGTTAGCAGACATTTTAAGCTTGTTATTTAGTGAATCCAACCAGATTCTCCCCTTAATGCTTTTATTTATGTCCGCTTTCGGCCAATAGCGGTCATCAAACAAATTAGGTGGCAGCATAGTTTAATCACTAGCTTCAAGGCGTTTTACCTCTGCGTCGATATCTTTACACGTGGCGTCGATGCTGGTGCTCATATCGCTAATAGTTTGAAAAAAGTCACTAAACAAAGTTGCCTGTTTAAAAAATCACTTCTTAACAGAAGTAATCTACTTATTTCACTTTCTTCTTCTATAGCCATTGATAAACCCAGGCTTTATGCAACTTGGACCACATCACCAACATATTAACCTCATCAAATGATTTAGTTGTCATTGAAACCAAATAACATTTAGTATTTTCATCTAGATGTATTAGTTTGTTTGGACATGGCACAACCATATCAATAAACATCATTGAATTTACAAACGGGCGAGTGACCCATTCAATTTCATGTTCACTAAAAGCGCCATAATCAGAATTGTAGTTTTTTGCGTGGGAAATCGAAAGACACGCAAATACAAGGAGAAACATAGTCCTGATCATGGCAACACCTTACTCGGTTTTATTAGACTCTAAAAGCTTAACGATACGAGCATTTAATTCATTGCTAGTATCTAGTCTCCTTTTAATACCGAATATAGCAAAAGGTAAGAACAGCCATACTAAAAACCAAACCACTAAAAGTAGAATAATTACTAGCCCTGTGCCTGGTGACATAAAATTTTCCATTTCAATTTCTCCTTAATTTAGTTAGATTTTTTTGGTGTTATTTTTGATGTAAACAAAACCAATAAGCCAAAGAAGAAAGCTAAAAGACCCCATCCAAAAACATTTCTATCTCCTTTAAAAAAGCGCAGCAACTTGGTACGTTAAACCGCGCAACACTGGGTAAACTACTTAACAATAGGCGTGTATTTACCAGCCATTACCATACATGCCGCATGTTTTTGTTGGTTAGTCATTGATCGAAGAGATCTTGTTTTTCAACCAATTGAAAGGCTGGTCGAATTAGCCCTCTTTGATGTAATTCTGATAACGCGATGCCGATTGCAACGCCTAGTATAAATTCAATCATTTCTTTGACTCCTTGACAGAGCCGACAGCCTGAACCCATGTAGCCCACTCAGCGCTGGTTAAATTCGATAGTAAACACAACTCATTCATTTCGTTTGTAGTCTCTAACTATTTATTAGATTGTTTAAATGCATTCCTAACCCGCTATTCATGTAGAAACTGTAATGTCCGCTTAGGGTCGTTAGCGGACATACATCTCTTTTTCTAAATAGCCAATCTATTCCTGATAGAATTCTGCAACTTGAAGTAATATCGCTTTTAACTCTTTAGTGGCAATTTCTGCTGCTTTAGCTTGCTTGAGATTTAGACCATTAGCTTCGGCCACGGGGTCATAAAATCCCACAACAATTCTACCTGGCGGAGATTATTCAGTGGAATCACGAAAAACTGTACATCGACATGGAATGATTAATGAAACGAAAGGGTCTTCTTCTATTACTCGTGCAAGATACTGCGTCTTGCAAACCGGTATCACTTTGTTATGCGCGTATTTGCCAAATGATTTAATGGCTGCACCAATATCATGGCGTTCTACTATTTGCCAATTTTCACCCTCTACTTCTTCTTCAAGGATATTGACTACTTCATTGAAGCCTAATTCCCCCGACAAATAAATAACATATGCATCTCCACGGCGTTCAATATCACCAGCACTGCCTGGAATGGGAAATATTAATAGTAGACATAAAACAATTGCATGTGGTAAATAAAAATTGCAGCCAGTTCCGAGTTTAAACTTTATATCATTTATATAAACCTCCTCACTAAATTTAGTATCTAAATAGCACTTAGTTTAAATGTCCGTTTTGGGTCAAAAGCGGATATTCACATTGTGTTCCGTATGGTGTTCGTTCTGTAATCAAGTATCCTTTCGGATTTTCTTTTCTGAGTTTAATTGCTCGTATCTTGGCACCCTCCGATTTAGCTTTTTTCCCAATTTTAGATAAGGCTAGTGCGTATTCATCTAACATATTTGCATATTCAATTGGTGTTTCTTTTTCTCTACTTTTTTTATCAAGCTCAAAGAATGATTTCTCCAAATATTTAGTGGCTTGCTCAAATTTATTTTGATCCAGATATAAACGAGACAATTCTGTCAAAGACAAATATAGAGGTTCACCTGTTTTCTTATCTAGTTCTAATGCTTTATTTAAAAAGAATTCTGCTACGTCAAAAATGCAAGTTACACCAAGTGATCTTCCATATTCGTAATAGAATATTGCACGAACTTTATCATCCATTTCCCCTAAATTTGCATTCACAATGGCTCTTGCCCATTCGATACGCGCAGCTTTCCAATCTCCTGATTTTTGATGAGTGTAAGCTGTTTGTGCATGTAGAATCGTATTCTTTTCGTTTACAGCAGTAGCACAAGAAAACTGCGAGACACAACCATCTGCCGTTTTACATTGGTATTTCAATGCATCATCCGATCTCCTGACAGAGACAGTCGCGGGAGCTGTCGTTGACCACACTCCTCGTTTGTTAGTCAGTACGCAATCACCACTGGATCCATCACCAAATGAGAGCGTAATGGGGGTCATTGCATCTGAAGTCAAGGTGGCACACCCGGCTATGCTCACAGTGAGCATTGCGATAAATAAATTTCTCATGATATTTCCCTTTGTGCCCCTTATAGACGTGATCGGCCAAATAGTTTGTGCTATTTAGTTGAATGGAATTGGAAACCAATTTAAATATGCTTTAAGTTTTCCTGTTCAGTGTTTAATTTAACACTATGAACTTACATATAAGGCAATAGCCTGTACGAACAAAGTTGGTCTTTGCTACGCCCTTCATTTTACCTTTCACCACGCAGTTAAAAGCACTGCTTGACTTTGATCTACAGTGCATAGTGCAAACTACGTTCATTACTAAACATTGAGAAATCATCAAATGTACTCGCTCTAGAGGGTAGCGCGAGTGCATGATGAGACTGCCAGGGTGATTCACAATCTGTATTTTTAAACCAACTTATCACCCTGGCTCTTTTCTAAGTAGGATGATCATTAGGTTGGCCGTCAATGACTACATCAAAAGCATTACTCGTTTATGGAGAATCAAAATGTCCAGATTCTATGTAAACATGCATGCTCAAAGTACTGGAGAGCACATGGTGCATAACGTAGAAGCTAATTGCTTATACTTGCTTGATTTGAGTTAATCGATTGAATTTAGGAACCTTCGTCTCGTGTCGAGAAGCTGTTAACAAAGCAAAAATACTTTATTCGAATGTTAATAGGTGCGCCGACTTGGTACCCCTGAATGTCACACTCGGTAGAAAATAGAGCCTCACAGGGATGTTTCATCTAAAGTAAGTACATCAATGGAGCGCTCTACTGCAAATAGTCTTTGCCTTACACTTAGCTGCATAGCGCATACTATAGTTGGGTGTCGGTGGGTTATCCTCAATCTCTCTCTTACTTAGAGATTCATGGGTACATTTCCAACTCCAACCCATCGGCATCCACTACCTAGTGTGGGACAACAAGTTGGTTTTTAGGGAGGACACTAGCATTGATGCGCTTAAGGTCGACACCCATATTTCGTTATTCATTTTTGCATAGGTAATGTGAAACGACTTATATATTGTTTCCGTTTCTCGTCTTTTCTTTTCGAGCCCTATATAAAATATATCGAATAAAAAGACCTTAGGAATGAATAACCTGCTGTAGATGAGCCTCCCCCTTTAAAAGGGAGGGTTTAATTATCGACCTAGCATCAAGCTGTGAATGTCCGCTTTCGGCCAATACAATAGCGGACATTGCAACTGAAATTGTTTGTTTTATTCAAAATCCCCCAGATCAATTCCTTCATCTATTTTTTTTGAATCCTCTTCATCTTTTTTAATTTTTTCTTCTTCTATTTCTTCAATTTTCCTTTTTTCCTCTCCCACCAAAGTTGAAGTATCATTGACCCAGTCTTTTTTTAACTTTATAGATTTAACAGCAAAATCATGAAATAAAATACTTTTTGAAACCGAGTCCCATTCATTATCTAGATAATTTTTTAAATAGGTTGTTTCTATTACAAGTTCACTATTAAAAAATAACCTAAAATCACCGTGGTATCCCGTATCACCGTATGTGTGGAAAGAATGACCATTTACATAAAATAATTCATAATTGTTGTTCTTATACGTGAACCTCTTGACTATCTGACAATTCTCATAATCTTCTTTTGTCTTTGAGCTATCCATCTCAATTCCATCAGAAATTCCAATTCTGTTATCCATCAACCATTCTAATGATTTTGGTATGTTGTTCTCATTTAGAATATCAATTGCTTTTTGCAGCTTAGCTTTTGATTCATCGATTCCCATAAATGCTCCCTATTTTAACAAACAATATTCTAGCCAATGTCCGCATTGGGTCGTTAGCAGACATTTTAAGACTGTATTTTAGAGTTTCCAACCTTGCTTCCCCTTGTTTCAATTTAATTATGTCCGCTTTCGGCCAATAGCGGACATTAGTTTTTCTTAATACGGAAGCTATCGGCAAGAAAAATTAATGCAATAGCTAGAACTACTACCAAACTAATTACAAAAAATAAATGATATGTGCTCATTATTCTCATTTAATCTTTTGTTATCTTTGCTGTAATAATCGCTTAGCTAACATGCATGCTACTTCACGAGGCTGATCAGCATAAGTCAGCACAAACGTTTTAGCACCTAAGCGTTCGTGTTTTACTAAGATCTTTCTCGTACCTTCAGGACCGACTGAGGTTACCTTGAATTCATAACCATCTACGATGACGATGGTGTTTAGTTGTGGTAATTTATATTGATCATTCATTTATGACTCCAATATTTGGCGCACCCCAGCCATATTTATATAAGCTTGAATACAACGTACGTGGGTTTATTCCGTGTTCTTGCGCATGTTCTTTATAGTGTTTTCTGACCCGGTTATAAGTGTGAAACATTTTTTGTAATCGAGCGTTAAGTCCCCTCCGTGCATTGCTTGCTTGAACTGCTTAGGTGTGGAAAAAGCTTTGGTAATTTCACGTACCTGCATAGCCGACTCGTGCTCTTGCGCGCTTACGCTCGCTCTGTGCTGCTCGGCTGGCATCGTGATTATTTTTTCCAGCAAGCACTCTTTCTTTTTTTCCATCATCGCTATCCAGCCTTTACTCAGTGACAAATAAAATACATACTTGCATTCATATGCATTAATTTCGTGAGCCACAGTGCAATACACAGTAAAGTTAATGCTTTCGTATTCGCGCACCTACTCCATAAGCTCTATATAACCGATGTCACGTTACGATCACACCGTGGTGTTTTACATATCATTGAATACGCCATCGTTAATAAACTCTTTTCATAGTTATTACGGGTGACCCAAGATAATTAACAACTCGTTTGTTCGCTCTTGTTCACTTAAAATGTCTTGCAGCAAAAAGCGATGTAAAACTGTATTTTTAAGTTCGCTACACACGCATCCTGCGCAGGATGATCTTTACAGTCGTTATGAAACTGAGCGTGAGATTCTTCCAGTTCCACTTGATACGAATCCTCCTCAGCAAGTACGTGAGCTGAGGAAGACCCAAGAACCACGCTTATTACAACGCTCTTAAGTACAAGGTGAACACTCATAAATATTCCCTTATGTTGTTGAGTAATTCTGCAATCGAGATAGAATCTTTTTGCCCTAGCTTAAGCTTCTCAGCTACATTGCTGGCATAAAACTCTTCATCTGCATTAAACCAATAGAAATTGTGATGCAAGACACCGACTAACATCTTGTTGTTAGAATCCCCACCAATAGGCAAGCGTCCTATTTGTATGTGTGTGCAACTAATCATTAGCACAAACTCGCTCTGTTCGTCATGTGCATAACCGAATGTCACGGGAGTTTCATCACTTAACATTGCAGCGATTAACTGTGCATCATTCTTGTTCATTATGCGTGATGAATGTAATACTGTTTCTTCTAACATCATTTGATCATCATAATAGTGAATGCAATGATGGTGATGATAATGAACCAATTCATTGTGCTCGTTGTTTTCTTAAATCGCTCTTCAAACTTGTTAAGGCGATTCTGATTTAGCTGCTCTCTAGATTGTTCACTCATGGCTATCTTCCCTTGCTTTACAATTCCTATGGTTGTGCGGGTAATACGCACCGTTAAACAAATACTGTTTGCCTTGTTTCTCTAAAATTAATTTACGGTTACAAAGTTACCGCTACGGCTGCGATTATTATTTTCATATCAACTCCTATTCCTATTTAAAAAAACCGTGCAAGGGTACTAAGTCATCCTTGTCTTGCACGGCGTAGTTTTCGCCATGGGGAATGACGAATTCTTATCTCAGTTCGATCTCCTTAAAGGTTCCTAGTCTTGGGACCTCAACGACCGTGCCGCCGTAACGAATTCGAGGCGCAACACCGCTTGGACATCCAAAGGCACTGCGACAGAAACAGCCACGGGTATTAGTACTAAACAGATACTTGCCATTGCGGATCTTCTGGCCGACATTGGTAATGATGTTATTGAGTGCAACGTCTACGTTGCGAATATCAGGACACTCCCAATTTCCAACGCTGCCATTGAGCCACCATTGCTTGCTACGATTCTTGCCTTCAAAGGTGGAACAGGTTCCACTTCCGCATGAAATACAAAAAGAAGCGGGTCGGGCTGAGATCGCTACCCAGCCATTAGGGCGCACGGTGCCACTGGTAACCATGTTAATTAGATCCGGTTGTCCAGCACGGAAGTTATAGGTAAAGGTACCCGTCTCCTCTTGCATGACATTGCTACGATTGATTCGTACCTGCCCGCCTAACGTTGCCACATGATCCGCATGCCATGCCGAGGGTCCGACAAAGCCTGGATTGTTAGGACGGATGCGATAGCTCATCGTGACCGGTCCATTCAATCGTGAATGATTCTCTCGGTCATCCATATTGGATGAACCATTCCCCCACGTACCGTTACAGGTCGGGGCAATACATTCACGCACAAGATCCGTACCTGCCACAGCCATGTCACTCTTAACCTTGGCCACGATATTGGGCTCAAACAAATACACTTCGTTGATCCCGTGGCGAAGCCACCCATCTTTTGTATCCGTGGATAGCGAGAAGATGTTGGCAGGCAAGATGTTGTTAAGCACTGCGCGAACCAGTTGGATAGCGCGGTCATTCGTACCCGTCACATAGCGACCACCATTGGCCACCGTGGGGGTGATGCTCGCCATCTGAAACACTTGCGTGCAGTTATTGGTTTCCGTATTGCTCGTAACTTCAGTTTGAGCCATGCGGTTATACACAAGGTTCACATAAGCCGTACCTTCTGAGTGACCCACTAGCAGGATCTTCTGGTAGGGGTTTGCAGTACGACCAGCATTAATGATGCCCATCCAACGCTCCACATCGATGGTGGCACTAGAGGGCAGTGAGGCAATTTGGCCTTGTAATGCTTGGAACAGCGTTTGGATCGCAGTGGGGACTACTTTAATCGTGCCGTAAAACACACCCCAGAAATAGGTAGTGGGTTTCATGCCGACACGGGTAGCCTCGGTGACTACTGCATCCGACTCCCATAGATCGCTTAGTAATCCAAGCGGTACGCCAGCCGTAGCATTGTGGAGCAAGCGAGTGCTGCCTGCCGGCCTGCCATGCATGACATCTAGCTTGCCTGGGACTCTATCTGCTTTAGCCTTTTTAGTTTGAATCCCATTGATATAATAGATTTGAACGTCACTAAGATTTGCTATGCAGATCGACGGTGATAGCAGTGCTGCTAGTACCAGTAGCAGCGCTGCACCTTTTATCTGTTTCATAATAATAGCCTCCTGATGCGAGATACTTCTCGCCATCTTTAAGGTAAATGGTAAAGCGTGAGTCACCACCGAAAGACTCTGCGAGTCCTTTAGCTGTGATGTCTACCACGCCAATAATTTTGAATACGTCTTTACGTGTCACGACGAAGTCGTGATCCTCAATGTGATACTGATAACCAGGAATATATTTGTAGTCCTTCAAGCGATCGTCTTGGCCACCTAGGATCTGTCTGCTTCCTTGGTTGTAGCCTTTGACCTCTTTAACAAAACAAATCTTTTTGCCAAGGTCTGCATGGTCCTCGTGTATGTCGATGACATAACGATTAGTAATGACATCCATTGCAAGACGAGGCGCACAAGCTGTGAGCAAGCTTGTTATCAACATCAATAGGATCACTCTTACTGACACGGTGGCGGTACCTCCGCGAGTGTTGCATGTTGTGATTGAAGATGACTCCAATACGCACGACTTCTAACGGGGTTGTTCAATACTTGAGGCAACAAGAAGTCAGAACCACGTACATCACCAAGCTCCGTCATGCCTTCAAGACATGCCTCTTTGCTTGAGATGATCCGTTCAGCCGCTTGTGTTACCACCGGTACACCGGGAGAGGAAAGCAATGCTTGGTAACCTTTGGCCATCTCTGCATAGTGAATCCGTGCCGGTAAACTTTGGGTGTGTCCAATGATGGAGAACTCTGCATCATCACGAATACCGTCGGCATCCATGTCTTTACCTGCGAGATCGTTATCATCCGTTGGGAACGGTGGCAGCATGCAGGTACGTCTGGATTTTAAGAAAAAGGCAGGAAACTCACAGGCAAGTGTAGGTGCATCAATAGGATGCTCTTGCACATAGTTCTCACAGATCGTTGCACAGTCTGGTAAGCATTCGCGTCTGATGACGACTCCTACATTATTACTGCATACCTCAGACTCACCCTCACAGGTGTTTGCCTGACACACCTTGGTGATGTCGGTGTAGGGTGAACCCGAACAACCCGTCGGGGGTTTCCAGGCAGTACAAAAAAAAGCTGGATACTGACATGCACATCGATTGTTAGGGTTATACACCGTGGTCCCTGGGTTTCGATTCAATACCGTAGCGTATTGTGCCACCGGGGTGAACGCGCCTTCATGCCCGCTATCTGGATTCAGTTGCATGATGAAGTGCTGACCATAGACAGGACTGGCAAAGGGTCCAAGATCAGCAAGGCGAATCACAAACGTGGTAGCCGAGGTGTTTCCCGGTGGTGTATTAAAATTAAAGTATTTACGTGAAGTATCAATATGATCCAGCACGCCTTCATCGGTGCTGAAGGTGCCAGGACGGAACCACATAAAGGCTCTGAATTGTCCCGAGGTGACAGGATCACCGGCCGGTACACTCACGCGTATGGTGACATTCATCGCATTACCTTGCTGCTCGAAGGCGCGATCAATGGTGACAGTTGGTATAGCATGTCCTTGTGATACTCCTAATATCCATATCATTAACAACCAACCTATCATCGATAGGTTTTTTACTTTCATAGTCTCTCCTCCCCAATTGAGGGTAATTACAACCTAGATCACCTGTATGCCATCTATGAGCAACTTGGTGATGTCCCCTTTCTCTTTACCCACATAACAATGTGCACTGATTTTGGTAGCGTCTTGTTCATCGTTACTGGTTTTAATAGTGCGATCCCACATAAATATAAAATGATCGACGTCTTGCAGGATGCCAGTGTCTGGGATCTCGATGCCGTTAAGCATCATGGAGACGATCTGATCTTTGCAGACCTCCATCATCATCTTCATATGATTGTTATCAGGCTTATTCGCGGGCAACACTTCATCTGGCATGATCGGTGTGAGCTGTTCTGGATCAATCTCATCTTGTGCATCCTCGCCATGGAGGGTTGTTGCACACAAGAGAAGTAATAAGATGAGCCTGCTCAGGGTTGGGGCTAGACAGGCTCGGACCACGGTAATTTCTTGTGGGTCATACCATGGCTGGGGACGCGGTTTAAACACAGTCTTGTACAATTTCATCATATAAACTCTTTGTAATTATGTAGAGCACGTTCTCCACATCAGTTAGATGCAGTTCCACGTATTCATTGTTGGCGTCGTTGTTTAGTTTCTCGGTGTTAGCCGGGGGATCGGGGGCTAAGAACGCACTCACCACATCAAAGGATGTATTGATGGGAAAGCTCACCCCAAACATCACCCCCACCGGTAATGTTTTATCTACATCGTTATTCACATCATTAATGAATGCTTGGTTCACAATGGAGCGATGCACGCTATAACTTGTAGGGATGTCGCTCAATCTGAGCGCATCTCCATTCACAATGGAGACGAGCACCACTTGCGAAAAACAGCGGGCTTCGCCCGTGTCAGCAAAGTCGGTGATCACTCCCGGTTCATCTGGACTGGCTACCTGCCAGCATGCTTGAAGCATGAGCACTAGCACTACAATACTGAGTGGTTTCAGATTGCTTTTTGCGAAAGCGAATAATCGCGTCCACACATTTTTTATGCATTCCATTACCGCCCCCTTGTTTGTGTAGGTAGATCTCCAAGATCTCTAGCTCGCGTCCATGTATAGGTCGCTGCTTGTTGGCTTCTAAATGCAGGTCCACTAATCCTCGAAAACCAACCGGGTTATAGATTCGATGTTTTAATGTAGCTGCCTCCATATATATTCCTTCATGTGTTTGATTATTTTTTTATCGTTTACCGCCTTGTACAATATTCAAATGCGCTTCATGCTTGATATGTGAGAATAGGTAATTCATAAACTCACACTCACAAGTTGGATCCCCATCACAAATCTTGATGATCTCCAACAACACTGCACGACTTTCCTTCATCTGATCTATCTCTACACTGATCTCTTCTAGTCGTGTCAGTGCTTCCAACCTCACAAACTCCTTTGCGTGTGTAGTCTCAGAGTATTCCAATACACGTTTGATTTTCTCTAAGGTGAACCCTAATGCTTGTGAAGCTTGTATAAATCGACATCGGGCAAAACACAGATCCCCATACATCCGATGTCCAGCATCGTTGCGTCCAGGAGAAAGTAATCCAGCTTGCTCCCACACGAGCAATGTATCTCGGCCAATACCAAGCTCTACGGCAATCTGGCCACGCTTCATCAATTTCATAAATGCCACCTTTCAACATAACCATTTCTCTTGGAAACAATTGAAGTTGTTAATTAAAGCGTTAGACGCAGGTACAACCGCAAGTACTTTGTGGCTATAGACCTAGGTCCAACATCCATGTTTTTTGTGAACTTGGTCACACTTTGTTCAAAATGTGACCAAATTGTCATTAAATTTAGAATAAGTCTAAATTCCTAAAAATCTAGACCCAAACCTTTATCCACTCATTACACCCATAAGGGAATATCTGCGATAAATGAAATTTAAATATTTACAGCGAACTTAAGGACAATGATGATGATCAAAGATAAAGCCCGCCCCATAGCCGATCAAAAACACCACCCACAAAAACGAAAACATCACGCTGCCTACTGCATCAAAGAATTTCATCATGAGTAAACTCCTTTGACCTGCTTGCCAGTAATTTGCATAGCAAATAGACAAACATCTTTGATCTCATCACACAGTAAAGAATCTTTAAGGAGATTGGATATCGTGCCTAAGAATTGATTAACACGAATAGTTTCTATATCAGGATCCCAACAATCCCCGTGCTGTACCTCTTGAAGTCTTCGGGCCTCTTGTAAACAATCTCGACAATCTGGCGGCTGTCTTTACCTGATAATTCTATAATTCAGGAGTGAACCTAACCCCATTCCTAATCCCAGGGAGAATCCAGGTGTTAGCAAGGAGAGAATAAATGCTTGATTTAAGGATAGCTTTTTGGAGCGGGAAACGAGATTCGAACTCGCGACCCCAACCGATTAGCAAGCGTCACGAGTTAAGATTACGAATACTTAAAAGCACGCCTTAATCACTGTGATGATAGTTGGCTAATATCTTTTTGTCTTTTCACAACGCTTTTGCAGAAATGTAGAGCAGTGTCGAGTAATACAAGATCAGCGAGCTCATAGATATGTCGTCTGCGTTGGTCATCCATTTTGGCTTGTAGAATTCCAGCTCCCATCAATATTTTGATGTTTCCGGGCGTCTCACAATCAAAAGCAACGGTTTCTCTTAATCTTAATTGATCTTCGGCTGGCTTACTCAGATGAGCACCGCCCAGATAGTTTACATGAAACTTAATAAAGTCATACCTAGAAAACTGCGAGCCTTGATGTACGCACATGCATTGATCGATAAATTTTTTCGGCTTAGCGTTAGTTTCTTTAACTTTAATTTTGCGAGGTGCTCTATTCTTTTTCTTGGTGGGTGTTGTGGTGTTCGGTGGCATGCCAAATTCAATGCCATTAAATATAATACGTTCTAACCAAAATAGATTTACATTTAACGCTAGAGCTTGTGTATTTACTTCTGAATGGGAGTAACGAAACAGAATAGGTTTGAACTTCTGCAGAATTAAATGGTTTTGGATGATATCAATATCGCCATGTACCAAATGTCTGCGCAGGATCGGGCCGTACTTGGTGCGAATGTTTTGCGGTGAGTGTTTTTGCAGCAGAATGTCGAGACACATTCCTTCACTCTCTTCTAGCAAAATAGCCGCAACTTCTTTTATATCTACTGAGCCTGCCATTAGCGAAGGCAGCTAAACTTGTTTGCACCCAGACCAACGAGTGTACCGCACCGACCCATAATGTAGTGCTAACATTTTCAGGATTAAGCAAGGGCTCTGCAATCAAGCCTGGGTAGATAAGCCAATGTATGATGCATAGCTTCAGCTATAACAAATAAACTGATGACTACTGTAATAAGTGTTTTCATGTAAGAACTCCTAAGCCTTTTCAGCCCACTCCAAAATCTCTTCCTTATTCAAACGACCGTCTTTGTTGAGGTCCATATCTTGAAAGATTGCCTCGTGTTCTTCACGAGTTAGTTCAGGCTTACTCTTTTTGCGGTAATCAAAGTCAGCATCCCATTCAGCCTTATCTACATATTTATCTCCATTAGTATCCGCATCCATAATGAAGCTCGAAACAATCATGCTCACGCAACCTGTAAGCGTGATCGTTAATATTAGTGAGAAAAGTGTTTTCGTATTGATACTCCTTCGTTAACAGTGTTCATCGCACGGGCTTGATACCATGGTCCTAGGTCCATTATACAAAGAACTTCTGAGGTATCTTCCCAAATTACGTAATTTGTATTACTCATTCACTTCTACCTCTCGCATTGCAAATGCACTAGCCATCAAGCCATCATTAGTTTCAACAGCAGCAATAAAATAAAGCCAACCATTATTGCGGCCAAAGTTAGCCAAGCCATTAAAGTTACTATCCAAATCACCACAACCAAGAAAGAGGCCGCCAATATTATAAATACTGGTATCCACCCGATCAGTAAACGTATTTCTAAATGTGCAGCCATTAAGTGGTGCATTATAAACTAATTGAGTATTTACACTTCTGACCAGAGGTGCAGTAAACGATACATTAGCAAATACCGCATTAAACAAAGGCGCGGGTATTAGATCGGTTGAGATATCAATATCATCTGGATTAATCGTTTCCTGCGGTAACTTTAAAAGCGTTAGGAATTCACCGATTTCATTAATCACATCGACATTTATTGCGTCGGCATTAAATACAAAACTACCTTGATCTGTGAGAACTAAAGGTTCATTAGTTCTAAGTTCCAAATCTCTTAAAAGAACCCCGTTGTCGTTCACATCAGTGTAAGGACGCATCGATACAGCCCAAAGCACAAGATCATCCACTAATTGTAATGTGAATTCGCCAAAGTTTAATCGGTATGCAAAAAGTTCTTCTTGGTTTTCATTAACCATGGTTATAAATTTACAATCTTCAGTAACTAATAGCTGACCATCCACAACAAGATCATCATTAACAAATGGATTAAAGGTTATTTCATACAGACCTTGCAAAACCAAGTCATCGTTAGGATCACATAAATTCGTTACAGTCGGACCGCCTTCGTCGCTGCCGCCATTGCTACCAAACAAAAAAAATAGAACGGTCAAGATTAGCATTATCAATTTATTCACTTTGCTTTCCTCACTTTTCGTAAACAATTTAAACAAACCAGCATCAGGTCGCCATCAATCTCTAATGCTTTACTTCTGCCAAAACTTAGATATGAGGACCTAGCGGGGCTACTCTGGGGCTTGGGCCGCTGGCGCGCTAAGCTCATACATTTCTTCACTTGCCTGTGGCTCATAAGATCGTTCTAAAAAGCCCGACGATAACCATTTACTGATATAGCTTTGTGCAGTTTGGGGTAAATATTCTCCATAGGCTCTCAATTGCTTCAGCTCACGATTGATGCGCTCATGTAAAATAGAACTAGGTAGACGACGTTCTTTTTCCAGTAAAGTAAGTTGTAAGCAGCGCTAATGTAGCGGGAGCATTGTCTGTCGCCAACAGTTTCCAAGCAGGTTCACTTCGAAGACGTTTATAGCTGACAATCTGTTTATATGTTTTCATCCAATAGTCCGCATTTAGTTGCGGACTCCCCCTACAGCTGCCTCATAAGTATCCTCGAAAGTTTGTTTACTTTAGTGAGATTGGTGTATCAAAAATTCGACTTGAGTTTGACAAAGATGATAATTGATTTGCGAAGTAAGATTAGAAAACCGACGCCGAAATCTCCATATAAACTTTAGAAGGTACAGTGGCTAAGAACTTTCTTCCATCCTTAAACTTACATACAAAGGTAATTTGTTTCTTCTTACCTCCAGCAAGCAATCCTGCTAAAAGACCCGCCGGACCAAGAAAAACTCCAACAGATCTTGATGAGATTAAAAAGATATAAGCTATATCCTTGTCCATGGAATACGTAAATAAAAAAGTACCGTGGTGTTGTATATGCCACGCAATTATAGGCACATCGTCAATTGAAGTAATATTGTATTCATCCATATTCTCGTTACAAATAATTTACCAACAAGATAATTACACCGACAAAAACTAAGGCGCTAGAAATGATAGCTTGAATTACTTGTCTTCTACTTATTATTCCAAATACCTCATTTACAAATCCTAAAGTGTGTTTTTGTGTATTTCTTGTTTCATAGACAATTTTTTTCAATTCAACAACTTCAGCTACTAAACAATTATATGTATTAGTTGTTTGTCTATTAAATTTACGAAAACTATCTTCATCAACATTTATTTCTGAATCTTGCAAGTTTTGTTTCATGCTTTTGTATTCCTTAAACTCTATACCTTATTGTCAAATGTACGAAAAAATAGCAAATATAGAACACAGTTACAATCCAATTAAAACAACAAAACTGTGTACTAAAGAGTGAGAATCTCACTCATGGTTTGTTTTTTTACCTGTTTCACTACTTTCCACCACAATTCCCATATGCAATTAAAAAACAGCACACCATCATAGTTTCTGTATTCGAAGATAAATATAAAAGCCTAAGCAACTCACGATATAAAGCAAATACACAGACGAAAAAAGATTTCTCTCAGACAACATATACAACAGGCTCACTAAACATAAGCTAGCGATGCATATCGACAAGCTGAATATTGTTTGCATTGGATTTTTATCTTTCATAATTTTTTGATTGATCTCTAATTTAATTACACTTAATCACAAGATGCATTATTCAGGTTACACCATACATAAGGGTCAAGTACCGACTTCACAAAATAAAAAAATAGTTTGCATTGAGGTATACATTTACAATGTCGTCTGCGTGTGACGTGACATTAATCAGTATGCTAATAACGGATATAGCACTGCTCATTAGTTCTTCTTAAGCGGAGATACTTTGTTATAAATACAATAGTTAGATTCGTTTCTGCCTTCCGGCATAAGTAACTTTTTCTTTCGTAAAAGCGAAGCGTGGCTACGGTTACGCCCGCTTTATCTGCTATCTGCTGAATAGTCAGTTCCACCAGTTTATCCCTCTAGCAAGATTGTTATAATTAAGTTGTATTTTAAAACTATGAACCTATGGTTAAGGCAAGCGCTTAGAGTAAATAAAGAAAAATTGCAGAAAATGTTTATTAAAAATGTTAATGAAATTGCCACCAAACAAACTCTTTAAAAGTGAGCCCAGCGCAGGTTGGCGGACGCTGGACTCGGACCATTACTCCTCTTAGGAGGGATAACAGCACTCTGGCAGTCACAAAATGCACTAGTATCTAATCCATCTGACCGCATAGTACGCAGTGACTCGATTTACTTCATTAAAACCTCGCCTAATTAAATTTGCAAAATCTCTTTTCATTAACTTAATTGGTATAAAACTTTTCTCATGATCCATAATATAATTACCAAAAAGAGGAACTGAAAAAAAGAAGAACTTGCAAAAATCTTTTTAAATTCTAATTAAACAAATGACAATAAATCAGCTATTAACTTCAAGAACTGGTGGCATTTAAAGAGACAATTTAAATGTACTTACAATAATTTATTTCAATTGCATAAAGCTACAACGCTCTAATTCTAATCTTCCCTTTATATATACTAAGCATATGCATTTCATTGCTTACCCCTTAAAAAGGCGAGGCCAACCTATCGGAGACCCCGCAATGGGAAATAATCACTATCTATGCCCCTGCTCTTATGGAGAGATATTTTCTCAAACGTTGAACGTATTCTGGTATTCCAGGTAGTAATACTAAAATGCCATGCAAACACTGCTTCCTAACCAATAAAAAAGTTATGTTGCTTACTATGATGTTCCATCATTAACATTTATTCTGTATCTTGTATGTTTTAATCTATACTCTTGCGTACATAAATTCTATTCCTCAAAAACAACGCATACAATAGTTCCACAAGACATTAGGCTAACGAAATATATTGATGTGTTGCTCATCGTTTGCATTGAATTGCCATTCTTCTTAACTTGATTGACCCTTATTCATCATTACACTTCAATGCTAAGAA